>DWYZ01000037.1 GCA_019118425.1 Candidatus Blautia faecavium | reverse complement strand
TTGCACAAAATACAAGAAGCAATATATAGAAAAAACGCTGAAAATGCTTGTATGGAAGAAGATTTTCCTTACAAGAAAGGAAAAAAATTGATATGATAAAGGGGAGAAAGAGTGATAAAATTGCAGAGATTATGCCTTAAACGGGCATCCCTGCCCATGACACGGGAGGTGTAAAATTGTACCAGGTAGGCGATTATGTAGTAAAAATGAATGCAGGTATTTGTCATATTGAGGATATTGTACATATGGACGAAGTGAGCGGGAATAAGGATAAGCTGTATTATCTTTTAGTACCTTTATCTGACGGGAAAATGAAGATTTATGTTCCTACAGACCATGGAGACTCTGTTTTAAGAAAAGCGCTTACGTCTCAGGAGGCCTGGGATGTGATCGGCAATATCTCTCAGATTCAGGCCGCAGATATCGAAAACGAAAAGCTTCGGGAGCAGGAATACAAAGAGGCCATCCGCAGCTGCAGGCCGGAATCCTGGGTCAGCATCATTAAGACAATGTACCAGAGAAAACAGAAACGCTTTGCCCAGGGAAAAAAGGAAGGGGCCATGGACGAACGATATTTTCACATGGCGGAAGAATATCTTTATACAGAACTTGCCTTTGCTATTGGGAGAAAAAAAGGAGAGATGTGCCAGCTGATCGCGGACACGATCGAAAAAGGCGGGAAAGAGGAAAAATAGCGGGAGATTTACCAGCTTTTTATCATGTCACAGGATATATGCCCTCTGAAAATAAAGGATTAAAAAGTCTTTTGTTTTCAGAGGGTATTTTGCGTAATTTCTACCAACAACAATATTATTGCGGCAGAGCTATTTTAATATTAAACATTTTCGTGTAAAATATATAGCCGCAGCAAGTGCGGCAAAAAAATAAGAAATACCTAAAGGCATCCCTGTATAGCCGCAGCAAGTGCGGCAAAAAATAAGAAAATCTTAAGAATTTATCCCTTTCAAATTAAGACCCCTTTGTTATTCTAATACCATCAAAAGAAGCGAGACAGCAGGCTTTTGAAAAAGAAGGAGGAGAGTATAGTGGCGAATATTTTGGTCTGTGATGACGATAAGGCCATCGTGGAGGCGATAGCTATCTATCTGGAACAGGAAGGATACCAGATTTTTAAGGCATATGACGGAGAGGAGGCGCTTCGCGTCCTGCGGGGCCAGCCGGTAGATTTATTGATCATCGACATCATGATGCCAAAGCTTGACGGAATCCGGGCTACCTTAAAAATACGTGAGGAAAACCCTCTGCCCATCATTATTCTTTCGGCAAAGTCAGAGGACGCGGATAAGATTTTGGGACTGAACGTAGGAGCGGACGATTATGTGACAAAGCCTTTTAATCCGTTAGAACTTGTGGCAAGAGTAAAGTCCCAGCTTAGAAGATATACAAGGCTGGGAGCCGCGGTAAACAAAGAGAGCGGGCACATCTATGAGACAGGAGGCTTAACTGTCAACGATGATCTGAAGGAAGTCCGGGTAGACGGAGAGATGGTAAAGCTCACACCCATTGAATACAATATTTTGCTTCTGCTTATCAAAAATCAGGGAAGGGTGTTTTCCATTAACCAGATATACGAAAATATCTGGAACGAAGAAGCGGTAGCGGCGGATAATACCGTAGCTGTGCACATCCGGCATATCAGAGAAAAAATCGAGATCAACCCACGGGAGCCAAGATACCTTAAGGTGGTATGGGGACTTGGCTATAAGGTAGAAAAATTGTAAAGGCGGAAAGGAAAGGGATGAATATGAAACAAAAAAAATACAGGAGCAATGGGGCAAAAGTTTTCTGGATCCTGATCGCCCACATTGCGGCTGTCGCAGCCGCGATCTGCGCGGTGTGCGTGGTAGCCATGTATGATGCAGGGATCACTTTATGGGAAGAAAATAAGACCTATGAAGAAACGGATAGATTTTCCTATCAATTTAGAAATTACGGCCTGGACATCATAAATGGCCTGGCCTTAGAGAAAAATTATGAAACACTGGAACATGCGGATCCTTCAGCAGTGATCGATCTGGATGAGTTCAGTCAGAACGGAAGCAGCGAATATGCGCTTGGCAGCATTTCCTATGAAAACCGTTCCGGTCTGGCTTATTATGTAAATGACCTGAAGGAATGGGCACAGGAATGGTCCGGAAGATACTATGATTATACACAGGCTGCGCCTATTATAGAAAGTAGAAATGAGCAGGGAAATTATCAGTATTTTTATTATGATGATTTTAAGGATCGTGTCCTTAATGGGGAGATAAAGATCACGCCTTTCGCCCAGGGTTATGAGGGAGAGCAGGCGGATGAAAATGATCCGCTTAACGATCTGTACCAGGGATATTCCGATGTGATCGAGACAGCGGAAGATACAAAGACGGGAGCTGTTTATACGGATATCTCATTAACCACGGTAACTCCTATTCAAGAAGTATTTCCACCGGAAGGAGCCGAGAATCTTTTAGAAGTATTAAATACGAACTCTTACTGGAACGGAAGACTGGAAGAAGCTTACGAGGAGCTGGGTGATCTGCTCACCTTTATGAACGCTTATATACAGGACAGCGGCCAATATTTCGCAGAGGATTTTTCTGAAGGAAACACGAATTTTACCTATCTATATGCGGACAATAGAACGGAAAGCGTCGATTCTAATAAAAATGCTTATAAGGTCTATGAAAATCTGGAAACTTCGCTGGAAGAGATGCAGGAAAAGGGTGCATATATCGTCATCCGCCCGAATCTTTCAGATAGTGTTACCAATGTAGAAGCCATCGAAAGAGACGCGGTTCTGGAATTATGGAATCACACGATAAAGAATGCGCTTGGAGCAGATGATTTTGTTTTTGCTGTTCAAATAGACACTTCTTATCCGGCTGCGGATTCTATGGCGACAGAGGCACATAACTATGAAAGCTATAGAAGCTATATCCTTCCGGTGACCATAGGAGGGGCGATATCTATCGTTCTTTTGCTGATCAGTATCGTATGGCTTACTGTGGCGGCGGGAAGAAAACCCGGGGACGAAGAAGTACATTTGAATGCTTTTGACCATTGGTTTACTGAAATCGCGGCGGCAGTGATCGTGGGAATATGGGGGAGCCTGGTAATGGCTTTCGGTGTTTCATTGAATCACTTCAACCTAAACGATATTGTGGAAGTTTTTGTATTTGCCGGTGTGGCGGCGGGCTTTACCATGCTGTTTTTCCTCGCGGGATATTTAAGCCTGGTAAGAAGGATAAAAGCGAAAACTTTATGGAAAAACAGCCTGCTCAGATATCTCCTTCGGCTGTGTAAGAAAGCTTTAAAGAAGTTTGGCGGCTTTATGGAAATTTATTCAAAGAATACAGCCAGTAAATTAAAAATGACAGTTATTTCCATTGTCTTTCTGGGACTGCAGTTTTTGTTCTGCGGGATCATCTTTACCGGAGGCGCGATCTTCTTCCTCCTTCTGGCTTTCATTGATATCGGGGCGCTGGTATATGTGATCCGGAAAGCCGGAGGAATGGATATCCTTCTGGAAGGACTAAAGAGGATCAGCGGAGGAGAACTGCAGTACAAGATTCCTTTAGAGAAACTGAATGGAGACCAGAAGACTATGGCGGAATATATCAATAATATAGGCTCCGGCCTTGATGCGGCAGTGGAAAAAAGTGTGAAGAATGAGAGAATGAAATCAGAGCTTATCACCAATGTATCTCATGACCTTAAGACTCCTCTCACCTCCATTATCAATTATGTGGATCTTTTGAAAAGAGAAAATTTCACAGACGAAAAGATACTGGGATATCTTAACATTCTGGATGAAAAATCACAGAGATTAAAGGTTCTCACAGAAGATGTGGTAGAGGCATCCAAGGCCAGCTCCGGAAATATTAACCTGGAGATGAATGACATTGATTTCGTGGAAATGATCCAGCAGGTGATCGGAGAGTTCGAAGAAAGATTTCAGAAGAAGAATCTTGTGATGATGGTACACTTTACAGATGAACCTTCTGTCATCTATGCGGACGGACAAAGGATGTGGCGTGTTCTGGAAAACATTTTCGGCAATGTAGTAAAGTATGCCATGGAAGGAACGAGAGTTTACGCGGAAGTGACAAATGCGGATAAAAAGATAACTTTTTCCCTTAAAAATATTTCCGCACAGCCCTTAAATATTTCTCCTGATGAGCTGACAGAACGTTTTATCAGAGGAGATGTGTCCAGAAATACAGAGGGCAGCGGTCTGGGACTTTCCATCGCCAAGAGCCTTACAGAGCTCCAGGGAGGAGAATTTAAGCTGTATCTGGACGGCGATCTGTTTAAAGTTATGATCACATTCGCGGCGAAGGAAAGGAAGACGCAGGACAAAAAAATCCAGGAAGAATCATAACATATTTTAAATTTAGTTATTTATAGTGCCGGCAGCGGCGGTATCGAAAGGATATCCCACCGCTGCCGGCATGGATGACAAGGGGCAGACATAGGATCTGCCCCTTATTGTATTTGACCGGAAAATCAGCCGTTATGTGGCTGCGGGCCGGTATGAGTTACATGTCAGAACACTAGGTTTTTGCTGTGTGGCCGCAGGCCGGTATGATCCAAAGGGCAATTTGGCTTGCAACTCTTCATACAACTAAATATAATATTAAGGGTAAAGCAGACAGATACTATGCCGGCTGATGAAGACGCCTGGCTTGCAAAAACCGGCGCGTACATGAACCGGCGTTTAATAAAAGGATGTGAAAATAAAATGGAAAATAAAACGATCATGCAGTTTTTTGAATGGTATCTTCCTGCCAACAGCCTCCACTGGAAACGGTGCAGCGCCCAGGCAAAGGCGCTTAAAGAGGCGGGAATTGATACGGTCTGGCTTCCGCCGGCCTATAAAGGAGCGGGAGGAAGCGCAAGCGTAGGATATGACGTGTACGACACCTACGATCTGGGAGAGTTTGATCAGAAAGGCAGCGTGGCTACGAAATATGGGACAAAGGATGCCTATCTGCAGGCTGTGCGGGATCTGCAGGAACAAGGTATTTCCGTATTGGCGGATATTGTGCTGAATCAGATGATGGGCGCGGATGAAACGGAAGAAGTGATGGTGGAGGAAGTCGCGGCGGATAACCGGGAAAAGGAGATACGGGAAGATATCCGGATCCGGGCATGGACAAAGTTTAATTTCCCGGGACGAAATGGGAAATATTCGGATTTTTGCTGGAATGCCACTAATTTCAGCGGCACAGACTGGGACGAAGCTGGAAAAAGAACCGGGATCTTTAAATTCCAGGGCAAAGAATGGCATAAAGAGACCGACAGGGAAAAAGCCAATTACGACTATCTTATGGGGGTGGATCTGGATATGGACTGCCCTGAAACAGCGGCCGCTGTGGAAACCTGGGGCAAATGGTATCTGGACACTGTGCATATGGACGGATTTCGCCTGGATGCGGTAAAACACATAGATTTTAATTTCTACCGGGAATGGATAAAAAAGATGCGGGAGCATACCGGGAAAGAGATGTTCACTGTAGGCGAATACTGGTCTGCGGATCTTCCCAGGCTGCTTCATTATCTGGATGTGGTGGAAAACAGTATTTCCCTGTTTGACGTGCCTTTGCATTTCGCCTTTCAGACAGCGGCCACGTCTCAGGGGGGATTTGATATGGGAAGTATTTTTAACAATTCTCTGGTAAGGGCGCGTCCGGAGTGTGCGGTCACCTTTGTGGATAATCACGATACACAGCCGGGACAGGCTTTGGCCTCTTTTGTTCCGGAATGGTTTAAACCCATTGCCTATGCCTTTATCCTGCTGAGACAAGAAGGTGTGCCCTGCGTATTTTACGGGGATTACTATGGTATCCCTCATGATGGCATTTCGCCCATGGCAGGCCTTAAAACATTATTGAGACTGAGAAGAGATTACGCATATGGACAGCAGCGGGACTACCTTGACGATTCTTCTGTGGTAGGATTTACACGCGCCGGGGATGAAGAGCATCCGGATTCCGGCATGGCGGTCCTAATGACGGACGCGGCGGCTGGTTCCAAGAGGATGCTGGTAGGAAAGCATTTCGCAGGAACACGTTTTTTCGATGGAATGAGACGCTGCTCACAGCCAGTGGTGATCGATGAAAACGGCGAAGGGGAATTCCAGGTAAACGGAGGCTCTGTATCCGTATGGATTCCCGAGAAGGCATATGAGAAGATATATGTGCAGGTGGAATAAGAGAAAGCTATTTTTGAGGAGCAGAAATCAATGAGAGTGGGAAAAACAATAGAGGTATATTCTCTGAAAGGAAAGGATATTGATAGGATTTCAGAGAAGATACAGGAGTTTTTAAGAAAACTGGATATGGAAAGCAAAAATATCACCAGGATTCGTCTGTCTATGGAGGATATTCTGCTTGATATGCGGGAAAGATTTGGAGAAGATGTGTCTTGTATTCTTATTATGGGAAAGCAATGGGGACAGCCTTTTATCAGGATGGAGGTTCAAGGGGAAAGGTTTAACCCGCTGGAACATGAAGCCCAGGCGGAATATGGAGACTGGAGCAGAAGGCTTTTGATAAACATGGGCCTGAAGCCTTTATATCTGTATAAATCCGGGAAAAATCAGATCCTGTTAAAGCTCCATAAAAAGCAGATTAATCCTGTCCTTAAGCTGGTGCTGGCAGTAGTTCTTGCCATAGCTTTAGGAATTCTGGGGAGGATGATGCCGGCTGATATGAGGACATTTTGGGGAGAGGGAATTCTAACTCCTGTATTTGACTCTTTTCTGGGAGCCTTAAGTACGGTGGCAGGGCCTATGATTTTTCTGTCTGTGGCCTGGGGAATCTATAGTATTGGAGATACGGCTACCCTTGGGGTGATCGGAAAAAAGATGATGCTGCGGTTTACCGGGGCGACTTTTCTCCTTACTGCGGTTTCAGCGGTGATGAGTCTTCCCTTTTTTAAGGTAAACATGTCTGTAGAGAATATGGATGGATCTCAGCTGGGCAGCGTTTTTCAAATGCTTTTGGACATAATTCCGGAGAATATCATACAGCCCTTTGCAGAAGGAAATTCTATGCAGATTATTGTGATAGCTGCGGCGGTGGGAATCGCTATGCTGATTCTGGGTGAACAGACGGTTGGGGCAGCGAAATTGGTGGAACAGGCGGATTATATTGTTCAGTACATTATGGAGTTTATCAGCTCCATCGTGCCGTTTTTTATCTTTGTGAGTCTGCTCCAGATGATGCTTTCCGACTCTCTTGCGCAGATCGCGGGAGCATGGAAGCCGATTGCGGTTTACGTTTTGCTGATATTGGTGCTTTTGGCAGGTGTGCTTCTTTATGTTTCCTTGAAAGAAAGGATAAATTTTATCTTATTAGTCAGAAAATTATTCCCTACATTTTTGATCGCGCTGACTACGGCGTCTTCTTCGGCGGCCTTTGGGACAAACATGAGCTGCTGCGAGGAAAAGCTTGGGATAAATTCCCGCATTGCAAATTTCGGCCTGCCTTTAGGGATTGTTATGTATATGCCAGGATCAGCGGTTAATTTTCTTGTGGTAGGTATGTATATGGCTGAAAGCTATCAGACAGAAATAAATCTTTCCTGGATGCTGACGGCGATACTGCTCAGCGGGATCCTGGCGATCGCCACGCCGCCTATACCGGGCGGAGGCCTCACCTGCTATACAGTAATGTTCCTTCAGCTGGGAATTCCGGAGGAGGCTCTTGCCCTGACAATGACTTTGGACCTGATTTTTGATTTTATGGCTACTGCAGCCAGCCAGACGTTTTTGCAGGCGGAACTTATCCTTCAGGCGGATAAGCTTGAACTGCTGAACCGAAATGTGCTGCAGGAAAGTAACTGATTGTAAATAATATGAAGCCGCACAAGGAAGGGGCTTTAAATGAAAAAAGAAAAGGAAAAAAAGAAAAAAGGAATACATTGGCAGAAATCTATGGCAATGACACTTGTTTTGATTCTGGTGGTGGTGGCGGCATCTTTTATCATAACCCGTGAAATTAACAATACAGAGGAACAAAGAAGTTTTGAACGGCTTTATGAAGAAGCTGCTCAGATTGCCATGGATATTAAAGGTTATGCAGATAACGATGAGAAACAACTGGAAAGGCTGGCCATGCTGGTCAAACGATATGAGGATCTTGCCTCCCAGGAGCTTTGGGAAGTACTGGATTCTTACTCCAGGATAGGGATGATATCCAGAATAGAAATCCTTCTTCCGGATAATACCGTGCTTACAAAGGGCGGAGAGGCTATAGACGCGGGAGAAGAACTTTCTTTTGCCAGGGAAGCGGCCCTTGGAGCCCATATCACAGACCGAGAGAGAGATCTCACAGATGGAGAATACATTGTACGCCATTACATGCCTGTGGAGAAGGAAGGGGAGACCATTGCCATGCTGTGCGGGATCATAGAGCTTGGTACTTTGCCTGAGGAGCTTAAGGCAGAGCCTTACGGCGGAGAGGCGGCGGTATATATCATAGATGGAAATACAGGGGATTTTTTGGTGGATACCTGGCATGACGAACCTGGAAATATATGGACGCTGGGAGAAAGGGAAATGGCTCCCGGTTATGATCACGAAACCTTAAAACAGGGAATGATAGATGGAAGGACAGGATATGTGGTTTTTGTGTCTGAGACGATTGACAGATATCTTTATTTCTGTTACGAACCGATAGAGATTAACGAATGGAGAATCGCTCTGTCCGTGCCGGAGGATGTAGTCTTTGAGAATGCAGAGATCATCCGGAATATCCTGAATATATTTTTAGCATTTGAGGCCATTTGCTTTATTTTATATTTTATATGGATGCTGCATTATGTAAAAAGTGAAACAAGTGAAAAGCAAAGACAACTGGACTCGCTTAATTATATTTATGACGTGGAAAAACTTTTGTTTAATGCCCATGAAAAACAGGAAAATATTACAGGGGCTTTGGAAAAAACCGCTCATATTACCTCGGCGGAAAGGATCGGCCTGTGGATGATTGGGCAGCCCGCTGAACGTATTACATTCGGCTGGAAAAAAGGAGAAGGCGCCTGGGAGGATTTTTTGAGTCCGGAAATGGTTGCTTTCCTTTTAGATTATTTCAGGGGCGGTCAAGGACAGTTTGAGGCATTTGAAGGAAAAATGTCCCGCATGAGGGCGGAATATGGATTGGACGAGGAGCTGAGAAGCCTTATCGCCGTTCCTATTGAAGATATGGAAGGCTCTGTCTGCGGAATACTGGCAGGGTGCAACCTGTCCAATAAAAAAATAAAACCAGGAGTCTTTTTGAAAAGTGTCAGCTTTAGCTTCAGCATGTTCCTGCACAATATGAATTCCTATATGGCGATTAAAGCAAGAGGGGAAAGGGATGTGCTTTCTGGGCTTTATAACCGGAACCGCTATGAAGCGGATCTTTCCAAATACATCAGCCAATATAAAAAATTACTGGCATGTATTTACATAGATGTGAACGGCCTTCATGAACTGAACAATGAAAAGGGACATGAAGCTGGAGACGAGATGCTGAAAACAGTGGCCGGGGAAATACGGAAAAGATTCGGAACAGAGTATACTTACCGTATTGGAGGGGATGAATTCCTGGCCTTTGCCGTGGGGCTTAAGGAAAGTACATTGGAGCGGCTGAAGAAAGAAATGACAGAAGAATTAAAGAAAAAGAACTTTTATATTTCTGTAGGCATTCAGTGGGAGAAGGAGGTATCATCTCTGGATGCGCTGATAAAGAAAGCGGAAAAGAAAATGTATCTTGAGAAAAAGAAATTTTATCAGGATGACAAAAACGACCGGAGGGAGAGAATCGGGAAATAGCCGCCTGTCATTGTATGGTCTGCCTGGCCAGGACAATTGCGGCTCGCGCTTGATTATTCCGGGGAAATCAACTATAATGGAGCATATGCGTCACTGCCCCTGTTTGCTGGGACAGTGAAGGGATATCTGTAAATAGAAACTCACAGAGGATGGACAGGATCAGTTCATCCTGATGTCCAGAATGGAGGAAACGTAAATGAAATTATATGACACCGGCATTTATCTGGTGAACGGCTGCGAGATCGTTGAAGAAAGCCAGGCTTCTCTTCCGATATCGAAAGAGGCTGCTGTGGAGAATACCATTGCCTATGGCATTTTAAAGTCCCACAACACTTCCGGAAACATGGAAAAATTACAGATCAAATTTGATAAGCTGACTTCTCATGACATTACCTTTGTGGGAATTATCCAGACAGCACGCGCTTCCGGACTGGAAAAATTTCCGGTTCCCTATGTACTGACGAATTGTCACAACTCTCTTTGTGCAGTGGGCGGGACAATTAATGAAGACGACCACATGTTTGGACTTACCTGTGCGAAAAAATACGGAGGAGTTTATGTACCCCCTCATCAGGCGGTTATTCATCAGTATGCGAGAGAAATGCTGGCTGAAAGCGGCAAGATGATCCTTGGATCAGACAGTCATACCCGTTACGGAGCCCTCGGCACCATGGCTATGGGAGAAGGCGGACCGGAGCTTGTTAAGCAGCTTCTTTGCCAGACTTATGATATTAACATGCCGGGCGTGGTAGCGATCTACTTAAAAGGAACTCCCCGGCCGGGTGTAGGACCTCAGGACGTTGCCCTGGCTATTATCGGCAAAGTATTTGCAAACGGCTATGTAAAAAATAAAGTTATGGAATTCGTAGGCCCCGGAGTTGCTAATCTCAGCGCGGACTTCCGTATCGGGGTAGATGTAATGACAACGGAAACTACCTGTCTTTCCTCCATCTGGCAGACAGACGAAAAAATCCGTGAGTTCTACGAAATCCACGGAAGAGAGGATGCTTACAAGGAATTGAAACCAGGCCAGGTGGCATATTACGATGGCTGTGTGGAGATTGACCTGGAAGAGATCAAACCTATGATCGCTATGCCTTTCCATCCAAGCAATACATATACCATTGATGAATTAAAGGAAAACCTTTATGACATTCTTGCGGATGTGGAGAAAAAAGCCCAGGTAAGCCTGGACGGAAAAGTTCCATTTACTCTGCGGGATAAGGTGATTGATGGAAAGCTTTATGTAGAGCAGGGGATCATTGCGGGGTGTGCAGGCGGCGGCTTCGAAAACATCTGTGCAGCAGCAGACATCTTAAAAGGAACCAGCATCGGTTCCGATGCCTTTACCTTAAGCGTGTATCCGGCAAGTACGCCTATCTATATGGAACTTGCTAAGAACGGGGTTCTGGCTGATCTTTTGGCCACCGGTACAGTGGTAAAGACCGCTTTCTGCGGACCATGTTTCGGAGCTGGGGATACGCCGGCGAATAACGCCTTCAGTATCCGCCATACAACCAGAAACTTCCCGAACCGGGAAGGATCTAAGATCCAAAACGGACAGATTTCCTCTGTCGCTCTTATGGACGCCCGCTCCATTGCTGCTACAGCTGCCAATAAAGGCTTCCTCACCTCTGCTGAGGAATATACGGGAGATTACAAAAACCAGAAATATTTCTTTGACAAAACCATCTATGAAAACCGTGTATTTGACAGCAAAGGCGTGGCAGACCCAAGCGTGGAGATCCATTTCGGCCCTAATATCAAAGACTGGCCTGAGATGGCTGCTCTGGCGGAGAATCTGGTGCTGAAAGTTGTGTCTGAGATTCATGATCCGGTCACCACTACAGACGAGCTGATTCCTTCAGGTGAGACCTCCTCTTTCAGGTCTAATCCATTAGGACTGGCAGAGTTTACTCTTTCCCGCAAGGATCCGGCGTATGTAGGACGGGCAAAAGAAGTGCAGAAAGCCCAGAAGGCTATCCAGGAAGGAAAATCACCTGTGGAGGCTCTGCCGGAGTTAAAATCAGTTTTGGATACAGTAAAGAATGTTTTTTCAGAGGTCAATGAGAAGAACATCGGCGTAGGCAGCACCATCTTTGCGGTGAAGCCAGGAGACGGATCCGCACGTGAGCAGGCTGCATCCTGTCAGAAAGTACTGGGCGGCTGGGCAAATATTGCCAATGAATACGCCACAAAGAGATATCGTTCCAATTTGATCAACTGGGGTATGCTTCCATTCCTGATCAAGGAGGGAGATCTTCCTTTTAAAAACGGAGACTATCTCTTCTTCCCAGAGATAAGGAAAGCAGTAGAAGAAAAGGCGGATATCATAAAAGGTTATGTGGTGGAAGAAGGAAAAATGAAAGAATTTACAGTAACTCTTGGGGAGCTTACTGAGGATGAACGTGAGATTATCTTGAAAGGCTGTCTGATCAACTATAACAGAAGATAGGTAATCTACCCGGATGTGGCGGCAAGCGCGTGATTCGGATGGAACATAGAGAGATTCATAACGCGCCGGTATAGTTTATATACCGGCGCGTTTATTCCTGCAAGCAACGAGCCAAGCGGACACGCATGGCCATTTGGCAAATGATGTGAAGAGCAAATATCCCGCAGCTCTGCTGGGCTGCAAATTTGATGCTCTGCAGCTTGCCGCAGGGCTTTGAGTTTTTTTGAATAAGGCACTGGCCGAACAGTGCCCAGTATGCTAGAAACATTTGAAAAAAATAAATTTTCTGAAATTAATAAATAATTAAAATAAATAACAGTTTTAAAATAAGTTTTGATTCTTGATAATAATTTATTTTAAAAATAATGAAAAAATGTGTTGACAAATCAAAGCCATGGTGGTATTATAATCACATCAAAAGAAAACAACCTAAACAAAAGAAATTCATTCAATTCATAGTATAAATGTTACATGAAAAGGATGAAGAAAAAAGAAAGGTTAGGGTGAGTCCAGTGGGAAAGTAACAGAAGTTTATCAATATGAGAAAGTGATAGGAACCGTGTTTCCTGCAAGAAAGACCTGATACACGATAAGTAGTAAAGAAGAAGTTTCCTGATAGAAGAAGGCTCTAAAGAGCACAGGAAAAATTGTATCCGAGGTATATAGAAACGGTTGCTCATATTGAATATCTATCACGAACCTGATACAAAGAGTTTTATCAATGTGTAAAGAAACATTGATGAAAAAGTATAACTCCTTATTTTAGAGTTTCGTCTGGAAGAAGAGTTCCAGAGAAGCTTAAAGATAAATAAGAAAGATATTTTGAGATCCATATTAGAAACATTAGGATATGAATCGAAGCTTTGCATCAGAAGAATATCTTCTTACAAAAGATATTGAGAAGGAAGAAATACACAAGGAACTTTTTCACAAAAGATGCTTATCTGCCGAATCTGAATAACTGAATAAATTCACAAAGGTGAAAGTTATTTAAGACACAGAGAAGTATAAGAGGATATAAGCAGTTAGGGATTTAAGAAGTTAAGTTCATAATTGTTGAAAAGCCGAAGAAAAAGTATATCCGTTATTTCTCCGAAAAAGAATTATAATCCGTGAAATTATGATTCAAAATCTATAAACTTTCTAAATAAATCGAGTGATACTTAAATCATATCGTTTATGAGCAGGAAATAACGAAAGATATGTACATATAGAAGCTATAAAAAACTGAATAAAGAGAATTGGTTTTCCCAAATATATCAAGGTGGATATAGAAAAACGGACCAATTATAAAAACAGAAGAACGAAAGGATTAAAAAATTGAATAAAGAAGATTGTTAAGACGGTCATCATTTTTGAAAGAGAAGTAAAAAATGATGACCGTCTTTTTGCGTCAACTCCGTTTCTGTTACTGTATGTCTTGGAATCCGTGAAATGCGGTTCCGGAAGGCTTTACCTGAAACTGCATTTTTTTCCTGGTCTTGGGATGGAGGAATTCTAGGGTTTCTGCGCAAAGGGCCAGGGGAAGGGTATTTTTTCCCTGGAGGTTATATTTTTTATCCCCTACCAAAGGCATTCCTGCATGAGCCATCTGGACTCGGATTTGATGATGGCGCCCTGTGTCAAGAGTGACTGCAAGAAGATATCTTTGGGAGTCTGAGGAAACATCACGGATGCTTTTTAATACCTTGTAAAAAAGTTTGGCACGTTTGGCGCCATTGGTATTGGGGGAGACGACGGCGGAAGTGTTAGTTCTTCCGTCTTTTTTTAGCCAGTCTTCAAGAATCCCTTCCGGGGCAGGAGGTTTCCCTTCGGTTACTGCCAGATAATGTTTACCAATGGTGCCGGCAGTCATTTGGCGGCTCAGGTCCCTAGCGGCTTCCGGGGTTTTCGCGAATACCAGGACGCCTTCTACCGGCTGGTCCAGGCGATGGATAATGCCAAGATAAGGGATCTTTCCGCTTTTGACCAGATAATTTTTCAGGCAGCTTTCCATATCTGCCTTCCCTACGCCGGCGCTTTGTACGGCCAGGCCTGGAGGTTTTTGACATACGAGGATTTCTTTGTCTTCATATAAGATCATATCTTGTATTTTTTCATTCCACATAAAAATTCTCCTTTAGTGGAGAGTATACTCTAAAAATGTTTTCTCCGCAACCGGAAACGGGAAGGAGAAAGGTATAATTTAGCCGGGATCTCCCATACTAAAAAAAACGAAAAGTATGGTGAGAAAATTGCAGATAGAATGGAAAAGACGTTTAACTATCGGGGGGATCATAGCAGGGGTGCTTCTGGGATACAGGTATCTGTTTCCGGTTGTGCTACCCTTCCTTGCAGCCTGGATTCTGGCGTCCTGGCTTTATCCAGCAACAGTAAAGGTGGAAAAAAGATGGAAAATAAAAAGAACACTGACGGGAAGCCTGCTTTTGGCTGTGATTTTTGGAATTGTGGGACTTTTGTTTTATTTGGGAATCGCGGAGCTTTTTTCTCAGATTAAGACAGCTGTCTCTAATTATTATGTATTTGAAAACTGGTTTGGGAATTTTGTGGATCACTGCTGTCAGATGCTGGAAAATATTACTGGAATTGGAGCCGGACAGAGCAGACGTTATGTTTTGACCCAGGTGAATAATATTCAGGAACAGCTGGTTCAGGCGGTAAGTCCGCAGACGATACCGAAAATTTTTTCGGGGGTAAAAAATATTTTAGTTGTATTTTCAGGGATAGTGGTAGTTTTTATATCCACTGTCCTGATCATCGGGGATATGGAAAATCTGAGAAAAAAGATATGGGACTATCATTGGCTGGTAGGGACAAGGCATGTACTGCGCAGATTGAAAAAAACTACCGTTACGTATCTGAAGGCGCAGGTTATCATTATGACTTTGGTGGCGGTTGTGTGCGCAGCAGGGCTTTGGATAATAAAAAGCCCTTATTTTCTTATCTTTGGCATAGGGCTGGGAGTGCTGGATGCTCTTCCCTTAATTGGAACAGGAATGTTTTTATATCCGGCAGGGGTGGTCTATCTGATAAAAGGAAATACTTTTGCCGCCATAGGTTGTGTGCTGCTGGATGTCGTGACAAGCTTTCTGCGGGAGTTTTTAGAACCCAGGCTTCTCGGGGGGAAACTGGGGATATCCCCTATCGTTGTCCTGGCTGCTGTATATATAGGCTTTTTTCTTTTCGGGGCCTGGGGTGTGATCCTGGGACCGCTTGCCTTTTCTACCATATATGAAATAGGTAAAGAATGGGATGTATGGGACTAAAAATAATGGTAAAAAAAATGAAAAAAGTATGAAAACTATGGACGAGCCAAAGAAAAAGTGTATAATGTAAAAAAAGTGGCATATTTATGTTAATTTTACGTGATAAAAGGAGAGGCAAGAATGAAAAAGGCGGCAGTTGCGACTGCAGGTTTTTTTGTGACGGCTGTATTGTTGACCGGATGCCAGCAGGAAAAGGTAAGAGAACTTATCGAACCTCTTGTTGCAGATGTACAGTCGGAGGAAGTATCAGAAACGGCAGAAGAGACGGAAGAGGAGGAGATTTCCTCAGAAATTGATACCTCCATTCCTATACAAACGGGAGCAAGGGTTGCTGTAGTCAGCAAGGATACGGACGGAGAGTTTTGGAATCTGATCCAAAAGGGAATGGAAGATGCGGTAAATGCGGTAAACACAGCCTATGGTTTTGAGAAGGAGCAACAGATCACGATGACTTTCGAAGGGCCGGGTGACGAACTGGATGTAGAAACCCAGATCAATATCCTTGACGCAGTGATCGCGGAAAATCCGGATGTAGTGTGTCTGTCGGCCAGCGATATGGACTCCTGTCAGGCGCAGCTGGAGGCAGCACGGGAAAACGGGATTCCGGTAGTCATGTTTGATTCCAATGTAAGCGAGACAGATCTGATCCGTGCTTACCGGGGCTCTGATAACAAGCAGATAGGAAGGCTGGCGGCGTACCGTCTCAGCACGGCTATTGGAAAAATGGGCAAGGTAGCGGTTTTTTCCGCTCAGGAAAAGACCCAGAGCGCTAAGGATAGAGTAGAAGGCTTCCTGGATATAATGGAAGATTATACAGATATTAAAGTGGTGGACATCGTTTACCAGGATCAAGTGGAAGATATGGAAACAGCAATGCAGGAGGTGCTGGAAAAGAATCCCGTTTTAGACGGAGTGTTCTGCACCAATGCAGATGTAGCGGAGCTGTACCTGGATATGGAAAAAGGGGAAAGCTCTGAAGGAAACATCGCTATGGTAGGGGTTGACGCTACTACCCGGCAGCAGGAGGCAATACGTAACGGAGAGGAGATAGGCGTAGTCTCTCAGGATCCTTATGCTATGGGTTACGAAACCATGTGGACAGCCTTAAAGGCGACAGCGCCAAGAAAAATCGCTCAGATTAAAAAAGGCGTTCTCATGGAACCGGCATGGATTGACCAGGATAATATAGATAATCCGGAAATAAGCAATTATCTATATACACAGTAACTATACATAAAACAGACAGTTTTATAGCAAAGACAAATAAATATGTCTTTTATTTAAAAGGCAATAAAAACAGGACATACAGAGGAAGGGTATGTCCTGTTTTTTTGGTTAGAACAGGTATATTTTACAAATTTTTTCCCATGCTATAAAAAGGAAAAAATATTTCGGAGGAAAGTCAAGTGGGTATTTTTTGGAGCGATGCGCAGCCGGCGGTAAAAAAAGAAACAAAGAGGGTGGCTTTTCTGACTTGTATGGGTACCGTTGTCATGTGGGGCGCATTTGCCGTTCTTCATCGGACTGTGTCGGATAAGATCCCTTTTGACTACAGGGTCATTTTGGGAGGGGTAGGAGGAACTTTCACAGCGGTTTTTAACTTTTTCCTTATGGGGCTGGCTGTGCAGGAAATAGCTGTGATCCCGGATGAAGAGAGGGCAAGGGCGCGTATGCAGGCGAGCTATACAAAAAGAATGCTGCTGCAGATCTTGTGGATCATTCTTGCGGTTACTGTTCCTTTTTTTCAGTTTGCGGCAGGGCTTATCCCTCTTTTCTTTCCAGGAACATTTTTGAAGCTCCAAGGAATAAGAAAGAGCAGGATGTGAAACCCTAATTGGCAGGGAGGTGCATAAAGTTATGGAACTGGATATTTCCGGAGCGAAGATATTGTTTTCCCTGCCTGTTAAGCTTCCTGTGCTTGGACAGCTGCGAATAAGCGAGACAATAGCAGTGAGCTGGATCGTCATGCTTGTGATCACAGGATGCTGCATCTGGATGACTAGGGATCTGAAAGTACAAAATATATCCAGGCGTCAGGCTGCAGCGGAGCTTATAGTGGAAAAAGCGGAGCATTTTGTGACTGATCATATGGGGAGGGACTTTGGCCGGCTGGTTCCTTTTATAGCCGCTTTATTTTCCACGAGCCTGGTGTCCAATCTGATCAGTCTTACAGGGCTTAGAAGTCCTACTGCGGATTTATCTACAGAAGCAGCCTGGGCGGCGGTGGTATTTGTGATGATCACTGCTTCGAAGATAAAGGCCAATGGCTTGGGCGGATATTTGAAAGGGTTTACTGCGCCGATTCCAGTCCTGACGCCTTTTAATATACTCTCGGAACTGGCAACGCCTGTGAGCATGGCCTGCCGCCATTTCGGAAACATTCTGTCCGGATTGGTGATCAATGGACTTCTCTATGCCGCCCTTGGGCTTGCAAGTTCGGCGCTTCTGGGACGTCTGCCGGGAGTGCTGGGAGATATCCTTTCCAGTATTCCTGTCCTGAGTGTTGGGATCCCGGCGGTTTTATCCTTTTACTTTGACTGGTTTTCCGGGTTTATGCAGGCATTTATCTTTTGCATCCTGACAGTAATGTATATATCCAGCGCTGCAGAGAAAAACTGATAAAACGAATTTTAAGAAGGAGGAGTTTACTATGGATTTTCTGATACTGGCAAAAGGAATCGCCTTAGCGGGCTGTGCCATTGGAGCGGGCTGTGCCTTGATCGCGGGGATTGGTCCCGGCATCGGAGAAGGAAATGCGGTGGCAAAAGCACTGGAGGCTATCGGACGCCAGCCGGAGTGTAAAGGGGATGTGACTTCCACTATGCTTTTAGGCTGTGCCATTGCTGAGACGACAGGTATTTACGGCTTTGTGACAGGCCTGCTCCTTATTTTTGTGGCACCTGGCATATTTATGAATTTTCTGGGATGAGACGCAGCGTTTCATAAAACAAAATTTTTGGATCAATTAGTCTGTAATCATAAAGAAGCGCGCGGTTCGGGCATAATACGCAGCGATAAGACAGATAGGCAAGGAGGAAATGGAAGATGCAGGTACAGGAACTGGTAGGGATCGTACCGTGGAATTTTGTGGCAATGATGGCCAATTTGTTTATTCAGGTATATTTGCTTAAGCGTTTTTTGTTTAAGCCTGTCAGTCTTGTGCTGGAAAAGCGCAGGGGCATGGCCGATGCGGAGATAACGGACGCGGCAAGGGAAAAAAGCCGGGCAGCCGCCATCAGGGAAGAATACGAAAAAAATATGGGAGCTGCAAAACGGCAGGCAAGCGATATCCTGGAAACTGCTCAGAAAACAGCCGTACATCAAAAAGAAGAAATGATAAAGGACGCCTCCGCCCAGGCGGCAGTGCTTATGAAAAGAGCGCAGGAAGCTGCGGCCCGGGAGAAAAGAAAGGCTATGGAGGAGATAAAGACGAAGATCGCAGGCATGGCGGTGGAAATAGCAGAAAAGGTACTGGAAAGGGAGATCCGCAGAGAGGATCATGAAAGGCTCATTGAGGAGTTTATCGAGAAGGCGGGTGAAGCTTCATGACGGACCTTGCCCGGATATACGGGAGAAGTCTGTACGGGCTTGCCGGGGAAGAGGGACTCACAGAGCCCATAATGGAACAGATGATGCAGGTCAGACGGATTTTTCGGGAAAATTCAGAGTATGTGCCTCTCCTTTTAGAACCTTCTCTTTCCAGAAGGGAAAGGGAAGATTTATTGGATAAGGCTTTTGGAAGGGAAATCCAGCCTTATCTGCTTAATTTTCTCAAATTATTGTGCGGAAAAAACATACTGGGGGAATACAGCGCATGCTGCAGGGAGTATAAACGCCTTTATTATCAAGACAATGGGATAGCAGAGGCAAAAGTGACAAGCGCCTCCATGCCCAACGAACAGCAGAAAAAAGCCTTGAAGGACAGGCTGGAGAAAATAAGCGGGAAGAAAATAGTCCTGGTCTGGAAAAAAGACAGTTCTGTTCTGGCAGGACTTCAGGTGGACATAGAGGGAAGGCGGCTGGACGGCACCATTAAGGGCCGCTTAGAACTTCTTTCCAGGGAGCTTAAAGGGGACGGGAAAGAAATTCCCTAAAAATGAAAAGTATTTGTCAAAGGATGGAAAGGAAAGTATGGAATTAAAACCAGAAGAAATATCCAAAGTCATCCGCAGTCAGATTAAATATTACGAGAATGTGATCCAAAAAAGTGAGACAGGGACAGTACTGATGGCGGGAGACGGGATCGTCCGGGCCAGCGGCCTTATGAACTGTAAAGCAGGAGAACTCTTAGAGTTTGAGGACGGCTCTCTTGGCATGGCTGAAAACCTGGAGGAAAATAGTGCAGCTATCATATTGTTCGGAGATGGCAGAAAAATCAGTGAAGGCCAGAAGGTAAAACGGACAGGGAGAGTGGTTTCCGTACCTGTGGGCGAAGAATTGCTTGGCCGGATAGTAGACGGACTTGGAGCGCCCATTGACGGAAAAGGACCGATAAAGGCAAAGGAATACCGGGCTATTGAACGGCCGGCGCCGGGAATCTGCGAGAGAAGGTCGGTTTCCCAGCCTCTTCAGACAGGAATCAAAGCCATTGACTCCATGATACCAATTGGAAGAGGGCAGAGGGAACTGATTATAGGGGACCGGCAAACGGGAAAAACCGCATTGGCTGTGGATACGATCCTTAATCAAAAGAAGGAAAATATGATCTGCATTTATGTGGCCATTGGACAAAAACGGTCCACAGTGGCAGCCCTGGCGGAAACGCTTCTGTTAAACGGGGCGATGGGGTACACCATCATAGTAGCCGCAACGGCGTCTGATCCAAGCTCTCTTCAGTACATTGCTCCTTATGCCGGTTGTGCCGCTGGGGAATACTTTATGGAACAGGGAAGAGATGTTCTGGTGGTATATGACGATCTGAGCAAACATGCGGTGGCTTACCGTACCCTGTCCCTGCTGCTGCGCCGTCCTCCGGGAAGGGAAGCTTATCCCGGCGATGTTTTTTATCTGCATTCCAGACTTTTAGAGAGAGCGGCAAGGCTGGACGAGTCCCATGGCGGAGGTTCTCTTACTGCCCTGCCGGTCATTGAGACACAGGCCGGAGACGTATCCGCGTATATTCCCACTAATGTAATATCCATTACAGACGGTCAGATTTTTATGGAAACGGAATTGTTTCATCAGGGGATCATGCCCGCTGTAAATCCGGGAATTTCTGTGTCTCGTGTAGGAGGAAACGCGCAGACCAAGGCAATGAAGAAGGTTTCCGGCAGGCTGAAGCTGATTTATTCACAATACCGGGAACTGGAGGCGTTCGCTCAGTTTGGCTCCGATCTGGACGCAGATACGAAAGAGCGTCTGGAACAGGGGAAAAGGATCGTGGAGGTGTTAAAACAAGGCCGGAGCGAACCTGTGCCTGTGGAAAAACAGGTGGCCATTCTCTATGGGGTAACCCAGGGAATCCTTTCCAGGGTGGAGACAGAACAGATAAGGGCATACGAAAAAGGACTTTATACCTTTCTTGACACAGACGCTCAGGGCCATCATGTTATGGAAGAGATCCGGATAGGAAAAGACCTTCCGGAAGAAACAGAAGAAAAGCTTCGCCGGCTTTTAGAGAGATACACGGATATATTTTTAGAGACAGCAAAGGAGATGTAGGAGGCGGGATATGTCTGCAAACATGAAAGAGGTAAAACTAAGGATCAAAAGCGTCCAGAATACCATGCAGATTACAAGAGCCATGGAACTTGTGGCGGCATCCAAGCTGCGCAGGGCCCAGGAACAGGTCCACACCTGCCATCCTTATTTCAAGGAGCTTTATGAAACCTTACGGGAGATTGCCGCGGGAAATACGGATCTTACCTCTGCTTATGTGAAGGAGGGAAGAAACCCTAAAGCCTGTTATGTTCTCATTGCCGGAGACAGGGGGCTGGCGGGAGGCTATCATATAAATCTTTTCAAACATCTGGAAAAGGCATGGGCGCAGCAGGAGTCTGTTGTCCTTCCTATAGGAAAAAAGGCGGCGGAGTACTGCATGAGACAGAAAGTGCCTTGTCTGACGGAAGAGTTTGTCCAGCTTTCCGGCATATCAGCGGCGGATTGCTCCCGTATAGCCGCTCTTCTGTGCTGCGGATTTTTGAAAGAGAACTTCGGCCATCTGTACTTATGCTACACAAAGTTTATATCTGTATTGGAGCAGCGGCCGGAGATCCTTTCCGTTCTGCCGCTCTCGCAGCTGGTCAAAGACAGAAAAAAAGAACCGGTGCGAAAGCTGATCCTCTATGAGCCAAACGCTTCTGAGGTATTTAAAGCAGTCGTTCCGGAATATGCAGCCGGACTGATCTATGGAGGCGTATGCCATAGTATGGCAAGTGAACAGGCGGCAAGGCGGAGCGCCATGGAGGCGGCCGCCAGAAACGGACGGGAGATGCTGGAGCAGCTGCAGCTGTTTTATAACCGGGTCCGTCAGGCTGGAATTACCCAGGAAATCTCAGAGATCATGGGAGGAGCCGAGGGCGGAAGATAAAACGGGATGAAAAAGAGAGAAAACAGGAATAAAAGTAGGCATAAGGAGATTCGGAAATGAATGAAAAGCACATGGGTGAGGTAGTACAGGTGACAGGGCCTGTGGTGGATATACGGTTTGTCCGGGAAGAGCTTCCTGCCCTTTTAAATGCCATAGAGATCGATAAAGACGGGACGAAGCTGACTGTGGAAACAGCCCAGCAGATTGGTGATCATATGGTGCGCTGTATAGCCATGGATTCCACGGACGGGCTGGTTCGCGGAATGAAGGCTTTGGATACCGGGGCGCCTATTGCCGTGCCGGTGGGAGAAGAATGTTTAGGCAGGGTATTTAATCTTTTAGGAAATCCGGTGGATGAGCTTCCGCCGCCGAGGACGAAGGAGAGATGGCCGATCCATCGCCTGGCTCCGGCTTATGAGGAACAGCTCCCGGCTGTGGAGCTTCTTGAGACGGGAATAAAGGTAGTGGATCTGATCTGTCCTTATGCTAAAGGGGGAAAGATTGGATTATTCGGAGGCGCAGGCGTGGGAAAGACTGTGCTGATCATGGAACTGATCCATAATATAGCTACTGCCCATGGAGGACTTTCTGTTTTTACCGGAGTGGGAGAACGGACCAGAGAAGGAAATGATCTTTATAACGAGATGAAGGAAAGCGGTGTTATAAAGAAAACCGCCCTGGTATACGGACAGATGAATGAGCCGCCGGGAGCACGTATGCGGGTGGCGCTTTCCGGGCTTACTATGGCAGAGTATTTCCGGGATGTAAAAAATCAGGATGTGCTTCTTTTTATTGACAATATTTTCCGTTTTACCCAGGCTGGCTCGGAGGTTTCCGCACTTTTAGAACGTATGCCTTCCGCTGTGGGCTATCAGCCCACTCTTGCCTCGGAAATGGGGGCGCTGCAGGAGCGTATCACCTCTACAAGAAAGGGTTCTATTACCTCAGTGCAGGCGGTTTATGTACCGGCGGACGATCTCACAGATCCGGCCCCGGCTACTGCCTTTACTCATCTGGATGCCACGACAGTTCTGTCCAGAGAGATAGCGGGACAGGGAATTTATCCGGCAGTCGATCCCCTGGAATCTACAAGCCGTATCCTTTCGCCTCAGACCGTGGGAAAGGAGCACTATGAGACAGCCAGGTCTGTGCAGAAGGTTTTGCAGAGATATAAAGAGCTGCAGGATATTATTGCCATCATGGGTATGGACGAGCTGTCGGAAGAGGATAAAAAGACGGTAAGCCGGGCGCGTAAGATGCAGAGATTCCTTTCCCAGAGTTTTTTTGTGGCGGAGCAGTTTACCGGCATGGCGGGACAGTATGTGCCGTTAAAAGAGACCTTGAGAGGTTTTGAGAGTATCCTGTCCGGAGAATGTGATGAGATTCCGGAAAGCTGCTTTTTATTTTCAGGGACAATAGATGAAGTCTGGCAAAAAGCGAAGGAAAAGTAGAGGAGGCTGCCTATGAAAACATTTATCCTTAAAATCAGTACGCCAGACGGTATGCTATTTAACGGAGAAGCACAAAGGGTCATCTGCCGGGGAATAGCAGGAGACCTGGCGATCCTAGCGGGCCATTGCAATTTCTGTACCGCCTTAGGCAGGGGACGGGCCTGCGTGACGCTGGCTGACGGAAAAAAAAGAGAGGGAACATGCGCAGGCGGCCTGCTTTCTGTGATGGACGGAACCTGCCGGATCCTTGCGCCTGCCTGGGAATGGAAGGAAGAAATAAAGGAGGAGGAAACACTTTGAGCTTGGTCCAGACACAGGGACGAAAGGAAGAAGTCTTTGGCTACGGAGCCTGTTCTGGAAATCTTCGGAAAAGGAAGGGCTCTGTCTGGGCCAAATTTTCCACGCTACCACATAAATGCGTTGACATGATAAGCTTTCAGGGGTTACAATTAACTACTAGTAGGATTGTAAGGAGGTAACTTATGAAGAAGCTAATGACAGGCGATGAAGCCATCGCCAGAGGGGCATATGAGGCTGGGGTTACTTATGCGTCCGCATATCCCGGAACACCCAGCACGGAAATTTTGGAAAATCTTTCTACATATAAAGAAATATACGCGGAATGGGCGCCTAACGAAAAGGTTGCCATGGAATCCGCTATCGGTGCGTCTGTAGCCGGAGAGAGAAGCATGGTATCCATGAAGCACGTAGGGATGAATGTGGCGGCAGATCCTATGTTTACCTGGGCGTATATGGGAGTAAACGGAGGAAACGTCATCATTACCGCAGACGAACCGGGTATGTATTCCTCTCAGAACGAGCAGGATAACAGAAATTACGCAAAAGCAGCTAAGATCGCCATGCTGGAGCCTTCTGACAGCCAGGAATGCATTGACATGGTAAAGGCGGCTTACGAGCTGGGAGAGGAGTTTGACACTCCCTTTATCATTCGTATGACCACCCGTGTCTGTCACTCTAAATCCATTGTGGAATTAAAAGAACGGGAAGCAGTCCCGGCAAAGACCTGGGAGAAAAATCCGTCTAAATACGTATGTCTTCCTGCCATTGCCAGAAATCTCCGCGTAAAGCTTGAGGAGCGCATGGAAAAGCTTGCCCGGTACAGCGAGACTTCTCCTTTTAACCGTGTGGAGATGGGGGATACAAAGATCGGCGTCATTGCGTCCGGGATCTGCTATTACTATGCGAAAGAGGTTTTCGGGGAAAGCGCCTCTTATCTGAAGCTCGGCTTCACCAATCCCCTTCCTGCCAATTTGATCAAAGACTTCTGTTCTAAGGTGGAAAAAGTTTATATCTTAGAGGAAAACGATCCCTACATAGAAGAGTTTGTAAAGCAGCAGGGCTGTGCCTGCATTGGAAAAGAACTGTTCCCGTCTTATGGCGAGATGACGCCGGATGTGATCCGCGCCTGCGTGACCGGACAGCCGAATAAGCTTATTGAATTTGACCGCAGCCTTTTGATCAACCGCGCGCCTACCTTCTGCGCAGGCTGCCCTCACAGAGGCTTATTCTATCGCCTTGGAAAGCGCAAAGACATTATGATAAGCGGAGACATCGGCTGCTATACTCTTGCGGCGGGCAAGCCATATAACGCTATGGATTCCACTGTCTGCATGGGGGCCAGCATCAGCCTGGGACACGGCGCCCAGAAGGCCTTTAACGCCCAGGGCGTAAACCGCAGGGTAGTGACGGTGCTTGGAGATTCCACTTTCTTCCATACAGGCATCAACTCTCTGATCAATACAGTATACAATAACAGCAACACAGTAAACATCATACTGGACAACCGCATCACAGGAATGACCGGCCACCAGGAAAATCCGGGCACAGGCTTTAACGCAAAAGGAGAGGAGACAACCCTTATTAAGATCGAGGATCTGGTGCGCGCCATCGGCGTGAAGCATGTCTATGTGATCGATCCCAATAACCTTAAGGAAGTGGACGAGACTTTGGATAAATGCCTGGCCCTTACAGAGCCTTCTGTGATCATCACAAGATGGCCCTGTGTACTTAAGAGATTTTCTCAGGCGGATAAAGAGGAATTTAAAGAGCTGTTTGCCACCAAGAATAAAGTAGATCCGGAAAAATGTATCGGATGTAAGCTCTGCCTGAAGGCAGGGTGCCCGGCTATGTCCTATGACAAGGCGGAGAAAAAAGTCAGCATCAACCGTGCACAGTGCGTAGGCTGCGATGTCTGCACACAGGTATGCCCGAAAGATGCCATCGTAAAGGAGGATTAAGGCCATGACAAAAAGCATTTTATTAGTAGGTGTGGGCGGTCAGGGTACCATCCTTGCCAGTAAGATTTTGACAAACGGCCTGATGGAAGCAGGCTACGACGTAAAGATGAGTGAAATCCATGGGATGTCTCAGCGGGGAGGAAGCGTTTCTTCCCAGGTACGTTACGGGGATAAGGTAATGTCTCCTGTCATTGAAAAGGGACAGGCAGACATCGTGGTTTCCTTCGAAAAAATGGAAGCTCTCCGTGCCCTGGATTATCTGAAAGAGGACGGAACTCTCGTGGTAAATAATGAAGAGATCCCTTCTATGTCTGTGATCACAGGTGAGGAGGATTACCCGGACAATGTTCTTGAAGAGATTGAAAAACATGTAAAGGCAAAGGTAGTGGACGCCACAAAGCTTGCCAGAGAGCTGGGAAACGAAAGAGCGGCCAATATCATCCTTTTAGGCACCATCATCAAGTCCATGGGCTTAGAGCATATCCACTGGGATGAGATCCTGGAGGCTAATATTAAACCTCAGTTTGTAGAATTAAATAAAAAAGCATTGAAAGTGGGAATGGATGCTGTAGCCTGAAAAAGTAAAGAGTGAGAAGATTTGGAAGTAAACTTCCAAATCTTCCATTATTGACGCAGCCAACGTACTTCGTGAGTATAGTGCGTCAGAAAGGGGAAAATATGATAGCAGAAAAAATGAAACCTTTTGTGCAGAATAATTCTGCCATCCGTATGATGTTTGAAGAAGGAAACCGGCTGAGAGAAAAATACGGCGCAGATAAGGTGTATGATTTCAGCCTTGGAAATCCCAGCGTTCCCGCGCCGGACTGCGTGCGCCAGGCCATCATCGACCTGGTAAACGAAGAGGATCCTACCGTCCTTCATGGCTATATGAGCAACGCGGGCTTTGAGGATGTGCGCCAGGCCATCGCAGAGTCCTTAAACCGCCGTTTCGGCACGAATTTCGCGGCAAAAAACCTGATCATGACGGTCGGGGCTGCCAGCGGGCTGAATGTGATCTTAAAGACATTGCTGAATCCGGGAGATGAGGTTATTGTTTTCGCCCCATATTTTCTGGAATACGGCGCTTATGTAAAAAATTATGACGGATGCCTTGTAGAGATCACGCCGGACACCGCCACTTTCCAGCCAAATCTTCAGGAACTGGAAGAAAAGATCACAGCAAAGACAAAGGCAGTGATCGTCAACACGCCTCACAATCCTACCGGAGTGGTATATTCAGAGGATACCATTAAGAAGCTTGCCGCTGTTCTTGAAAAAAAACAGGAAGAATTTGGAAGCGATATTTACCTGATCTCTGACGAACCGTACAGAGAGCTGGCTTATGATGGGGTAGAAGTTCCTTATCTGACGAAATATTATAAAAATACAGTGGTAGGGTATTCCTACAGCAAATCCTTGTCTCTTCCGGGAGAACGTATCGGTTATCTTGTGATCCCTGATGAGCTTAAGGACAGCGAGACTGTGATCACAGCGGCTACTATTGCCAACCGTATTTTAGGAAGCGTAAACGCGCCGTCTCTCATGCAGAAGGTGATCGGAAAATGCGTGGATGCAGAGGTAGATGTGGCTGCTTATGATAAGAACCGTATCGCCCTTTATGAAGGGCTGAAGGAATGCGGGTTTGAGTGCATTAAGCCGCAGGGAGCTTTCTATCTGTTTGTAAAATCTCCTGTACCAGATGAGAAGAAATTCTGTGAAGCCGGAAAGAAGTATAATATCTTGATGGTTCCGGGAAGCTCTTTTGCCTGCCCGGGATATGTACGTCTGGCATATTGTGTCTCCTATGAGACCATCGTAAACTCCCTGCCGGAATTTAAAAAACTGGCAGCTGAGTACGGATTATAAAAAACTAAGAGGATATATTGACAGGAGGGCGGTGAGCGATGAAAACCGCTCTCCTGTTTTTGGATTTTACAGTGCTTATTCACTGCCCGGAAAGATATTCCTGAAAATCTTTAGGGAGAGGGGTCTCTATGGAAATCTGTTCCTGGGAAAAAGGCCGATAGAACTCCAGCCGCGCCGCATGAAGAGCAGTACGGGAAAGCGGAGATCCATCTTTTTTTCCATAAAGAGGATCCCCCAAAAGAGGATGACCGATACTGGCCATATGGACACGGATCTGGTGGGTCCGTCCGGTGAGGATATGAACTTTTAAAAGTGCGTTTCCATCTCTGAGAACGGATTCAGTCTGGTATAAGGTCCGGGCGGGCTTGCCTGCAAGAGGATCGGCTGTCATTTTTAAGGGACTTTTTGCGCAGAGGCGAAGGGGAAGAGAAATTTCTCCTCTGGAAGGGATAGGAGTACCGGAAACCAGAGCCAGATATTCTTTTCTAAATCCGCCTTGCTCTCTTTGGCTGGAAAGAAAGGCGGCGGTTACTTTATTTTTTGCGAAAAGCAGGACGCCGGAGGTGTCTTTATCCAGTCTTCCTACAGAGCGTATGACAGTGGGCTCGCCTTTTTCGCGAAAATAGGCGGCGGCCATATTGGAAAGGGTATCGCCGAAATGTCCCCCGGACGGATGGACAAGGATACCGGCTGGCTTGTTTACTGCAAGGACGTCCTCATCTTCGTAAAGGATATCTAAAGGAACGTCTAAAGGCAGGAGATGCCGGGAAACCTGCCCGGCTGGTTCCAGCTGAAGCCTTAGGACATCTCCTGTTTTCAGCATATAGGAGGTGCGTGTTTTTACGCCGTTTATCAGAATACCGTTTTCCCGGAATTTAAGGGAACGGATCTGCTTATCGGACAGGCGGGGAACGTCTCTTAAAAATTGCCGGACAGATTTGTCCTGGTATTCTTTTTCTATAGTGTAGGTTAAAAATCTGTTCATGGGAATTAATGGCCTCCTTGCCGGCCATCCCGCGGCCGGCAGATGTTTTTATGTCAAATTCCTCGTCAGCAGTAACTGCTTTACAAAGTTTCTTTCTGGGATTATTATAGCATCATAAAAACAGAACGCAAGGAGAGGCTTAAAATGAGTACGATGAAAGACAGACTGCACACAGGAGAATTGTATCTGCCGGGAGATGAGGAGATCATGGAGGGCCAGAGAAAATGCCTGGAGCGCTTATATGATTTTAATCAGACCCGTCCGGGAGAACTGGAAAAACGGCAGGAAATGCTTAAAGAAATGTTTGCGGAAGTGGGGGAGAACTGCTATATAGAACCTCCTTTTCACGCGAATTTCGGCGGCGCTCACGTCCATTTCGGAAAAAATGTGTATGCCAATTTTAATCTTACCTGTGTGGACGATACCCATATTTACGTAGGAGACTATACCATGTTTGGCCCTAATGTTACCATTGCCACAGCGGGCCATCCTCTTTTGCCTTCCCTGAGAGAGAAGGGGTATCAGTACAATATGCCGGTCCATATCGGGAAAAACTGCTGGATCGGTGCGGGGGCGATTATCCTGCCGGGGATCACTGTGGGAGACAATGTGGTGATAGGCGCGGGAAGCATTGTCACAAAGGATCTTCCCTCCAATGTGCTGGCTGTGGGAAATCCCTGCCGTGTACTGCGGGAGATCAATGAACACGACAGAGAATATTATTTTAAAGACAAAAAAATCCAATAGGAAACACTGGAATTTTAAGCAGACAAATAAGGCGGCTTTCTTCGATTTTCGGGGAAAGCTTTTTTGTTTTCTCTTTTTGTTAATAATTTATCAAAAAAGTGATTGACAAACGATTAACAAGAGCATATAATGAGCACATAACATTGATAAATATTTAACGTTAATCAATTAACAACCCGGGGAAAGGAACACGCGAACGAACAGCATTTAAAAACAGGAGGATTTCAAATGGCTAAAAATGAACAACCTATCCCAAGCATCATTGACACCCCAGAGGCATTGGCACAGAAAATGGCCGAGATGAAAGAGGCACAGAAAATTTTTGCCTCCTATACACAGGAACAGGTGGACAGGATTTTTAAAGCTGCCGCCACTGCCGCAGATAAAATGCGTATTCCACTTGCAAAAATGGCGGTTAAAGAAACTGGTATGGGCGTAGTGGAAGATAAGGTCATTAAAAACCATTACGCAGCAGAATATATTTATAATGCATACAAAAATACAAAAACCTGCGGCGTGATCGAAGAGGATCCGGTATACGGCATAAAGAAGATCGCGGAACCTATCGGTCTGATTGCTGCGGTGATCCCTACGACCAATCCCACCTCAACAGCTATCTTTAAGACCCTTATCGCATTAAAGACCCGAAACGCAATTATCATAAGTCCTCATCCGCGGGCAAAGAGCTGTACCATTGAGGCGTCAAAGGTAGTCCTTGAAGCGGCTGTTAAAGCAGGAGCACCGGAAGGGATCATCGGCTGGATTGACGTGCCGAGCCTGGAGCTTACCAATATGGTGATGCGTGATGCGGATATCATACTTGCCACAGGCGGTCCGGGCATGGTAAAGGCTGCCTATTCCTCCGGAAAACCGGCTCTTGGCGTAGGCGCCGGAAATACGCCGGCTATCATAGACGATACAGCGGATATCCGGCTTGCGGTAAACTCCATCATCCATTCCAAAACCTTTGACAATGGAATGATCTGTGCTTCCGAACAGTCTGTTACGGTTCTTGAGAAAGTATATCAGCAGGTGAAGGACGAATTTGCGTACAGAGGCTGCTATTTCTTAAAAGAGGATGAGATTGATAAAGTAAGAAAGACCATTCTCATCAACGGCTCCCTGAACGCGAAGATCGTAGGCCAGAAGGCAGTCACTATCGCAGAGATGGCAGGAATCACCGTGCCTGCGAATACAAAGATCCTTATCGGAGAAGTGGAATCCGTAGATATCAGCGAAGAGTTTGCACATGAAAAGCTTTCTCCGGTTCTGGCTATGTATAAGGCGGAAACCTTTGATGAGGCCATTGCCAAGGCAGAGCAGCTGGTGGCGGACGGAGGATACGGACACACCTCTTCTCTGTTTATCAATACAAATGAAAAAGAGAAAATGGAGAAGCACGCTGCCGCGATGAAGACCTGCCGTATCCTGATCAATACGCCTTCTTCCCAGGGCGGCATCGGAGATCTTTATAACTTTAAATTAGCTCCGTCCCTTACCTTAGGATGCGGCTCCTGGGGCGGCAATTCTGTTTCCGACAACGTAGGCGTAAAACACTTGATCAATATTAAAACAGTTGCGGAAAGGAGAGAAAACATGCTCTGGATGAGAACACCTGAGAAGGTTTACTTTAAGAAAGGCTGCACCCCGGTGGCGTTGGATGAGCTTGGAACGGTCATGGGAAAGAAGCGCTGTTTCGTAGTGACGGACTCCTTCCTGTATAAGAATGGATACACGAAAAATATTGAACGTAAACTGGATGAAATGGGAATTGTCCACACCTGCTTTTCTGATGTGGAGCCGGATCCTTCCCTGGCAAGCGCAAG
>DWYZ01000221.1 GCA_019118425.1 Candidatus Blautia faecavium | reverse complement strand
TCTATAACCTTTCATCAGAATCTTTCTCTGATGAAAGGCGGCCCACGATTTCGACGTTTATGGAGAAAGTTCCACAAAATTCGACAAAGAAAAACGCCAGGGAGTTTTTTGAGCTTCCTGGCATCATAATTTAATAATTTTAATTCTGAATCATTATACGGATTTTTTATATAGATTAGTGCCGATTTCCAATTAAGATAATTCCATAACCATAATAGGATTTTTTTAAGAAAATTTGCCTATACTTTAGATAATAATATAAATGCGTATCCATGACTCTCCAAACGGAAACTCACAGACCGCACGAAAAATAAGCCTTGCTGTAAGAAACCGTTTTTTTTATTCCTTACAACAAAGCCGTCAATGATTGATTATCTCAATCGGCATACTAATATGTATTTTTTCAGCATTATAAGGCAATGTAAAAACCTAAACCGGCACAGTAGAATAGATTTGAGGTGAACAACTATGCCGGAAGACAAATTTACTTTTCTGGGGAGACGCATACGTGCCGCAAGAAAAGAATGCAAGTTAACTCAGCAGGAGCTTGCTGATCAATCAGGTCTTGCAGTAAAAACCATTCAGGATATAGAAAAGGGAAGAAAAAATCCCACTTACGAAACACTATGTATGCTTATTGATCGTCTAGGTGTTTCTCCAAATACCTTGTTTCCCTCAAAATCTAATGTTGATAAAGACTCTCTTCAGCATTTCCTGGGGAAATTACAGTCCTGCAATAAACAGAACCAAAAAATGGTTTTGAATTCGCTGAATTTTCTTGTTGATCAAGTTTTAGAAATTCAAAATAATCCTGAAAATGACGAGTCTCTATAAACCAGCAGACATATTATCAACGTCTGCTGGTAATTCTTTTAACCTTCTACAATAATTAACCCATCGTAATCTTCACTGAAACCGACCATACCTTCATCTCCTTCAGACATTCGTTATCTTCTATATTTATAGTCTGCATTTAGAAAAGAATTCCGTATCACCCCTATTAAAGATATTGTATGTAAAAAAATTCCATACATCTTCCAAAAGTGTCATTGTTTCACTGAATTTCATCGACAAAAATAGATCCATATTTAAATGAAAACGTGAAAAAATAAAGGTATTCTTTAAATCCAGTGTGGCTAATTTCCCGTGTTGCCTTTATTATAGTTCACAAAAGTATCCTTCAAGATTTGGAATGATTTTTCGCTAATAACGTGCTCAATCCGGCAGGCGTCGGCCTCCGCCGTTTTGGGGTCAACGCCTGCGGCAATGAGCTGCTCTGTAAAAAAGCAGTGCCGCTCATAGATTTTTTCGGCAACCTCCCGGCCTATATCGGTCAGATGGAGAAAGTGATCCTCGTCCATCGTAAGAAAGCCGCCGTCCCGTAGGACACCCACTGCATGGCACACACTCGGTTTGGACACCTCCATGTGCCGGGCGACATCCACGGAACGCACCATGCCCATCTTCTTATGGAGAACAAGTATGGCCTCCAGGTAATCTTCACCGGACGCATGAAGTTTCATCAGTACCTCCTATCAAACAGATAGTTTCTGCTCTGCATTCCACATGGCTGCGTATTTTCCACCTTTCGCAAGCAATTCATTGTGAGTTCCGGCCTCAACAATCTTTCCATCGCCTACTACAAGGATTTGATCTGCATTTTTGACGATGGACAGGGTATGAGCAATCATTACCACAGTCTTTTTCTCTTTGAGAAGATTAGCAATCGCCTGTTTCACAGCCAGCTCGTTCTCGATGTCAAGGGACGCTGTTGCTTCATCCAAAAGCAGGATCGGGCTGTTTTTCAAAATGGCGCGGGCAATCGAAATGCGCTGGCGCTCCCCGCCGGACAGAAGGTTTCCGTTCTCGCCGGTCGGCGTATCATAGCCCTTCTCCATCTTGCGGATGAAGCTGTCACAATTAGCCTCCCGGCAGGCAGCCTCGATTTCCTCTTCCGTGGCATTGGGACGGGCGTGTCGGATATTGTCCCGGATGGTATCGTCAAAGAGAAATACATCCTGATCTACCATAGAGATTTGTTCCAGTACACGCTCTGCAGCCACATGGTTGATTGGTTTGCCGCCGATTGAAATGGTTCCTCCGTTCGCCTCGTAATATTTTGCGATCAGGTTCAAAATGGTGGATTTGCCGGAACCGGAGTCCCCGACAATGGCTGTGAGCTTCTGGTCTGGCACCGTAAAGGTGGCGTGCTTCAACACTGGCTCTCCGGGTACATACGAAAAGTCCACATTGTCAAAGGTGATTTCATGTGTAGATGTCTGAAGCGGCTCCATACTGCCGGTTTCTTCAGGTTCTTCGATGATGTCCACAACCTTATCTTTAGAGATCTTCAAATTTTTGTAGCTCATCAACCCGCGGGAGATGGAGTCCGAAAGTTTTGCAAGCAACATGGGCAGCATACAAATCAATAGATAAGAAATCGGGTCCAGTTCCCCGGATAGCATAGGGATAGATGCCGCCCATATCATCACAGGCAGTCCGATCCAAAGAAAAATACATTGGATAGCGTTTGTTGGAATACCGTGTTTCTCATAGTTGTAGCTCACATCACTGAAATGCTTTAGGGCAGAAGTAACGGTTTTATTTTTCGTTCCGCCAATACCATACGCACGAAAAGTCTGTATGCCAGTGGCATATTCCACAATGCTGGTAACTGTTTCGGCACTGACTGCGTTTTTTTCTGTACCATACTTGCGTACAACGCGAAAAGAGAGCCAAAGAAATGGAATTAAAACCAATTCGATGCAGGCAAGGATAATACCTCCCGGCAGCCAAATGCAGCCTACAAAAATAACCATCATTGAGCAGAATGTAATGTGTTTTACAATATCCCCAACCGTATGAGTGAGGATTTTTTCATAATTATTGACATCGCTGGTAACGATGTTGATGTATTGTCCAGTCTGACCTTGCGTAAATCTGGACAGAGGTATTCTCTTTATTTTATCTCCCAGGAACAGCCGAGTCCGATTGCTGACTGCTGCACCACCGATCTGACTTTGTGTATATCCAATGCTGTAAATCACAATACGCAGGATGAAAATAGCACCCAAAAACAGAGAAAGTCGGAGGAGAGAAGGCGCATTGATTGTTCCATTCCACAACATCTTCATCGCCTCATAAAGGAGCAGAAAGTTAAAACCGGACAGCATACCTTCCACAACATTCAGCACCATGCCAAGATAAAACCGGCTATTTTTCTTTAATGGATTTTCACGCATGATCTGCACCTCCCTCCAACTGATAAGTGATATTGCGGGCCGTTTCATAATCTGTCCATGCCTGATTGTAATAAGCATTATCACGCCGGACTTCATCATGTGTTCCAACACTCGTGATTGTGTGATTTTCGACAACAGCCACCTGATCGCACATTTTCAAAGCGCCCAGCCGGTGAGCAACAACGATGACGGTCTTGCCTTTGCACAGGTTTTCAATGGCCTTGTCAATCTCTACTTGATTTTCTGGATCGGCAGCACTCGTGGCTTCATCCAAAATCAGGATCGGCGCATATTTCAGAATAGCACGCGCTATGGCAATCCGCTGCTTTTCGCCCCCGGAGAAGCGGGAACCGAAGCTGCCTACCTTCGTGTCATATCCTTCTGGCAGGGACATGATAAAATCATCAATCTGCGCCTCCTTTGCGGCAGCCCGTACTTCTTCCAGAGTGGCATTGCTGCCCATGCGGATATTTTCCAGAACACTGTCGCGGGTGAGAAAGGTCTTTTGAAACACGATCGCTATATTCTGCAAAAGCGTTTCGTAGTTGATTTCCTTGACATTCTTACCGCCAATCAGCACATCACCTTCCTGCACATCGTAAAAACGGGAAATCAATTCAATCACTGTGCTTTTTCCTGCACCAGAGCGGCCTACCAGCGCCATGCGCTCCCCATCTTTGACTTTTAGACTACAATGTTCCAGAACATTTACCTTGCCATCGTAAGAGAACCGCACATTACGCAGTTCAATATCGTGTGCCTGGGGAAAATCTCCACCGCCCTCATATATCGGCAGTTCCAAAATTTCCTCAGTTTTTGTGACCGCCTTGAGTACCTGTGCCATATTGCTGGATATTTCCTGCAAAGGACGAATCTCCGTTAGGTACATGGAGCCGACAAAAGCAAACAGAAGAAATACGCTGGCCGTAATGGAACCATTCAGAAAAAACATACCGCCCAGCGGCACCATCAGCAGCATTCCGCACTCAATCACAACGATAAAGGTGGCATAAAATGGCCCCATCCGCTTGGACATTTCATTCCAGACATCATTTTCCTCTTTTACGGCAGCAGAAAATTTCTGAAATGATTTACTGCCCATGTTATAGGCTTTTATCAGCTTCATCCCACTGATATACTCCACCATTACGGAGTTCAGATTTGCAACAGATTGATTGGCGCGCCCCATCATGCTGGATGCCCCCATAAACATTCCAAACATGACGAATACCGCTAATACCAAAGGCACCAGCGACACCAATGCCAAAGGTACATTGACGGTCAGAAGATAAACAAATACCACTACCGGGCCAACAAGATAACAAATTAGTTCAGGCACATTATGGGCCAGAAACAGTTCCAGTTTTTCAATGTCCTCATTAAGAACTGTCTTGATCTCGCCGGTACTGCGCTCATTAAGCGCACCAAGAGGCACTTTTGCCATATGGTCAATCACCATGCAGCGCACCTTCAACAATGCACGATAGGCCCCTTTGTGAGATGCCACACCGGATGCACCGAACAATAAAAATCGGATAACAATACCGCCAGCGATAATTCCGGCATCCCGAACAACAAATTCTGCGGTACAGGTTCCTGTATAAACAGCACTCATTAGATTGTAAATCCCGTAATAGGGTATCATGGTACAAATGCCGCTGAAAAAAGACAGGATGACAGCCAAATACATCCAATATTTTTCTTTTCCTGCCCATCGGAGTAAGAGTTTGATATTGCTGCTCTTTTTCTCCTTTTGCATAAAACTCACTCCCTTCATTTCCGTTCAATCGCTATATGGAAAATAGCTTTTTTAGTTTTTCTTCATTATCTGGAACCAACGGAATATCGTCGCACTGTTCTCCGTGGTCAATATGGAGAACGCGGGAACAGGTACGGCAGACAAATTCATAGTCGTGGGTTACGACAAAAATTACTTTTCCCATGGCAGAAAGTCTCTGGATCAGCAATGCAACTTGCTCCATACTATCGAAGTCCAAACCGCTTGTAGGTTCGTCGAATACCAAAAGTTCCTTCCCGCAAATCATGCTGACAGCAACCGCCACCCGTTGTTTTTGGCCTCCGCTGAGTGTGTTTGGATGGTGACTGCGATAGGATAATAAGCCAAGACTTTCCATTGTTGTTTCTATCAGCGCTTTATCTGGATTGCGGATGCCAAAGGAGCATTCCGCCTCTACACTATCAGCAAATAGTTCAAAGTTGACATCCTGCATAACCATATACGAACGGCGCAGCCTTTCTTTCCTGTCTTGCGGCTTTTCATTCCACAGGAATTGTCCACTGGCTTCTTTATGCAGTCCGCACAGAGTACGAGAAAGAGTTGTCTTTCCCGCCCCGTTATGACCGACAACACCAATAACTTCTCCGATTCCTGCTGAAAGATTGATATGTTCCACAATAGCCTGTTTCTTATAATACAAACCTACATCCTGCAATTTCAGGACTTTATTTTCTGTCGTGCCTGGACTTGTGAATTGTGGATGTACTTCACGGAGATCCACGGCCCGGAGGCCCATGCGCTCCCGCTCGTCTCTTTCAATCGCCCTAAATTGTTCTGGTGTATAAATCCCAACGATCTGTCCCTGCTCCATGTAGACAATGCGATCCGCAACATCCATCAAATAATAAAGTCGATGTTCCGCAATTAAAACTGTCTTTCCCTGCTTCTTAACCAGTTTCAGGTGCTTTTTTAAATCCTGTATGGCATCCATATCCAGATTGGAAGATGGCTCGTCCAGCAAGTAAATGTCCGGGTTCATGGCATAGACGGAGGCAAACGCAACTTTCTGCTTTTCGCCGCCAGATAATGCGTGCAGGGAACGGTTACGCAGTGACTGGATTTCTAAATCCGCTGCTGTGGTTCCCACTCGCTGGCGCAATTCCTCCGTTGGCATTCCTTGATTTTCAAGGCCAAATGCAATTTCACTGTCACTATCCGTATTGAAAAATTGCGTGCGTGGATTTTGGAATACACTTCCTACTTTTTCTGCAATTTCATACATGGCCAGCTCGGCAATATCTTTGCCATCAATCACTACCTGGCCAGTCAACTCTCCGGCATAAAACCGGGGAATGAGTCCGTTGACAAGGCGGGTTATCGTTGTTTTCCCACAACCGCTTCTCCCGCACAGCAGGATGCATTCCCCATCTTTGACAGTCAGGTTAATATCATGCAGCCCGCCTTGATCCCGTCCCTCGTATGAGAAGTTTATGTTTTTCAGTTCAATCATTCAGAACACCTCCCCATAGAATTGCCCCACAAGGAACATGGCAAGGAAAACAAGCACAACAATGAGGTCAGCTATGCCAAAGCCAATCTTTACATACGAAGTCCGCTGCGTAGGATTTTCAATTCCCCTTGTCACAGACGCAACTGTTAGTTCGTCCGCTGTTTTGGATGCAGCCATCATCAAAGGAACATAGATGCACTCGATTGTCATAGCCGGATGCAATATAAAGTTTTTGAGATTAGGCGATACATCCCGCATCCGCATAGCATCCTTGATAAAATGCCAGTCCTCTCGAATGGTAGGTACATAGCGCAGCATGACCGCAACAGGGATTACGATCTTCTGTGAAATATGGCTTCTGTTCATGGCAGAGAGAAATTCTCCCACTTTTGTTGTTGAAATGATAATGCCAGACAAAATGCCACAAGGATAAACCTTATGAACCAGGCCCAGGAACGCAATCAACATTACCTGCACATTACCGGATGGCATCTGCAACACCGCCTGCGTCAACAGATAGAACCCACCATAGACAATAACACCGATAATGGAGTAGCGTATTTTCCCACAGGCAATACCAAAGCAGGCCACCAGCGCAACGACAAGCATTTCATAAAGAAGGGATGGAGCCATCGTTGCCGACAGGACACATAGGAGCAACAGTAGTATTTTTGTACGGGGGTCTATCCAAAGACCCCCGCGTTTTTCTCCGTTACTCATGCAGTAATCCCCGCTTTTTCAAACTGCTTTTTGAGCAATTTCTTTCCTACAAGGCCGCTGATAGTCGCCAGAACGATAGTTCCCAGCAGAATGACCGGCAGCATTCCTGTAGGTGCCGAAGCAGTCATCATATCAATGTATTCCTGTGCAGTTCCTTTGTTTAACATTGTTTCTGCCCATGCCGCAGGATCGGTGAAATAAGCCAAAAACACGCCAGCAGGCCCAAGGCAGAACAGAGAATAAGAAGCAATATTCCATTTGATATTTCGATAGGCTTTAACACCTGCGACGATCTCAGCTACGATACCCATAACGACATATCCAAGATCCATTGCCCAGTGCATTCCGAGTACATACCAGACAATGCCGTTAATAATGCCCAAAATGACGATGCCGCCGCGCTTAGGTACTTTTGCTACCATCAGAAGATATACAGGCCCGCAGAGCAGGGCAATCCCAAACGGCTGATAAAAAGTGAGTGCCGGGTTTGGAGCAAAAGGAAGGGAACCGATCAACTCGAACACAAAAAACAGTGCGGTGAAAATACCAATGGTTACAAGGTCTTTGACTGTAAGACCTTTCTTGTTCAGATACGACGATTGCGCAGACATATCAAAATCCTCCTTTTCAGAGAAGCGTTATATTGACGCTCCCCATTTCTTATGTTATATTTTGGTTAGATGTCGCTAACCGCAAACCAAAGATACTCTATTCGCATTCTTCTTACAATAGTTTGGAAGGATGTTTGCGTTATCAAGATATAAGTTTGCGCAATCGTGGCAAAGGAGCGAAATGCGTTATGGAAAATATGATTGATGATTTCTATGTAACACAATTTGCAGAACGGGGATTTATACCCGCTCCGAGTAATCTAGATTATTGCGAGGTTGGAACCACATGGCAGCTAAATGACAAAATTGGAACGGGCACATTCTGGATTTATAGCAAGCAAAATCTTTTCGACATCAAAATTCACGACTTCTATCTCA
>DWYZ01000220.1 GCA_019118425.1 Candidatus Blautia faecavium | reverse complement strand
CTTACGACAGCAATTACGACAGACCTTGCATTTTTTGAAATGCAGGCGATGAATGTCATAAACAACATTGTTGACAGTTATATCTTTTTGCTGATTACGATTATTTTCCTGCTGTTCTTTTCACCGGCTCTGGGAATTTCTGCTCTCATAGCGGTGATTATTTCCTCTGCAGGTTTACAGCTTATTGAACATCAGAGCCGCAAAAACTCTCCGATTCGGCAGGAGAGCATCAATGAAATGGCAGATGAGATTGTTCAGTATGTCAGAGGTATGGCTGTGGTAAAGTCTTTCAAGCAGGAAGGCGTAGCTTCAGAAGGACTTTATAAGGCATACCGTAAATCGAAAGATATTAATATCCGTATGGAGAAAAATTTTGCACCTTGTGACGCGCTTCATCGGTTTGGGCTTTATATGGGAACCAGTGTCATTACGATCCTCACTGCGCTGATGGCTCTAAAGGGAACCATGGAGCTTCCTATGGCTCTTATGCTGATTGTTTACAGTTATGTGATGTTCAATACCATTGAAGCGGCAAATACGTCCTTGCATATTCTGGAGATGTTAGATACAGTAGCTGAAAAGTTACAGAGTATTGACCATGCAGAGTTTATTGACAAAGACGGAAAGGATATTACGATCAACCATTTTGATGTTGAATTTAAGGATGTTTCCTTTGGATATGACAGCAGGGAAGTATTGTCCCATGTATCATTCGCAATCCCGCAGAATACGACAACGGCAATCGTTGGGCCTTCCGGCAGTGGAAAAACAACTATCTGTAATTTATTGGCACGATTTTATGATGTACAAAAAGGGCAGATCCTGGTGGGCGGAAAGAACGTAAAGGAATTTACCTGTGATTCTTTACTGAAAAATATCAGTATGGTTTTTCAGAATGTATATCTGTTCCAGGATACTATACGAAATAATATTCTCTTTGGCGATCCTAATGCGACAGAGGAAGAAATGATCGCGGCGGCAAAAGCGGCTCGATGCCATGATTTTATTATGGGACTTCCAGAAGGATATGACACCATAATCGGTGAGGGCGGTTCTACCTTATCAGGAGGGGAAAAGCAGAGAATTTCTATTGCCCGCGCGATGCTGAAAAATGCTCCTATTGTTATATTAGATGAGGCTACAGCCAGTGTTGATCCGGAAAATGAGCATTTGATTCAGCAGGCGATCAGCAACCTGACACACGGAAAAACGATTATTGTAATTGCTCACCGGCTTGCTACGATTGAAAATGCGGATCAGATATTGGTAGTAGATGAAGGAGAAATTGTCCAGCGCGGAACGCATAATGAGTTGGCTTCTCAGGAAGGAATCTATAAACGATTCATTAACATTAGAGAAAAGGCTGAAGGTTGGGCTATTGGATAATGAACAGTGAAAGGAGAAAAATTCTTATGGAAACAAAGTGGACAGGAAAAGGTTTTGGGGTCACTATCGGTTTTTCGCTGATTTATTTTGTGATTACAATGCTTGCCATGATGTCAGGCTCATTTACGCCGATCACATGGATGTTTATGACGGCGCTGATCGGCCTGCTTGCGGGTGTTCCTTATCTGTATATTACGGCCAGACAGCAGGTTTTCGGAGTAGCTATTATTATGAATCTGGTAGTAGGTCTGATTTATTTTGTGGCTGGGGAATTATCAAATTTAGTTATCGTGACGTTAGCTGCAAGTGCTGTGCTGGCTGAAATTATCAGAAAAGCAAGTGGATATAACAGCCCGAAAGGAAATCTGTTCAGTTACATTTTATTTGTATTTGGTATGTCGGGATCGCCTATTTATATTTGGGCATTCCGCGACTATACGATCAGTAAAGCAGCAGAGGAAATGTCGGCTGAATATGCGGCTTCTATGGATTCAATGGCAACGCCGTTTATGCTGGTCTTGATGATTGTTGCGACGATTATTTTAGCGTTTGTCGGAGGTATAATTGGAAGGACGGTATTAAAGAATAAGATTTCCAATTTCGGAAAGGATTGTTGAGGCCGGAACTCACAATGAATTGCTTGCGAAAGGTGGAAAATACGCAGCCATGTGGAATGCAGAGCAGAAACTGTCTGCTTGATAGGAGGTACTGATGAAACTTCATGCGTCCGGGGAGGACTATCTGGAGGCCATACTTGTTCTCCATAAGAAGATGGGCATGGTGCGCTCCGTGGATGTGGCCCGGCACATGGAGGTGTCCAAGCCGAGTGTGTGCCATGCGGTGGGTGTCCTACGGGACGGCGGCTTTCTTACGATGGACGAGGATCACTTTCTCCATCTGACCGATATAGGCCGGGAGGTCGCCGAAAAAATCTATGAGCGGCACTGCTTTTTTACAGAGCAGCTCATTGCCGCAGGCGTCGATCCTAAGATAGCGGAGTCTGATGCCTGCCGGATTGAACACGTTATTAGCGAAAAATCATTCCAAATCTTGAAGGATACTTTTGTGAACCACGGAGGTGATGACACTATGGGAAATTAGCCGTATTGGATTTAGAGGATTCCGGCAGACAGATAGCTGAAAAACTGTTTGCTTTACTTTCCTCTAATCAAAAAAAGGAGCTGGCTCAGTTCGTCCGTGACTATGAGGCTGGCAATATTCCGGCTGATGACCCATACACAACATTTTTTCGAGGCCGGTATTCTATCCCGCCGCAGGCAGATCAGCCGCTAACAGAGATCCGGAAAGGTGAATTATATTTCTGTTTAGAGCAGCGCCTTGTTGTGGTACGTGGACAGGTTGTTCCGCTGACGGTCAAGGAATTTGAAATCTTTGCTTTGCTCATACTGAACCCAAAGCGGGTGTTCACTTATGAAATGCTTTTGGAACTGGTATGGCATGAGGACTACACTTATTATTCCCGGAAAGCGATCAACAATCATGTGAGTAACCTGCGGAAGAAAATCAGGATCGCTCCGGATCTTCCGGATTATGTAAAAAGCGTGTACGGTGTAGGCTATAAATTCGATATATGAAAAAGGAAAGCTGTGGAGTTAGTAATGACTCTGCAGCTTTCCTTTTTGTAGTTTTTAGCATCCGCAGGATGCGTGGCCGTCACCGAAGGTGGCGATCTTGGGGGCTTGGGGGCTATCCCTCAACAAGCATTTTGGCCGGTGCAATCCGGCCAAAATCGCAAAACATATATATGTTTGCATTGCTTGCCGGTATGTAATTCATATTTTTTTGATTATTTTAGCTCGTCTGTACTCTAACGGATTCATTTGAAACTGTTGCCGGAAAACCTCTGCAAATTTCCCTTGTTTTGTATATCCGACCTGTGAAGCAATCTCAGAAATAGGCAGTTTGGTTTCAGTAAGTAATTTCTCGGCTATGCTCATACGCAAATCGCGCAGATAGTCGGAAACATTTTTTCCATATACGCCTCGAAAGTAATTTTTCAAGCTTGTTTCACTAACGCCGAATTGCTGTGCAATCTGCTTTATGGGAATATGCTGTTTCAAATCAGCAGTTAATATCTGTTCTGCCTTTTTTGCAATTTCTACTTGTATGCTGGTGTAGAAGGTGAGAGTTTTTTCCTGAGCAACATTTCCTGTATCTAACAGCAGATGCAGCAACTCTAAGACACTAAGTTTCATGTGAAAAGGAGATGGTGTTTCATAGAGCTGCCATAACTGCTCAAGGATTTTACCCATTTCGCTACTGGCTTCTGCGATGTATGTATCCTTTTTTTCAAAATAGATTTCTGACAGTTGTGACAAGTTCAAATTAAAAAGATTATCCACATTGGAGTTGGCTTCTGTGAAAAAATCAGGGTCAAAGTACATGGTGATACCGTGATAATACTTCGTAGGGAAATAAGATTCGCTTTGCGAGGTCTGCCTAC
>DWYZ01000219.1 GCA_019118425.1 Candidatus Blautia faecavium | reverse complement strand
GTAATATACTTCTCTGGACATTGCAACCCTTTTTTATAAATTCACATAATTTTCCCAAATTCTGCAAACTTCTGCTCTGTACGGTTCTGCCAAGTGTACTTCATTATACCACAAAATTCTGTGAAATCAAGCGAACCCTATTCTTTCCAAACTATGCTTTTCCCCAGTGAAACAGTGATTGCCCGCTGCCAAAAAGCAACGGGCAATCATTTCTTATTTTTTAAACAAATGGAATCAGCCATTAATATTCCAATGTTTCCATATATTTAATGTACCTAACCACCATCAGAGCAATTTTAAAGGTAATCGCATCCTCAAAAACGCGCAGATCAAGCCCTGTGCTCTTCTGAAGCTTATCCAAACGGTATACCAATGTATTCCTGTGGATATACAGCTGTCTGGAAGTCTCAGACACATTCAGGCTGTTTTCGAAAAATTTATCAATAGTGACCAAAGTCTCCTCATCAAAATCATCCGGAGATTTGCCATCGAAGATTTCTTTTATGAACATCTTGCACAGAGGAATCGGAAGCTGGTAAATCAGGCGCCCGATTCCAAGGGAACTGAATGCGATCACATTCTTTTCTCCAAAGAATATCTTCCCTACATCCAAAGCCATACGGGCTTCTTTATAGGAACGGGATACCTCTTTTAATTCCTTTACAATGGTTCCGTACGCGATATGAATGTCCTCATTTTCACTTAATCCCAGTGTATCCAGTATCGTATGGGCAAGGGTATCCATTTCCTCGTAGCCCTCGTCCTCTTCTAATTCCTTTACAATAATGATGCTTCTCTCATCTACAGCAGTGATAAAATCCTTGCTCTTTCCGCTGAAAATGCTTTTTACACTTTCAATGGAGCTGTGATCCTTCTCCTGCTGCAGTTCCAGGATCATTACCACACGCCGTACGTCCGCTTCAATATGAAGCTTCTTGGCCCGGTTATAAATATCCACAAGAAGAAGATTATCCAAAAGCAGATTCTTAATAAAGCTGTCCTTGTCAAATCTCTCCTTATATGCCACAATAAGACTCTGTATCTGGAAAGCGGCCAGCTTTCCTACCATATAAGTGTCCTCATCATCTCCGTGGGCAATGAGAATATATTCCAACTGATAATCGTCACATACCTTAAAATACTGATACCCCTTTACAAGCTGGCTATCCGCCTGTGACTCTACAAACGCCTGAACATCCGACTGCCCAATGGCAACATCCGAAAACGTGGAAGCCAGAACCTTTCCCTCTGTATCCATCACGCAAAATTCCGTTCTTGAAATCTCTTTAAGCCCTTCCAGAGTATTCTGCAACACCTGATTTGATATCATGCAATTCAATCCCTTCTCCTGTATAGTGTTTACTCATCTTCCGTTTCTCATAAAAAGCTTTCACATATAAAGTTATTTTAATACAAAATCACCAAAAATGAAAGAGGAAATCCAAAAAAATCTACAATTTTTTGTGTATTTTTTCCTATATTTTCTCTATAAATCCCTCTCCGTGCACTTCCCGGGCGTCTCCCACTATCACAAAGGCTTTGGGATCGATCTCGCTTACCCTTTCCTTTAACATCACAATCTCTTTTTTACTCACTACGCAGAACAGCATCATTTTCTCCTTTTGGGAATACATACCTCTGGCAGAGATTCCGGTAACTCCTCTCCCGATTTCTTTCATGATCATATTCGAGATCTCCTGAGGCTTATCTGTGATTATATAGGCGGCCTTAGAGAATTTCAGCCCTTCTATAATGCCATCGGAAACTTTTGCCACCAGAAATACAGCAATAATCGCATAAAGTGCCCGATAAATTCCGAAAACATAAACGCCGATGACAACCACAAGTCCATCAATAAACTGCATGACCTGAGAAATAGAATAGTGCGGGATATGCTTTTGGATCAGTGCAGCCATCATATCCGTACCTCCAGTAGTTCCCCGGCCTAAAAAGACCAGGCCGATCCCTACACCCTGTATGACTCCTCCGTACACAGCGGCAAGGAGCAGATCATCCCCGGCCAGATTGAAAACAGGCTGTATTGCCAGCCAGGTGGACAGGGAAATTTCTCCGATGATGGCTTTCTTAACAAAAGAAAATCCCTTGATCTTTATGCCGATTAAAAATAAAGGGATATTCAGCCCCACGTTTGTTACCCAAAGAGGAATACCGCCTTCTATAATATTCTCTGTCCATGCTTTTATAATAATAGCAATACCGGAGAACCCCCCTGTAACAAGACCAGAAGCATCAAAAATAGAATTAATAGCCAGAGCCATCAGCCCAGTTCCTATAACAATTAAAATATAATCCACATACCATGGTTTTGCCCGGTTAAAACTCATCCAACAACCTCTCTTCTGTCAAATATTCGTTTACCACTTTACTACTGCATCAAATCCTTTTACATACAAAGAACGGGCATCAGCCATAAAGCTGCTCCCGTTCTTAGTTTTGCCTTATTTCTTCGGCATATTAATAAATTTTATAAAATGATAACTTTCCATTATCTGAAAATATTTTACGATTCGAGGATATAAAGGCTCTGCCGCTTCACCAAATTCTTCCTTTACCAATGCCGCAAGCTCCATTACGGTTTTTTCCCCGTCGATCAGGGGCCAGATGAAGGTCCCCTGGGAATCCAGATGAACTTTCGTGTAACGAGGTTTACCAAAGACCTTTTGTGCTATCCTGTTAAATGTGCCTGTGTTTTCAATTTCCAGGATCACGCGTTTTTTCAAATCCCTGTGCCACCGGATAGCTTCGGAACACTTTGGGATCAGATCCAGATAATTGATCTGCGTCTCATTTTTTTTCTTTTTTTTCATTTAAGCTTTCTTCTTTTTCCATAAAGAGAATTTCAGCAGTGAAAGGATCATAATGATCATCAAAACAATACCGCCGATATTTCCAAGGTTCAACTTATCAGCAATGCTCAGATTGATTCCAAATACAGCAAGTACAGCCAGTAAGATTCCTACCAGACCTTCTCCTGCGATCATACCTGCGCAGTAAAGAGTACCATTTGTGGACTGCTCTTCTTTTCTCTTCTGATCTACTTTCTTACGTCCATCCATAAGCATACGTACTACACCGCCGATCATAATGGATGCATTCAGGTAAATCGGAAGGTACAGACCGATTGCAAAAGGCATAACCGGTACACGTAAGATTTCCAGGCCGACAGCAAGGAACACACCGATAAATACCAGATTCCATGGAAGATTTCCTCCCATGATACCTTCTACGATCATCTTCATCAAAGTAGCCTGAGGAGCCGGAACATCAGCCGTTCCATATCCCCATGCGCTGTTCAGAAGATACAGCACGCCGCCGATAGCCAAAGCAGCCACCACTACACCGAGAAGCTCTGCAATCTGCTGTTTCTTCGGAGTAGCACCCAGTAAATAACCGGTCTTTAAGTCCTGTGAAGTATCACCTGCGATAGCTGCAACTACACAGATTACAGAACCAACTGCGATCGCTGCGGTCATTCCGTCAATACCAGTATTTCCTGATGCTTTAAATGCCATAGTAGCGATCAGAAGGGTGGCAATAGCCATACCGGAAACCGGATTGTTAGAACTTCCGATCAGACCAACCATACGTGAAGAAACCGTTGCAAAGAAGAAACCAAAAACAACGATGATGGCAGCTCCAAGTAAGTTCACTGGGATAGCCGGAACAATCCAGATTACAAATACCATAGCAACGATACCTAATAGAATAACGTTCATTGGAATATCCTGCTCTGTCCTGAGCGTACCTTTATTCTGGCCGCCCTTCATGCTCTTCATGGAGTCACGGAAGGTGGTAATGATCAAAGGCAGGGACTTGATCAGAGAAATGATACCGCCGGTAGCGATAGCACCTGCACCGATATATTTTACATAGTTATCCCAGATATTAGAAGCACCGCCGTCTGCATAAAGCTGTGCAATGGTTACGCCTGCGTCCGCCGGATACAGGGAAATGTCCGGTCCAAACAGACAGATCAAAGGAATGATCACCATCCATCCCACTAAGGAACCTACGAACATGTAGGACGCAATCTTCGGTCCAACGATATAACCCACACCTAAAAGCGCGGGATACACTTCCATACCGATCTCGCCCTTAAAGGACTTGAAAGCTACGGCAACGTCCGCCGGGATCACTTTCAATCCATCTACAATAAATTTAAAGACCGCAGCAAAACCCATACCGCTGAATACAGTAGCCGCATTGGAACCGCCTTCTTCTCCTGCAAGAAGTACTTCTGCGCAGGCTGTTCCTTCCGGATAAAGCAGTGTGGCATGTTCTTTTACGATCAGTGCGTTACGAAGGGGCACCATAAACAGTACACCCAGTACACCGCCGCAAAGTGCAATCAGTGTGATCTCAATCAGACTTGGCATATCGCATAAGCCTTCTTCTGCCCACAAAAACAAAGCAGGCATGGTAAAAATGGCACCTGCTGCCAGAGACTCACCTGCAGATCCAATGGTCTGGACAATGTTGCTTTCCAGGATGGAGTTTTTCTTCATGATAACGCGGATAACGCCCATGGAAATAACTGCTGCCGGAATGGAAGCAGAGATAGTCATACCTACACGAAGACCCAGGTATGCGTTTGCTGCTCCGAAAACAACTGCAAGGATAAGACCCATGACAATGGATGTCACCGTAAATTCCGGTGTGATTTTCTCCGCCGGAATATACGGCTTAAACTCTTTGTTGTCGTTCATTTTTTCCTCTCCCTTTTTTTATTTGTAAACCTCATGACATTATAGCGGAAAATTTAACAATATGCAAGGTTTTCTCCCCTGTTTTTTTATACATTTTTTACATTATTTTCAAAAAATTCAGACCATAGCTCAGCCGTCCATCTCCAACTGCCTTGCAAGGTACTTTCCGACGATTTTGGAAAAGTTTGAAATGTCGCGAATATAGGCAAAATCTTTGCCAAATATCTTTTTTTCTGTAGCCAGATCTTTTTCCTCTCCGGCAAATACTCCCAGTACGCTGACTCCTAAATTCCGAAGCCTGCGCACCTGAGTCGCCGTATCTGAAATAGCATAAAATCCTTCATACGGCTTAGGGTTCTTCGCGTTAGGACGATTGACCACCACATCATAGGGTCTGCCGTCGCTTAAGACGATCAGTATTTTTTTTTCTTCTTCTCTCTGTAAAAGATCATACCCTATGGTTTTAATGGCAAGCCCGTCCCTGTTATTGGAAGAAGTCACATAGTCAAAAATATTTTCATTGGCCTCCCGCGGGTCTTCGTACCTGCGGAAACGATGAAGAATAGTATAATCCCAGAAGGTACAAAAGCTGCTTACCCTGTGGGGAATCTCTACATTACTCAAGGATTCGCTGATGATGTAAGCCTGCAGGGCAACCTCCCCCTGACGGCTCATCTGCGAGCCGCTTGCGTCGATCAATACGTCCACCACAAAATCTGACGCATCTCCCTTTAATTCCCTTTTAAAAATCCTGGCCTCCGGGCTGCGCCCCACTCTCCAGACTCTGGAAGGAACAATCGTTCCTCTGTCAGAAAGAACTTCCTGCGTCTCTGTCCGGAGCACTAGAGAAATCTTTAAAAGCTCCGTGAGGTTGGCTATATTTCTCTTTACACTTCTGTGCTTATCGTGATACAGCCAGACATTCTTGTTCCGCAGTCTTTTAGCATATTCATACTGATAATTCCGCTTTACCGGATTTTTTAAAATCCCTTCTGTAAAATAAAGGCTGCAGTCGCTGTGGATCTCCCTGCACATGAGATAATTCATCTTTTTTTCTTCCCCGGGAGTAAGGTAGGTCCTGCCGTAATTCAATTCTACATAAGTATAAGATTTCTCCAGAGCCTCCGGGGAGAGGACCGTAATCTTATGCCTGGTCTTACGCTTCTTATCCATATCTTCTGTAAGTCCGGAGTCTTCCAGGCTGGTCATGTTTGCCGTGAGCTGTTCTACATACTGGGCCAGGGCATCCTCATACATATCCTCAGAAAGATAGTCCTCCCAGCCGTATTCCATAAGCTCCTCCATGGTCACAGAAAGCACCTTGGAAAGGTCCCCATGCTGCTGTTCAAAGGATGGGTCGATCATACGGTTATAAAGACTGTCTATGATTTTTAAAAGCTCCATGGTATCTTCCGCCTGACGGGCCTGATAAAGCAGATCCCGGTAAATCTTCACCGACTTTTCCACCTTATGTTCCCCTTCTGAGAGCCGGTCCCTTAAGACGGCGATCTTAAGCCTTCCCAGCATATCCCCCTCTGAAGGCATCTCTTCAAATTCCTGGTCTAAAATATCGGAAAAGGCCTGACTCTGCATCTCTTTTACCCCCGGCCTGTCCCGGCATATCTTCTCTCCTATGGCCTCCTCAATGCACAGCTGTGCCAAAGCGGTCAGGTCTCTCTCATCTGCCTGGAGAAATATCTTTTTTACAAGGTACAGGCCCATCAGCTCTTTGTCATAATATTTTGCGAAGGCCCCCTGCTTTATGCCGTCATACAGGGCGATTGCCCTGGAACGGAGAAACAGGGATACATCCGGCTTTATTTTCAGCGTATAATCCCCGCTTACGGTCCATAAAAGATTTCTTATGCGATTTTCAAGGTCCAGTTTATATTCTTCGATTTCCAGGTTGTCCGCCTTATTCATACACATCTTCCCTTGTCCAGCTAAGGGGGATCCTTGTCCGTACTACATCCTCCACGATTTCCTTTTCGAAAATATCGAAGGTCTTATTCACCACGCCCATCTGCAGGGCCTGCCAGGGAGACAGGCCGGTGTCCACGATCTTAAGGGCTGCCAAAAGCCCTCGAAGGTCCAGGGATTTCGTAGAAATCTCACTGTTTTCCGCCTTAAGCTGCAGATCTAAAAATACACCCATAAACTGCTCTTTTGCCTTTGCTTTTATCTGAGGAAACATCTTTTCAAAAATAAACTCCAGGGTTTCCTCCGTCTGGGCAGGCATATCGATCACCAAGAATCTGGATACAAGGGCCTCGTTCAGTTCCTTCGTTCCCGCATATCCATAATTCATGGTTCCTATAAACCTAGCAGCCGGATGAAGGTCAATCTTATCATAGCCCGGCACATCAATAGATCTCCGATAGTCTAAAGTGGCATGAAGTACGGAGACAGCATCGTTCTTAGCCATATTGATCTCATCCAGGATGCCGAAGCCGCCATATTCCGCGCACTGGTAAATGATTCCCTTTCTCAGCTCCACCTGGTTGTTCCGGAAGGTATCCGTGCCAATGAGATCACCGCTGTTTGTGTTTACGTGAAAAGATACATTGTAGGAAGGCCTCCTGAAAATGTAAGCCAGATTTTCCGCCAGAATATTTTTCCCAGTAGCCTTAGCGCCTGTGAGAAGAAGATTTTCTCCCTCCAGTAATCCCGCAATGGCCATTTCCAGGATCTCTCTTCCATAAAACGGCATGGACGGCTTTACCACACGGTACGCCGCTTCTTGGGGAAGAGGATATTTTTCCCTAAATTTCTCCAACTGGCTGATCAGTCCCGGCGATACCTGCTGCTCTCTTAAATAAAGTAAATCATCCATTCCCTGCATACTCCTTTTCTTACGTTTTCCTCTTTACATCGCACCTGCTTCGTTAATAATGATAGATGTGCACTTCTCGCTCTTATACCTCAAAGATCAGATCGCCGTAGGAAGGCATAGGCCACATTTCCTTATCCACAATCATTTCCAGCTCATCCACCGGTTTTCTTAACGCCTCCATGGACTGAAATACCTCTTTTCTGCAGAAAACGGCCCGCTCTCTTCCTTCCGGAACAGAGTTCAGCTTTTCCACCAGGTCTTTTAAGCTGCCCATAGCATCATTTGTCTCTTTTAAAAGATTTGAGGTGCGGTTTAATAGCCCCAGCTGCACGCTCACATCTATATCCCCCACAGAGCGCACCTGGTTAATGGATTCTGCCAGTACAGCAGTATATTTGATCACTGCAGGGATGATCTGCTTCGTAGCAATATCGATCATAGTCTTCGCTTCTATATTGATTGCCTTCGCGTAGATCTCATACTGGATCTCCGCCCTGGATTCCAGTTCCGCCCTTGTAAACACGCCGAAGGACTCAAAAAGTTTAATGGACTTTTCTGTGGTAAGTGCCGGAATCGCATCCACCATGGAAGGAAGGTTGGGAAGTCCTCTTCTGGCCGCTTCCTCTTCCCACTCCGGCGCATAGCCGTTTCCGTTGAATACGATCCTCTGATGCTCGGACGCATACTCTTTGATCAGATCATGGACAGCCAGCTCGAAATCCGCAGCCCCTTCCAGACGGTCGCACGCTTCTCTAAAGGCTTCCGCAACGATAGTGTTCATTACCACATTGCACTGAGAGATAGAATCCCTTGCCCCCACCATACGGAATTCAAACTTATTTCCCGTAAAGGCAAAGGGTGAGGTACGGTTTCTGTCTGTGGCATCCTTCATAAAATCCGGAAGAGTCTTTACCCCGGTCTCCAGCTTCTGCCCTTTTATGCTGTGGGTAGCTGTTCCGGTACTGATCAGCTGATCCAGCACATCCTCCAGCTGTTCTCCGAGAAAGACGGATACAATGGCAGGCGGCGCTTCATTTCCTCCCAGACGATGATCGTTTCCTACATCTGCCGCAGACTCCCGAAGAAGATCCGCATGAATATCCACTGCCTTTAAAATACAGGTCAGCACCAAAAGGAACTGTATATTTTCGTGAGGGGTTTTTCCTGGATCTAAGAGATTGATTCCATCATCCGTGGTAAGGGACCAGTTATTATGCTTTCCGGAACCGTTTACCCCTACAAAAGGCTTCTCATGGAGAAGGCAGCGCATTCCATGACGGCTTGCCACCTTCTTTAAAATACGCATCATAATCTGATTGTGGTCCGCGGCAATATTGGCCGGCGCATAGATGGGAGCCAGCTCGTGCTGGGCAGGGGCCACTTCATTGTGCTGGGTCTTCGCGGCTACCCCAAGCTTCCAGCATTCTTCATTTACCTCCTTCATATAGGCGGATATCCTCTGGCGGATTGTTCCAAGGTAATGGTCATCCATCTCCTGGCCCTTTGGCGGCATTGCCCCAAACAGCGTTCTTCCCGTATAAATCAGATCTTTTCTCTGCATCCATTTTTCTTTGTCAATAAGAAAATATTCCTGTTCTGCCCCTACAGATGGGGTTACCTTTTTCGAAGTGGTATTTCCGAACATCCTAATCAGGCGCAGCGCCTGTGTATTAATGGCTTCCATAGAACGAAGAAGGGGTGTCTTCTGATCTAAAGCTTCCCCTGTATAAGAACAAAAGGCCGTAGGAATGCACAAAGTCCCGCCTGCCGCGTCGTGGCGCACAAAGGCCGGCGACGTACAGTCCCAGGTAGTATAACCTCTTGCCTCAAAGGTAGCCCGAAGCCCTCCGGAGGGAAAGGATGAAGCATCCGGCTCACCTTTGATCAGTTCCTTTCCTGAAAAGCTCATCAGTACTTTTCCGTTCTCCATAGGCGCGCTGATAAAAGCATCGTGTTTTTCCGCCGTCACTCCTGTCAACGGCTGGAACCAGTGGCTGTAATGGGTGGCTCCTTTTTCTATGGCCCACTCTTTCATCTCATGCGCTACCACATCTGCGATTTCCATGGAGAGTTCTTTTCCCTCCTCTATGGTTTTTTTCAGGTCTCTGTAGACCTTTTTCGGCAGACGCGCCTGCATGACAGAATCATTAAAAACGTCACAGCCAAAGATTTCAACTACGTCGATATATTCTCCCATTTTCTCTCTCCTTTATATTATTTTGTTGTTATGCTTTTTTTCGTGTTCAGAAAAATATTCAAGGCCCTGTATTTATTCTCTATGTTTACCAGCTTATGGTCTCCGCCAAATTCGCCGTCCAGGGTCCACGGCACTTCCTCGTCTGATTCCAGGGTAAGCCTGCTGGCCTTAAAAGAATACACCAGATCCGAATTATCTTCCGCAGTCAGAATCGCAGAAAGGATTTCCTGAAGCTCCAGAGGATTTTTCGGCATAGTGATCAAAGTCACCTCAAACAATCCATCGTTCATGTCCACATTCTTTCCGGTAAGATTTTTAAATCCTCCCACTGACCGGGAATTCGTAATCATTCCAAACATAAAATTATCTTCTATGACTTTATCCTCTGTTTCTACCCTCATATGATAGGATTTTATATCCAAAAGACGTTTCACACCTTCCAGTACATAAGCCACATGGCCCAGGATATTTTTCAGATCCTGATCTGTCTGATAGGAAACATCTGTAAAAAGCCCAAAAGCTGCTATATAGGTAAATATCTCATCATTAAATTTTCCTATATCACAGTCGTACATCTCTTCATCCATGATCATTGCTGCGGCATCCACCGCATTTTTCGGCATGCCGAGACTGCTGGCGAAATCATTCGTGCTCCCTGCCGGTATATAGCCTACAGGGACGTTCGTCCCACTCTCCATGATCCCGGAAACTACCTCGTCTAAAGTGCCGTCTCCTCCGCTGCACACAATCAGATCTACACTTTTGGCATATTTCTTTGCCTGTTCATAGGCATCCCGTGGATACTGTGTGGCATGTATGATCACCTCGTATTGGTGGCTGTTAAAAAGGTCAATAATCTCAGAGAGTTTTGCTTTTATCTTCCCTTTTCCCGCTTTCGGATTAAAGACAAACAGCATTTTCTTTTCCACAAGCTTTTCCCCTTTCTTTTCCGCTGCCTCTTACCGCCAGAAATTCCCCTTTAATTCCTGAAAAGGTACGATTTATTTCTTTATACTATAAAAAAAACCATAAGAAAAGTCAATCAATTTAACCGGACAATTTTTGTCCCGTGAATGATAAAAAAAACAAGCCCAATCTCTGGACTTGTCTTAGTAGCGAGAGGGGGAGTCGAACCCTCGACACTACGGGTATGAACCGTATGCTCTAGCCAACTGAGCTATCTCGCCATATTTATTTTAGATGGGGCCTATAGGGCTCGAACCTATGACCCTCTGCTTGTAAGGCAGATGCTCTCCCAGCTGAGCTAAGACCCCACATCTGCGTGTCTTGGAAGCTTTCTTTCCTCAACTTGCTTTGCTATTATACTATCACTTGGCAGCAAATGTCAACAGTTTTTTTAAATTTTTTTTATTTTTTATATTATTAATACGAAAGCATGATTTTTTTCCGGAGAGAGACCGAAAAACAGCCTCTCTCCAAGAAAATTCTTTTATTTAAAGTAAGAGACACCAGACTCGAAAATCCTGATATCCTGCTCTCCTGTGATATTTATGGCCACGCCCTTATCCCGGCGCTCACTGTGAGCCATTTTACCCAGCACACGTCCATCCGGGCTCGTGATCCCTTCTATGTTAAAGTAAGAACCGTTTACGTTCCACTCTTCACTCTGGTCAAGCTCTCCATCTGCAGTCACATACTGGGTGGCAATCTGTCCATTTGCATACAGTCTGCCGATCCACTCTGCGTCCGCCACGAAACGTCCTTCTCCGTGAGAAGCAGGATTGCAGTATACCTTTCCTAATTCCGCTCCCATAAGCCATGGAGATTTATTGCTTACTACTTTCGTGTAAACCATCTTGGAAATATGACGGCCGATGGTATTGTAAGTCAAAGTAGGGGAGTCCGCCTTCTGTCCGCAAATTTCTCCATAGGGAACCAGCCCCAGCTTGATCAGCGCCTGGAACCCGTTGCAGATACCTAAGGCAAGTCCGTCTCTTTCATTTAATAGTTTCATTACCGCCTCTTTCAGCTTGGCATTCTGGAAAGCAGTGGCAAAGAATTTAGCTGAACCGTCCGGTTCATCTCCTGCTGAGAAACCTCCCGGAAACATGATCATCTGAGCCTGTCCGATGGATTTCTCAAAAACTTCTACAGAATCCCGTATATCTTCTGCCGTCAGGTTCCTAAATACTTTTACATCCACCTCTGCTCCAGCCCGCACGAAAGCCCTTGTACTGTCATACTCACAGTTTGTTCCCGGGAATACGGGGATAAATACCCTTGGCTTAGCCACCTTATTTTTACAGATATATACCTTAGAGGCTTTATACAGGCCGTCTTTGATCTCTCCCTCAGAATCCTGTGCCTTTCCTATATATCCTATAGGACCATCACCGATTTCGCCGGATTCTGTCTTAAACACTTTTTCCAGCGTACCCTTCCATGCCCCTAATGCCTCATCCAGCGGGATCTGTACGTTTCCGTAGGACAACTGCCCGTCTCCGGTCACCTCCCCAATTACCCTGTAGGTAATGGAAAGCTCTCCCACCTTGCCGTCCGGCACTTCCAGCACCAGATCTCCGAAGCCGGGGGCAAAGAAATCTCTTGGATCAAGATCATGCTCTATCTTTACGCCCATTGCGTTTCCAAAGGCCATTTTCGCCGCTGCCGCCGCCAGTCCGTGGCGGTCCAGGGCGTAGGCGGAAATCACACGTCCTGCCTGCATGTCTTTGTGAAGCTTTTCATACTGACCCATCAGCTGGTCATAAACAGGAAGGTCATATTCGTCCCTTGGCGTGGAGAGCCATACGATCTTGCTTCCTGCCTTTTTAAATTCCGGCGTCACCACATCCTTAAGCTTCGCCACATCCACAGCAAAGGAAACCAGGGTAGGGGGAACGTCGATTTCATTAAAGGTACCGGACATACTGTCCTTTCCGCCGATAGAAGGAAGGCCGAATCCCAGCTGCGCTGCATAGGCTCCAAGCAGAGCGGCAAAAGGCTGGCTCCAGCGTTTCGGATCCTCTGTCATCCTGCGGAAGTATTCCTGGAAGGTAAAACGGATCTTTCTGAAATCACCGCCTGCCGCTACAATCCTTGCCACAGATTCTGTAACTGCGTATACAGCTCCATGATACGGACTCCAGGAGGACAGATACGGGTCAAAACCGTAACTCATCATAGTAACTGTGTTTGTCTCTCCCTCTAAAACAGGGACCTTAGCTACCATAGCCTGCGTCTCTGTCAGCTGATATTTTCCTCCATAAGGCATAAGGACACTGGCTGCTCCGATAGAGCTGTCAAACATTTCCACAAGCCCCTTCTGGGAACACACATTTAAGTCAGAGATGGTCTCCATCCATTTTTTTCTCACATCCGGCACATCCGGACGAGAAAGGAAAAGATTCCCCGCTCTTTCCGGTATTTCTACTTCTACGGCTGTCTCCTGATGGGCGCCGTTTGTGTCAAGGAAGGCTCTTGAAATATTTACGATCTCTTTTCCTCTCCACACCAGCACAAGTCTGGGTTCTTCCGTAACCTTGGCCACCGGCACAGCCTCCAGATTCTCTTCCTTTGCAAATGCCAGGAACTGCTCTGCGTCCTTTGGATCCACAACTACAGCCATACGCTCCTGGGACTCGGAAATAGCGATCTCCGTTCCATCCAGACCGGCATATTTTTTCGGCACCTTGTCCAAATCCACCCTAAGTCCCGGCGCCAGCTCTCCAATGGCCACAGAAACTCCTCCGGCCCCGAAATCGTTGCATTTCTTAATAATACGGCTCACTTCTTCCCTGCGGAACATTCTCTGGATCTTACGCTCTGTAGGCGCGTTTCCCTTCTGAACTTCTGCTCCGCATACTTCGATGGAAGCCTCTGTGTGTACCTTGGAAGAACCGGTAGCTCCGCCGATACCGTCACGTCCTGTCCTGCCTCCAAGAAGAATGATAATATCCCCCGGATCTGAATTCTCACGAATCACTGCTCTTCTGGGCGCTGCCCCAAGTACTGCTCCGATTTCCATTCTCTTTGCCACATAATCCGGATGATAGATTTCTTTTACATAACCGGTGGCAAGACCAATCTGGTTTCCATAGGAACTGTAGCCGGAAGCGGCCCCTCTCACCAGCTTTTTCTGAGGCAGTTTGCCTTTCATGGTCTCTTTTACAGACACAGTAGGATCCGCCGCGCCGGTGACACGCATGGCCTGATATACATAGGTCCTTCCGGATAAAGGATCACGGATGGCCCCTCCAAGACAGGTGGCCGCGCCGCCGAAGGGCTCGATCTCTGTAGGATGGTTATGGGTTTCGTTCTTAAAATTGATCAGCCATTCCTCTTCCTTGCCATTTACATCTACCGGAACTACAATGCTGCATGCGTTGATCTCATCAGATTCCTCCTGATCGGCAAGCTTTCCTTCTGCTTTTAATTTTTTCATGGCTGCAAGGGCAAGATCCATCAGGCAGACAAATTTGTCGGATCTTCCTTTATAAAGTTCGTCTCTGTCAGCAAGATACTGCTGATACGTATCTTCAATCGGTTTCTTATAGTCCCCCTCCTGGAACTTCACATCTGTGAGCTCTGTAGAAAAGGTTGTATGGCGGCAATGATCAGACCAATAGGTATCCAGCACACGGATCTCTGTCATGGACGGGTCACGCTTTTCTTCTTCCAGGAAATACTTCTGTATGTGAAGGAAATCCTTAAAAGTCATTGCCAGATTTAAAGAATCATACAGCTCTTTTAATTCTTTTTCCGGCATATGGGCAAAACCGTCAAAGATCTTTATCTCCTGCGGCTCTTCAAATACAGTCACTAGCGTTTTCGGCTTTTCCAGCCCTGTCTCTCTGGAGTCCACCGGGTTAATGCAGTGATTTTTAATTGCAGCAAATTCTTCCCCTGTAATTTCTCCTTCAATGACATAGGTGGTCGCGGAACGGATGATAGGCTTTGCCTCCTCATCTAAAAACTGTACGCACTGCACTGCAGAATCCGCTCTCTGGTCAAATTGTCCCGGAAGATACTCCACGGAAAAAACGTGGGCCTGCTGGGCCGCCGGGAATTCTTCCAGATAAAGATCATCTACCGGAGGCTCTGCAAACACTGTTTTACATGCCCTTTCAAATACTTCATCTGTAATATTTTCCACATCGTAGCGGATCAGCACCCGCACAGACGAAACGGAACGGATTCCCAGATAACTGCTGATCTCATGCTTCAGTTCCTTTGCCTGTACGGCAAAAGCCGGTTTCTTTTCTACATAGACACGTCTTACGTTGCTCATAAATGCTCCTCCATTTTTCCTCTTTCTGACGCACCAGCTGCGTCAATAGCGGCAGATTTGGAAGTTTGCTTCCAAACATCCCGGGTTATTTTGGCATTACGTTTATCGCTTCTTTGATATATACATTGTCCACTTCATGAAAGGAACCGCTGTCTGCTTTTTTTGCAAGTTCTGCGTCAATAGGCATTTTCCCTAAAACAGGAACGGACAGTTCCGCCGCGATCTCATCAATGTGGCTTTCTCCAAAGACAGGGATCTCTTTTCCGCAGTCCGGGCATTTCACATAGCTGTAATTTTCTACTATGCCAAGTACAGGCACTTTCATCATTTCCGCCATATTGTAGGCTTTTTTAACGATCATATGCACCAGATCCTGAGGAGAGGTAACAATCACTACGCCGTCCAGGGGCAGAGACTGAAAAGCGGTAAGCGGAACATCCCCTGTTCCCGGAGGCATATCCACGAAAAGATAATCCAGGTCTCCCCAGACCACATCCGTCCAGAACTGCTTTACCATATTGGCAAGGATAGGTCCTCTCCAGATAACCGGCGTCTCTTCCGTAGGCAAAAGCAGATTTACAGACATCACCTTGATGCCGTTGCCGGTCTCCATGGGATAGATTCCATTATTATCCGCCTGGGCGGCGCCTTTTAATCCATACATTTTCGGAATAGACGGTCCGGTAATATCCGCATCCATGATCCCTACCTTATATCCCAAGGCCGCCTCCTGGTTTGCAAGAGAGCCTGTCACAAAAGACTTTCCTACGCCTCCTTTGCCGCTGATTACTCCTATCACATGTTTCACCTCAGAAAATACGTTCAGCGTCTCCTGAAGGCTCTGGGGATTATTCTTGTGCTCGCATCCCTCACAGCTTGATTTGTTGCATGTTGTACTGCTGCATTCTTTTGCCATTTCATTTCTCCTCGATTCTTATTTTTTTATTTCATAAAACGGTCGATCGCCTTTTCCAGCTCTTTTAAAGCCTCCTTGTCTCCATGCTCCACTGCGTCTACGATACAGTGTTCTATGTGATCCTGGAGGATGATCTTGCCGGTATTATTAATGGCAGATTTTACAGCGGAAAGCTGGATCAGAACTTCTGTGCAGTCCCTGCCGCTTTCCACCATCCGTTTAATGGACTCCATGTGTCCGATCGCCCTTGACAGGCGGTTCAGCACCGCCTTGGTATGGGTATGGCTGTGTGTATGCCCATGGTCGTGTTCATGCTCATGGGAATGGGTGATTACTGTGCCGTCGTCTAAAGTGTGTGTATGGACCCCTTTCTCCGTACTCATGGTTTCCTCCTTTTTTGGTACTCTTATAGTATTATATATCACTGCCTGCGGATTCATCAAGTAGCAGCTTCGCTAAAATTGAAGCATACCGGCCCGTATCTACACGGCAAGTGCGTGGTTACGGCGCAGCATGCACCCTAAAATTCTGTAAACGAACATCTCTGCCTGATGCCGGAAGTCTGGATATCAAACACAATGCTTCCGTCAGCCAGCACAGTTTTTTCATAGCTTACATCTTTTCCCGCAAATTTCTTCTTCACATATTCTTCCGGATCTTCAATTTCTATTTCTTCCACAAACACATCGCGCATCTGATTCCGGGGACATTTGTTAAAAATTTCCCATATTACTTCATATTCCTTCATAGGGTTCTCTCCTTATTTTTTATGGCAAACGTCATAATTCTTCCAAGAATTAGACACATCTAGAATTATAAATATTTTGTAATTTTTTGTCAAAAATAATTGCACTTCCAAGGATAATATCGTATCATAAGTATAATTATCCCGCGCTGCGGATCTTTTTCCCATTGCCGCTGCCAGGACACAGTAAACCGAAGGAGAGGGAAATAATCATGAAACTTTTAAAGGACCGCATCCTTAAGGATGGCATTGTTAAACCAGGTAATATCTTAAAAGTGGACAGTTTCTTAAATCATCAGATGGACATTTCTCTTATCAATGAAATCGGAAAAGAGTTTAAAGCAAGATTTTCCGACTGTCCCATCACAAAAATTCTCACTATCGAAGCATCCGGCATCGGGATCGCCTGTATCACCGCACAATATTTTCATGTCCCTGTTGTATTTGCGAAAAAAGCGCAGAGCGTAAATCTGGACGGCGAAATGTTCACCACCAAAGTAGAATCCTTTACCCATAAAAAAGTATACGATGTTATCCTTTCTAAAAAATTTTTAGGACCAGAAGATCACGTTCTGTTGATCGATGACTTTCTCGCCAATGGCTGCGCCCTTTTAGGACTGATCGACATTGTAAAAAAATCCGGGGCCACCTTAGAAGGCGCCGGTATTGTAATCGAAAAAGGGTTCCAGCATGGAGGAGAGGAAATCCGCCGCATGGGCGTACGTCTGGAATCTCTTGCCATAATCGATTCCATGACGGATCATTCACTTATATTCCGGGATTGATCTTTCGTCAGGCAAGATTTTGGGTTAAATGCAGATACAGGGAGCTGACAGCCCCCTGCATCTGCATTTCTAATCTGGATCCGGTGTAGGTGCGGCAGATACTTGCGCATCTGTTTCCTCTTCCCTCGGCGCGGCACCTTCCGGCAGCACCTCTTCTTCTGTATAATATCCTTTATCGATCAACAATTCATAGTTATCCCTGTCGATCAGCTGGATTTCACAGGTATAGGTTCCGATGATCTTTTTTCCATTGTCATACTGTTCGTAGTCTGTTACCTCCGGGTCTTCCCCTTTCAGATAGGTATCCACCATATTTACCGCTTCTTTCGCCAGCGTTTCCCTATCCATATACACACTGACGGCCTGGCTTCCCGCAGCGATCCTCTGTACAGCCTCCAGCTCGCAGCCGACTCCTGTAAGCATTGGCCACTGACCGCCTTCCGGTGAGATTCCCACCTGATCCAGAGCATCTATCACGCCGGTAACCGCACTGTCAAAGGAAGTACAGATAATATCCAGAGTCTTTCCCTGGTATGCTTCTTCCAGTATCTCGCTTAAATTTCTTTCAGCCTCGCTTTCGCTGAACCGCATGACAGAAGTATCATTAAAGGAAGTCCGCTCTGACTGGCATACCAAAGTTCCATCATCTAAATAGGGCTGCAGCACTTCCATCACACCATTGTATAAAAACAGAGATTTCAGATCATCCGGAGAACCCATAAAGAATTCTATATTGTAGGATCTGGCTTCTTCTCTGGCCTTTTCCAGTTCCATCCGCTCTACAATGGCGTTTCCCAGCGCCTGTCCGATCTCCCTGCTGTTAAACGTGACATAATAGGAAACCGCATCGCTGTCCATGATCAGTTCATCGTAGGAAAACACAGGAATATCCTGTTCCTTTGCCTGTACGAGCGCATCAGAAAGGGCGTAGGCATCCGCCGGAGAGATCAAAAAAGCATCCACTCCTTCCTCTGTCATTTCCAGAACCTGGGAGGCCTGCTCTTCCCCATCTCCGTCGGCATAAAGAAGTCTGGATTCATACCCTGCCGCCTCCAGCTCTGACTGAATGTTTTCTCCGTCAGCAGCCCAGCGTTCATCATCGGAATCCGGCAAAAGCACCGCTACCGTCTTCGGCTCTTCCTCTTCTTCCTGCTCCTCAGTGCTAGTATCTTCCTCTGGTTTGGTTTCCTCACCTTCTTCTTTTTCTGCCGCCTGGGTCTTCTCCTGTTCCTCATCTTCCCCGCCTGTCTGCTCCCCCTGACTGGCTGCCTCAGTGGCCTCATTGCTGCCGCATCCTATAATCAGCGAAGCAGAAACTATCATTCCTAATAGAATTGCCGCGGTTTTTCTTTTCATTGTTCTCTTCAATCCTCTCTGTCCTAACTTCCCTTTTATCAGGTAAGCTGCTTATACTCCTTTGCCAGAGCTTTCAGATAGTCCCTGTACGACTGGGCAAGCTTTTTTGGCTTTAAAATATGTACGTCTGTGCCCATTGCCGTCAGCCATCCGTAAAACTGGGGATCCTGCAGCAAGCCTGCCGTCACGGTAAAATACCCCTGTTCTTTTTCTTTATATTTGCCCTCATTTCCAAAGTACGCTTTCACCTGTTTTTCCTTCGTCCTGGCGCAAAGCAGCCGCATTTTTTTTTCTTTATCCACCGGCTCCTGTCTTATAAATTCTGCCACCTGTTTTACAGGCTCTTTCTTTACGAATTCCTTCTCCCCGCGTTTTTCCTGCGTTTTAGAAGATTTTTTTTCTTCTGCCGCGCTTTCAGGCTTATTTCCGCTTAAATAATATCCCCCCGGTCTTCCTCTGCGGAATCTTACATCCATTCCGAACGAGCGTAATGCTTCTATATCGTCATAGATGCTCTTTCTCTCTGCAGGTATTCCGTTCTCCAGGAGCTTCGCTAAAATTTCCTGCATGGTGACTACGTGATCCTCCCCAGTCTCACGCAGCATCCGTTCCAAAAAAAGAATCTTTGCCTTTTGATTATGTGATTTCGCCATAATATACCCCTTATCTTACACCTAATAAAGAAAGGTGTCAAAAGCCCCTTCGCTTTCGGCACCTTTACAGCCTGTTGAATCATGCTTGCACGTAACCACGCAGCAGGTGCGTAGTTCGGGTGTGACATGTAATCAGCCTGTCTCTATTCTTCTACCGGTACGAATTCCTCTTTACCCACACCGCAAATAGGGCATACCCAATCCTCCGGAAGATCCTCAAATGCCGTTCCTGGTGCGATCCCGTTATCCGGATCTCCTACCTCCGGGTCATATTCATAACCGCATGGTTCACATACATATTTCTGCATAATACAGTCTCCTTTCTGTCCTGTGCGATACCTGTGGCCGCCTCAGACGCCTTAAAAGGCAGTTCGTCCTATTTTACTCCCTTTTCACAGGCGCAGGCAGCAATGCCAGCACGTTATACGCACATTATACAATTTGAATTCCGGTAATGCAAGCACTTATTTTACAAATCTGTGATACACATATGCGTTTGCTTCCTTTTCCTGGATATCATCCAGGGGAGAAAGCTCTGTTTTCTGTCCATATTTCTTTTCCAGAGCATGCTGGATCAGCCAGTCCGCAAGCTGGGGATTCTTCGGAAGAAGAGGGCCATGAAGGTAGGTCCCGATCATGTTTTTATACACGATTCCTTCGTAACCTGACTTTCCATCATTTCCCGATCCATAAAGTACCTTTCCCAGAGGGCGGTTGTCCTTGATCATGGTCCTGCCGCCATGATTTTCGAAGCCAACCACCGGCATTTCAAACAGATCGCTTTTTAATACGATATTGCTGATCAGCCTTCCTTCCCCCTGCTCTGTATACATATCCACCAATTCAAGTCCTTCTATGATTCCCTGGTCTGTATGGTAATAATTTCCAAGAAGCTGATATCCTCCACAGATAGCGATCACCACACCATCTGATTCCACATATTCCCGAAAGGCTCCCTGGATCTCCCTTAGTTTTTTGCATACCAGCATCTGCTCTCTGTCTGAACCGCCGCCTAAAAGTACAATATCCAGTTTAGAAAAATCAATTTTATCATCCAGTTCAAAGGGAATGGTCTGCGCCTCAATGCCTCTCCACTGACAGCGTTTCATCAGACACTGGATGTTCCCTCTGTCACCGTAAAGGTTTAAAAGATCCGGATACAAATGTCCTATAGTAATCTTCATCTAAACTCCCCCTCCAGCTTCTTCAGAATATTTCGGGTACTGAAAAGCGCCGTATAGTTTACCAGCACATAAAGATTTCCCGTCCCTTTTCCAATATAGCTGCGGACAGCCTTCTCCACATCTTCCTCAAGGAGAGAGGGAATATCCACATATTTCAGGCGCAGACGCATATCCTGACACCTGATCCCGCTGACGGTAATGCTTTTTACGCTTTCATCCCTGAAGCGGTCAAAATCCACATCCCACAGCCAGGAAATATCAATGCCGTCCTGGGCGTTATCGTTGATGGCGATCACCACATCTTTAGGAGAAGGATCCTGCATAACAGCGGAAATATTCTGGTTGAAACCAGCGGGATTTTTCGCAAGATTTAAAATAATCCCCGTTCCTTTTATGCGGAACTGTTCCATTCTCCCATTCTCAGGATTAAATTTTTTCAGCATATCATTAAAATGCTCGCCGGCAAAACCTGCCGTCCTCACCCCCGCGTAGGCAGCCAGGATATTATATACATTATAAAATCCTTTATAATTTGCCACAATATGCCTGTCTTCTACCCGGAAAGAAAGCTGGTCCCCCACCTGCACATCCTGGGCGTCATAATCCAGGGCCGGACGTTTAAAACCGCACTTAGGGCAGGCATAGTCCCCCAGCTGGCTGTAATGGTAAAAGCTGTAGACAAGCCTTTCCCCGCATCTTTTACAGAACCGCCCCTCCCGGATCTCATTCGTCTCATTTTCCATCACCTGCCGGCTGATCCCATAGCTTACATAAGGATTTCCGCTTTCCATGGCCAAATAAGCGGAAAGGGCATCGTCTCCGTTTACGATAATTTTCATCTTCGGCACTGTTCGTATCATTTCTTCCAGAATGTTCATGGTGATATCTATTTCTCCATAGCGGTCCAGCTGATCCCGGAACAGATTCGTCAGCACCATGTAATCCGGTTTGATCTTGGGAAAGATATGTCTGGTAGACGCCTCGTCCACTTCAATACAGGCATAGTCCGCATCCAGATGCCCGTTTAAGCCTGCTGCCAGTACAAAGGCCGCCGCCACTCCATTTAACATATTGGAACCGGTATGGTTGCAGACCACCTTTTTGCCCTCCGCCTTAAGGGCTGCACAAAGCATATTATTGGTAGTGGTCTTTCCATTTGTTCCGCAGACTACAAATACCTTTTCCCGCACCTCCGACGCCAGTTCTAAAAGCACCGGCGGATAAACTTTAAGGGCGATCTTTCCCGCCCATGTCACTCCCTGGCGTCCCATTTTTTTACAGATAAAACCTGCTGCTTTTGCCGCCCATATAGCGGCAGCTCTTCTTATTCCCATATTTTTATGATCCTTTGTTCTTTCATTGGTTGCCTGTCATACCCGAGCCGCTCATTTACTAGGCGGCTTCGGATCAATATGATTTTAGTATATCCTGTTTTTTAATATGTACCCTATCCCAAGGACAGTCTCTCCTGTGTGATCATATCCGTACAGATACCGGCAGCGCCGCTCTCCATATAGATTTTGGCCTTTTCCACGTCGTTGACGGTATATATGTACAGGAGAATTCCCTGTTTGTCAAAAATCCGCTGCACCTTTGGTGACCAGTACTCTTCGTAAACAGTAGCTGCGGGAATCTCCTTTTCCCGGCAGAAAGCCGCGATCTCCACCAATTCCTCCAGAGAATACTCCTGCCAGAGGGAATAAATGTAGGTAGAAAATCTTTTTATGGCCGCTACCCCTGGATACATTGCCTCGTTATAAATTTCCGGAATCAGCCGGGAAAGGACTTCTTCCGCGTTGGCATCTCCTGCGATTTCCACGTATTCACTGTAATCTTCCAATGTTCTTTGGTAATTCCTCACAGAGTACTGTTTAGAGTCCAAAAGCACATAGACATCCGGGTATTCTTTTAAAAGTTCCAGAAGATCCTGGAAGGTCATAGGCGTATATTTTCCATATAAAGGAGAAGAAAGAAAATCCTCCAGGGACAATACCTGTTTTTCCTCTCCTTCCCACTGGCCCATAGAATCATTCCAGCTATGCCGGCAAACCCAGACGCCATCGGAGGTTTTCGTAAGATCCACCTCAAAAAGCCGGTATCCCTTTTCGTAATTTTCCAGGAAGCTTTCTTTGGAATTCAGGTAAGTCCGGCCATCCACTGCTCCAAGGGCATGGGCGATCACCTGATGATCTTCCCATCGAAAGGCCGGCGTCTCCTTGTGCTCTTCCTCTGTCTTGGCTGCGGATTTCTCATTTTCCTTTGCCAGCACCTCGCTTCTCACATAGTTGAAATTCCCTTCTTCTGATCCGCCTATAAAAAACAAACTGAGCACTGCTGCTTCTATCAAAAGAAGAAACTTTCTTAATATGTATTTCTTTTTGTTTCTTTTTCGCTGGGACGTATGTCTTATCATTCTCGTCTTTCCTGCATAAATTCTTCTATCTCTTCTGCCTCTTTCGGAATTCCGGCAGTCAGCACTTCACAGCCGTCTTTCGTCACCAGGATGGTATCCTCGATCCGGATGCCGATCCCAAGTTCCTCGAAATACAATCCCGGTTCCAGAGTAAACATCATATCCGGTTCCAAGGGCGCATTGTCGTTTCCCACATCATGGGTATAAAGCCCGATGTAATGACCGGAACTATGGAAATAATATTTCATGATCTCCTCCGGCTTTTGGATCATGCCGAGCCTTATCAGCTCTTTTGCCATAACAGCCTTGCTGATCTCCTGGAGTTCATTTTTAGGCTGTCCGGGCTTTGCATGGGCAAGAGCTGCTTTCAGTCCTTTCAGCACCACATTGTAAAAGGTCTTCTGCTGCTCTGTAAATTTTCCGTTTACCGGAAAAGTGCGGCTTACGTCAGAAGCATACAACCCCCACTCTGCCCCCAGGTCGAAAAGAATCATATCTCCATCCTGCATTTTCCTGTCATTTGCCACATAATGCATGACGCAGGCATTTTTTCCGGAGGCGGCGATGGTAGGAAAGGCATGTCGGGCATTTCTGGATTTCAGTTCAAAATCGAAATATGCTTCGATCTCATATTCATGCATTCCCGGTTTTAAATGAGACAGGATACTTTTTACGCCTTCTGTAGTTATCTCACAGGCCCGCCTGTGCAGCGCGATCTCTTCTTTTGTTTTTACCTGCCGCATAAGAGCCAGGTCGTCAAAGGTATTGTAGATATTAAGATAAGGATAACAGGAACGTACCTTATCCGCAAATTCCTGGGCAGGATTCTTGCGAAAACCATCTTCCCAGGTTGCAATATCAATATAAAAATTTTTTATCAGGTTGCGTCTTCCGAATAGCGGGATCTTTTCTTCAAACCGCTCCAGATATTCTACATTTTCTATCCCTGTTTCTTCTTTTACCGTTTCTTTATCATAAGATATCCCCTGCCAGCGCGCTTTCATCTCGTCAGGATGGTCGATAAACAGAGTTTCTCTGTATTTACCATTTTCTTTTACTGCCATAAATATGGCTTTCGGCTGGGCAAAGCCTGTCAGATAGTAAAAATTCGCATATGGTGTAAAAGGAAACAGCTGATCTCCCCTGTCCTCTTTTTCGCCGCCAGCAAATACAAATCCCATGGAATTGTCTTTCAAAAGCTGGCTATATAAT
>DWYZ01000218.1 GCA_019118425.1 Candidatus Blautia faecavium | reverse complement strand
AATGCCTCGACGGATGGCATTTCCCAGGCATCAAGATGTTGGAGCATCATGATGCCGTAGAGGCGGCAGTACCACATCTTCGTAGAGCGGTGCCTGCCGTCTTCTAATTTATAGTCCTCTTTCTCACGCTTATTCGAGCGTTCCACGGAAGTCCTTCTGTCATATTCCTTTTCCCATGCTTTAGAGTCCCTTGGCGGTATGTTAAATAACCTTGGATTGTCATCAGTAAAGATATGTACGGTCCTTCCGTATTTGGCTGGTGAACAGGGATGTTCACAAAAGCAGCCACGTTTTCGGTTTGCTTTTGGGCATCGGTATTTCGCCCGATGCTTGGCTGCTTCATATCCATCTTTATGCATACGTAAGCCCATCCTACAGATTGGGACACCGTCCTCATCAATAGTGAAATCGTCCTTATAAGTGAAATGTCCGGTATGTCCGGGATTGAGGTCGATAAAGGGCGTGATGTTTTCCCGTCTGCAGTATTCATAGACAGCATAAGCGTCATGGGCGGAATCCAGAAGGAGTTTTTCAATATGGAAGTCCGGGAGGTATGCTTTCATGGTGAAAAAAGAGTGCAGAAAAGAAAGCATATCATGCCGGGAAGCTCTTTCCAAAAGCGGAAATACAGGGAGATCACTGTAGGAATCGGAGGCCACATATATGTAGAGGTGGTAACCGAAAAAATAGCATTCCCGATGAGAGTCCCATCCCCAGTTGCAGTCCGGCTGAGAGTAATGGCGTTTGCAGCTGCAGGAAGGACAGCCGTTTTTCTTACAATCACAGATCCGTTTTTTCCGCTGCTGCGCAGCAGTCCGGACAGGGGTGCCGTCACCGGCAAGAGCCAGATGGTCTGGATGGATCAATCCTTTCTGGATCGAACGATCCAGGAACTGCTGTTGATAAAGCCGAAAGATGAGAAAAAAAGGATTCTCCGGTTTTAATGGCCAGTGTTCCAGTAAAGGAAGAAGTTTGGATGCGATACTGGAAGAATTGCAGGGAGTCTTATCCCCCTTCTTTTTCCCCTTGGGCGGTTTCATTTTAGGGAAACGGTCTTTCGGGGAAAGATTGTCGGAGCCGCCTTGCCAGATGCGGGAAAAGAAATCATAAAAAGTCCCGACACCGGGAGTATCCCCGAAAGGGAAACCGCTGAGGATGGCATAAAGAGGGGTTTCCCTGAGCATGCGGCACCAGACCGTGATGGAAGTTACTTTCAGTTTCAAAGCAAGCAGATAGGAGCGAAGCATGCAGGAAGGAAGACGGGGCTCAGGGCCAAAAACAGAGTAACATTCCTGCATAATGGAATCAGTCAGGGAGAGATCCAGATACCAGAACTGCACGATAAAATCCCAGGTGCTTTTTGGAAGTGCAAAGGGATCAGGATAAAATTTCAGAAAATCGGATACGAAAGTATCCTGATAGGCGGCATGACCGCCAGGATTACAAGGTAACCAAGAAATCGCCTCCAGTCGATTGAAATAAAATATAATCAAACGGCTTCGCCGCAAATTTTGAGCGATTTGTCAAGCGTTTTTTGAAAAAAAGTGGGTGATTTTTTAAGATAGGGGTCGGAAAGCCTTATAAAATCAGGGCTGAAGATTCCGAGAAGTTATTAAATCCTAAAGGAGGATGAAGCGACAGTGGAAAAACGTAAATATGGACCGGTATGGATGTGGTATCCGGGAGATTTTGAATTATATCATGGGATGAAGCAGAATTTCAGCCGTGTGGAAAGAGGATTTGGCTGGCCTGCTTTTTGGAAAAGTGAAGGTTTTCGGAACAGGATTGTTTTCCGCCGTACATATGAGCTTTCACAAGAGACGAGTTTTTGTACCTTTTCATCGGCTATAGGGTACGTTCTTGTCCAGGAGTTAAGCCTTGACAGAGAGAAAAAATATCCTTTGGGGACAAAAATATTCTGCGGACCGGGAACGGTGCGGATCAGTATTCATTTGGCAAAAATAGAAGCGTTTCCCAGTGTGTATGTAAAAGGGGAGCTGATTTATTCGGATAAGGGATGGTCCGTGGAAGATTATTCTAATCCGGCGCAGAGTGCGGGGTGGAGTAAGTATTTTACCCAGGAGAACCAGGATCCTTCCTGCTGGGATTACAGCGAAAAGGTTTATGAACCTGTAAAGACAGAAGAAGTAGACGGCGGAGTGCTCTACGAACTGGAGACAGAACTGACTGCGGTTTTGGAAATTACTTACTGTGAGGGGTATCGTCCTTTGCGGGTATATTGCGGTGAATCGCGGGAAGAGGCGCTGGATCTGGAACATTGTTATTATAGTTGGGAACCGGATAAAAAGACGGCAGATGCCCTCGCTGTGCGGTTCGTTTCGCCTATATTCCCCACTGCCGGAAAGAGGAAATCCGTTTAAGGGCAATCCATCAGTATGTAGATATTCCGGTAAGGGCGGAATTTCAGGGAGATGACGAGCTTTTAAACCGTATTTGGAAAGTCGCGGAGCATACTTTTTCTTTGTGCAGCGGCATTTTCTTTATCGATGGAATTAAGAGGGATAAATGGATCTGGAGCGGAGATGCCTATCAGAATATTTTAACCAATCAGTATCTTATGGCTGATCCGGATATTAATAGGAGAACTTTGCTCGCCCTGCGGGGAAACGATCCGATGACAACGCACATCAATACGATTATTGACTATTCTCTTTTCTGGATACTGGGTGTAGGCGAACATTACCAGGCATATGGGGACCAGGAGTTCCTTGAGCAGATTTATCCCAAAATGTGCTCGTTGATGGAATTTTGTGCCGGACAGGTGGATGAGCATGGATTTTTCACCGGACGGGACGGGGACTGGGTGTATATTGACTGGGCGGATATGGATAAGACGGGCGCGCTGTGTGCAGAGCAGATGCTGTTTGCAAAATGCTGGGATGTTATGGCAGCAGTGAGCAGGGCAATCGGTGCGGACGGCCGGAAATACGAAGAGAAATACCGGGAACTTCTTGGGAAAATCAATGAATTTTATTGGGATGAAGAAAAGGGCGCTTACATAGATTCTTTTGTATCCGGGCGCCGGTGCGTGACCAGACATGCGAATATTTTTGCCATTATCTATGATCTTGCGGAGGAATCAAAGAAAGAGCGGATTGTGAAAACTGTTTTGTTAAACGATAATGTGCCCCAGATCACAACCCCTTATTTTAAGTTCTATGAAATGGATGCTTTGTGTAAAATGGGGCATCTCACAGAAGTGTTGCAGAAAGTAAAGGAATACTGGGGCGGAATGTTGGAGAGAGGCGCGGTCACTTTCTGGGAGGAGTATGATCCGAATGTGTCTGAAGAGGAACAGTACGATATGTATGGGGATAAGTTTGGAAAAAGCCTGTGCCATGCGTGGTCTGCCAGCCCGATTTATCTTCTTGCCAAGTATTTCGTAGGACTTAGGATTACAGATCCAGTGACGGGAACGTATGAGGTTAAACCGCATTTGGAGGACTTTGAATCTCTTAAATGTACGCTGCCGGTTCGGGATAAGCAGGTGCGGATCGTGTGGAACAAAAAAGACGGACTGACAGTGACAGAGGAGGAGTATCGGGAAGAGGATTGAGGTTAGAAAAGTAAATAATGGTAAATGGATGCGGCTTTCTGTTGCTTTTTGGGGCAGCGGAAAGCCGCGTTTTTGTAAGTTTTTAAATATTTGCTCCTAAATCGATTAGACGTTGGCGGAGAGATAAAATATCTACATTTTGGACTGTACATTGCTGTTTGGCGCATTGTGCGGCAGCAACTCCTGCAGCTTGCCCTAGTCCCATAACACATGCTTGCACTCGAGTAGAGGCAAATGCTATTTTATCTGCGGAAAAAGCCCGACAGGCAACAATTAGGTTTTCTATTTCCTGTGTAATTAAAGAGCGATATGGAATATAGGCTGCCTTTTTCAGAAATTCACAGTGTTGGCCACTTCCATTGGAAGCGTGGATATCAATAGGATGACAGCCTCGGCCAATGGAATCTTCAAAATGGACGGCATTTAGATATTCCTCTCCTGATAGTACATGAATTCCTTTTATATGTCTGCTCTCGCGTATACCAATCTGTGCAGCGGTATATAGAACGGAAGCTTTGGAAAACGCAGGTACATTATTTTTTAAGATTTCTATTAATTTAAATGCATCTTCTCTCATATCGAATTCAGCTTGAGTTGCCTCAGCCTCATTGAAAATATTTACTTTTTTTCGTGTCATATTCACAAGAACTGTATCATCTGTGAGCATATAACACATCCAGGGTCCACCAAATTCCGGAACTTGTTCTTTGGCAGAAATATCAGTTAGGAGCTTGCGTAAATCTTCTATATGGTAATTGATACCTTGCTGGGAATGATGGATTTTATGCAAAGAGGATACATCTACATGACCAAGGCAAAAGCATAGAGAAGCGGGCTGCAATTCTCCTTCATGGTGAAGCATAGGTACACCTGCCAAAGCAGCAAGGTCTGCGTCCCCGGTGCAGTCTATAAAAATTTTGGCATTTAAAGCGAAAAGGCCGCATTTTGAATGGAGTACGACATGTGAGATTCTGTTTTGGTTCTTTTGGCAGTCGATAAGACGGGTGTGAAGATATGTTATAACCCCCAGCTCTTTCATTAAACGTTGCGCAGTAAGCTTGTAACACTCAGGATTAAAAGATATATTCCCTAGGGGATATTCGACTTTTGCTCCGCCTGACGTTACCATGCGCTGTATAAAGTCCCATGGAAGGCCTCCAACTACTAATTCATCATTATAACGAAATACACTGATT
>DWYZ01000217.1 GCA_019118425.1 Candidatus Blautia faecavium | reverse complement strand
AGGAATATGGAGAATATTATGGGAATTTTTTCAGAAGAATTACTACAGATGGACAGGAATACCGTCCAATATATGATTGATGAAATGCAGGAAACCATCGACAGGCAGAAAGTGGCTCTTGAGTCGACCCTTGCAGAAAAAGAAAAGGTCTTAGCGGAAAAAGATAAGGCCTTAGCGGAAAAAGATAAGGCCTTAGCAGAAAAAGACAGGGAACTTGCCAAAATGAGAGCACGGATACAGGAATTAGAGACTCGATTAAAATAGCTATTTCCATACAACATTTTATAAGCACAGATAAGGGGGCAAAACCAAGTATTTTCAGCGGGTTATGCCTTCTTTTTACTAACGCCCGAAGATAATCCTCTTGATTTTTCACTTCTCACCCTTATAATAAAAAGAAAACCCTGCGCAGCTCTCTTGGAGACTTTTTCCTCCGGGTCACTGTTGTCCCATGGGAACACTCTGCGTAGGAATCCATACATAAGAAGGGCATGAACATTTATGAATTTAGATTTAGAAAAAACCTCTTCCTCCGAACACCTGTATCTTAAAGTCTACCAATATTACCGCGACCTGATCCTCTGCGGCAAGCTTCTTCCCGGCACGAAAATGCCGTCTCTGCGCAAATGTTCCACAGAATTAAATTTAAGCCGCACCACAGTAGAAAGCGCCTACCTCCAGCTTGCCGCAGAGGGCTATATCATCTCCAAGCCGCAAAGCGGCTATTTTGTCACCTCCATTGCCAAGGCCCAGAAGGCCTCCGAAGCGGAGGAAACCCGTCAGGAGCCTAAATATCGTTTCGACTTTGCCTCCTCCGGGGTAGACCGGGAAAGCTTTCGTTTCGACTTGTGGCGTCGCTACATTAAAAGCGCCCTGCGTCAGGATGAGCGTCTTCTCTCCTACGGAGAACCCCAGGGAGAGTCGGATTTCCGCAATGCCTTATGTACCTATATCCAAGAGCGCAGGAACATCCACTGCACGCCGGATGACATTGTGGTGGGAGCCGGGGTGCAAAGCCTCCTTCACATCCTCTGTCCCTTGATCCGGGATAAAAAAAGCGTCTCCTTTCCCACCCCCTCTTTCATACAGGGAAGCACGGTTTTTTCAGACTATGGCTTTCAGGTGCATTACCGGAACAAAGACTGCGGTGTGATCTATGTATCTCCCGCCCATATGACGAAATGGGGAGAAATCATGCCCGTATCCCGCCGTTTGGAATTGATCCGGTATGCCTCCGGGCATGATGGCCTTATCATTGAGGATGACTTTGAAAATGAGTTTGTCTATCTGCAAAAGCCCACTCCCTCTCTTTACAGTCTCTGCGGCGGACAGGGAGTGGTTTACATCGGCTCTTTTTCCAGGCTTTTGCTTCCTTCCATCCGTATCAGCTTTATGGTCCTTCCCCCGGAATTAAAAAAGGCCTATAAAGCCAAGGCCGCCAGCTATAACCAGACTGCCTCCAAGGCAGAACAGATCGCCCTTTGCCAGTTTATCCGCGACGGACATCTGGCGGCCCAGACCCGCAGATTAAAAAGACTTTATTCACAAAAGCTCCGACAGCTTACAGACAGCGTATATAAAGTTTTCGGCAACTCCTGCAGCGTCCAGATCGGCTCTGCGGGAACGAGCATTGCCCTTACCCTCCCTGCCAATCTTTCCGCCCAGGACATAAAAAAACAGGCACAGGAAAATCTCCTGCGCCTGCAGATTCTTAAGGAAGAAGAAGGTACCGTCACTTTTTTGCTCTCTTGTTCTTCCATGCCGGCCGACGATTTTCTTCCGGCCCTTGGCATTTTACGGGAAATACTCTGTAAAAAACCCGGCAGCTCTTCTTTAATATAAATTGCTCATAAAAAATATCCATTTCGCAGCCCTCTCATAAAGCAAAACAAATCCGCTTATACAACAGTAAGATTGCGTTTGTTTCCTGAAATCCAGAAGCCGCCGTATATTCCTCCCAGGCAGATAGAAGAGAAAGAATGCTCTTCTGCCATAAGCAGATTTATAAGTGACGCTGCAGCAAGGCGGGGATTTTTCCGATATGGAATCTTCCCTTACTCCCTTTTATCATCTATCATATACAAAAGGGCATTGCAGATGCAGGCCGCGATATTGCTTCCGCCTTTCCGGCCTCTGGCTACGATATAGGGTACATCCGCCTCCATGATCAGTTCCTTGGACTGCACCACATTTACAAAGCCCACCGGCACGCCGATGACCAGCTCCGGAGAAATTTTTTTATCCTGGATCAGTTCGTAAAGCCTTACAAGGGCCGTAGGGGCGTTCCCAATGGCGAAGATAAGCTTTTTATCAAGCAGAGCCGCTTTATCCATGCTGACTGTGGCTCTGGTGGTTCCTTTTTCTTTTGCTTCCCGCGCCACATCCTCGTCAGACATAAAGCAGTAAACCTCTCCCCCATAGCGGGCCAGGGCGCGTTTATTGATCCCGGCCTTTGCCATCTGTGTGTCCGTTACAATGCAGGCTCCCTCTTTCAATGCTTCCATTGCCTTAGACACCGCGTCCTTAGAAAAACAGAGATTCTTCCCATAGTCAAAATCCGCGCTTGTATGGATGCATCTTTTCACGATCAGCTCCGTACCGGGAATAAGAGGCGTGTCTCCCAGCTCCTGTGTAATAATCTCAAAGCTTCTTTTTTCTATATCCATTGGCTTAACTTTTTCCAGTTCTATCTTCATTCTTACTCCTTTCTGACACACTTTACTCACGGAGTACCTTGACTGCGTCAACAATGGCAAATTTGAAAATTTACTTTCGCACTTACCCCTTTCTGATGCACTTTACTCACGGAGTGCCTTGTGTTAGCTGCGTCAATAATGGCAGATTTGAAAGTCTGCTTTCAAACTGCTCTCCTCCTTTAAATTCCTTCCTCCAAAATCTCATAAATCCGCTTCATATCCAGATGCTCCCGAAGCTTTGCCGCAAGGAGATCGTACTGTGTTTCTTTAAAAGCGGCGAAATCCACTCCTGTCATGGAGGAGACATCAATCCCCTTTTTCTTTCCAATCGCCTGGATCACTGCCTCCGCCACCTCTTCTCTGTCAAACACGCCATGTACGTAAGTGCCGCAGACATTTTCACAGCAGGCACCATCCAGCTTTTCCTTTCCGGTCACGTGATCCGTAAGGGAAATAGAGGCCTTCGTCTTTCCTTTCAGCCGGCTTTCTCCCATGTGGATCTCATAGCCTTCCAAGTTTTTCCCGGAAAGAGGCTCCCATATACCGCTAAGCTTTCCAAAAAAGCCCTCCACCCTGGTCCGGGTTTTACTCTTTTCGAAAACTGTGTCCATAGGAAGAAGTCCCATTCCCTTCATGCTGCCGCCGGCTTCCACCTGATCCGGATCCTCTAAGGTTTCCCCCAGCATCTGGTAACCGCCGCAGATTCCGAAAATAAATTTTCCTCTGGAAGCCGCCTTTAAAACTGCCGCTTCCATGCCGCTCTCCCGCATCCATAAAAGATCCTCCATGGTATTTTTTGTTCCCGGAAGAACGATCATATCCGGATCTTTAAGCTCATATGGATGTTTTACATAGCGCAGGGAAACTCCCGGAATATTTTCAAAGGGATTAAAATCGGTAAAATTAGAAATCCTTGGAAGACGTACCACCGCAATGTCGATCACACCGATCTCCTGATTTTTATCAAAACGTTCTGTAAGGCTGTCCTCGTCTTCCACCTGGATATCCAGATAAGGCGCCACTCCCACCACAGAGATCCCGCTTTTTTCTTCCAGCATCTTTACTCCCGGATCCAGGATGCTTTTATCTCCCCGGAATTTATTAATGATCAGGCCTTTTACCATAGCCCGCTCATCCTCCTCTAAAAGCTCCACCGTACCGATCAGCTGGGCAAAGACGCCCCCTCTGTCAATATCCCCCACAAGGAGCACCGGGGCCTTGGCCATCTTAGCCATGCCCATGTTTACAATGTCTTCTTCCTTCAGGTTGATCTCCGCAGGACTTCCTGCCCCTTCTATGACGATAATGTCATTTTCCCCGGCAAGTGTCTCATAGGCTTTCAGAATATCCGGCACCAGTTTTTTCTTATATTGAAAATAGTCCCTGGCGCTCATGGTCCCTAACACTTCACCGTTTACGATCACCTGAGAACCTACGTCATTCGTGGGTTTTAATAAAATGGGATTCATCAGCACAGACGGAGCGATCCCGGCCGCCTCTGCCTGCATCGCCTGTGCCCTTCCCATTTCCAGACCTTCTTTGGTGATAAAAGAATTTAATGCCATATTCTGGGATTTAAAGGGCGCCACCCGGTAGCCGTCCTGCTTAAAGATCCGGCAAAGCCCGGCGGCGAGCAGGCTCTTCCCTGCATTGGACATAGTCCCCTGTACCATAATTGCTTTTGCCATTACTTTGTCCCCCTTTCTCTGTTTTCCTGTATATGTACAAGCGCCTTAAGAAGCGCATCGTTTTCTTTCTCCTTTTTTACCGCGATCCGGTAGTATCCCTTGCTAAGGCCGGAATAATTGCTGCAATCCCGGATCAATATCCCCTCTTCTGTGCATCTCTCAAACAGATCCTTTGGGCCCCTGAAAAATATGTAATTCGCACAGGACGGATATACCTTTAATCCTAACGAGGCAAGCTCCTTTTTCAGACGCGCCGCCTCCTTAAAGACAAGCTCTCTTCCCCGGTTTACGTAGTCTGTTTCCTTAAGGGCAGCTATTCCCGCCGCCTGAGCCGCCACTGAAAGATTCCATGGCTGCACGCAGCCTTCCATCCAGTCAAGAAGCTCCTTGTTTCCGCTAAGTCCGTATCCCAGGCGGATCCCCGCCATGGCATATCTCTTGGTGAACGCCTTTAAAAGAAACAGATTTTCATATTGGGAAAGAAAGCCTTTCAACGTATAAGCTTCCGGTTTCTCTACGAAATCCAAAAAGCATTCGTCCACCACTAAAAAAATCCCCAGCTCTCTGCATCTGTCTAAAATCTTCAGCAAAAATTCCCGTTCCAAAAGTATTCCTGTAGGATTGTTTGGATTGCATAAAAATACGATATCTATACCTTTTTCCAGGGCAGATAAAAACTCTTCCCCTAAAACGAAATCCTTTTCCTCAGAAAGGGAATACTCACTAATCTCACAGCCTATGCTTAAAAGCGCCTGCCCGTATTCAGCAAAGGTAGGGGCCGGAAGAAGCGCCTTTTTCGGCATTCTTGCGTGACATAAGGTAAAAATGATCTCCGCCGCCCCATTCCCGCAGATCACCTGGGTTTCCTCTGTTCCTTCGTAGACAGCCAGAGCTTTTTTTAAAGGCTCATATCCTACCTGGGGGTACTCACAGATGTGCTCCGCACTGTCTATTATGGCCTGCTTCACACTCTGAGGCGTTCCCAGAGGATTACAGTTGGCGGAAAAATCTATGCAGTCTTTATATTGATATACATTTCCTCCATGAACGTGCTTCGTCATGATCCTTTTCTCCTGTCGTCTGGTTTTTATAAGATAATGGCAGCCCCTACCCCCAGGCAGAGCACTAAAGCCAGAACAGCCGTGGCATATAAAAGCCGGTTCGCCTTTACAATATCTTTCGGTTCTATAGGGCGAACGGGATCGCCAATCGTAGGCTTTTCATATAATTTTCCGAAATAATATGCATTTCCCGCAAGCTGCACCTGGAGGGCCCCCGCCATCGCCGCCTCTGTCTGTGCAGAGTTAGGACTGGCATGGTTTCGTTTATCCCGGAAATAAATGGAAAAGGCTCTTTTTCCGTCAAGCCCCACGAAAAAGGAAGCAAAAGCCATTAAGATCCCGGAAATCCTGGATGGAATATAATTCGCCGCATCATCCAGCCTGGCCGCGCATCTTCCGTAATAAAGGTACTTATCATTTTTATACCCCAGCATGGAATCCATGGTATTGATCCCCTTATATAAAAACATAAGCGGCGCCCCGCCTATGGCCATATACAGCATGGGCGCGATCACCCCGTCTGAAGAATTCTCCGCAACAGTTTCCACCGCCGCCTTGGTAACGCCTTCGGCGCTCAGCTCCTTCGTATCTCTTCCTACGATCATTGATACTGCATAACGGGCTTCTTCAATGGTGCCAAAAGTCAGTCGGTCATAAACCTTCATACTTTCTGTCTTTAAAGATTTCGTGGCTAAGAGCTGATAGCACCAGAACGTCTCCAAAGCCAGACCTGCATAGGGGAAAATCCCATATAGGACATACAGAACGCATAAAGGTACTCCCCCGCAGAGGATACATACCAGCAGCACTTCTATGGTACCTCCTAGAAGCTCTCCCTTTTCTGTTTTAGGCAAAATCCTCCGTATGCCCTTTTCCAGTTCTGCGATCAGCTTTCCGATCAGGCAGACCGGATGGCAGAGCCACCTGGGATCCCCAAAAAGCAGATCCAGTAAAAATCCCACAGTCAGGGCAAACATATGATATTTCATGATTACCTCCGCTTATTTCCCTTTCCCATAGGCAGCGCAGCTCTTTAAAAACGCCGCTGCCAGAGAGGGATTGGCATAATAATAAAAATGGGGAAAACCAGCCAGCAAAGAAGCGCTGCCGTGGATACAGTCCCATTCTTTTTTTCCTGCGGGCTTTTTCCCGTGAAAGGAGGCTCCGCAGTTTTCTGAATCGAAATAATGAAACTCATGGGCCGGGATATTTCCCAGATCATCTGTGCCGAAAACCGGCGCCTTCTGTGTGAGGTTCACATAACCGAACCGGTTCAGCTTAGGCGTACGGTATACTTTTCCCGGGATCACCCCTGCCATTTTATGGAATGCTCCGTCCATTCCTTCCATTTCCTCGTGGAGATACATAAACCCGCCGCATTCGGCCATACAGGGCATGCCTCCATTTATGGCGGTTTTTATCTCTTTTCTCATGGAAGAATTCTCCTCCAGAGCCTGTCCATGCAGTTCCGGATAGCCCCCGTATAAAAGAAGTCCGTCCAGATCTTTTGGAAGGTTTTCCTCATGAAGCGGGGAAAACCACACAAGCTGGGCTCCCATCTCTTCTAAAAGGCGGAAATTGTCCGCATAGAAAAAGCAGAAGGCTTCATCCTTAGCCACTCCGATCCTCACCTTTTTTTCCAGCCGGAAAGAAAAATCTTCTTCCTTAAGAGTCTCCGGCACGGCAAGCTCCTTTGCGCTTTCCGCCAGCTCCCAAATTCCGTTAAGATCCAGGGTCTCCTTTAAGATACCCGCCATTTTTTTTAGCTTTCCCTTAAGATCCTCCACCTCATGAGGAAGGAGAAGTCCCAGATGACGGCTTTCCAGCACGCAGTCCGTCACCTTTGGCACATAGCCCAGCACCTTTATGCCAAGTTCCTCCTCCAGAAGCGCTTTCATTCTTGGATAAAGCATGGGGGACATTTGGTTTAAGATCACGCCCTTGATCCGGCTGTCTTTTTTGTAATCCAAAAATCCTTTTACATAGGCGGCCAGAGAAACGCTCATACCCCGGCTGTTTACAATAAGGATCACCGGGGTATCCGTCACCCTTGCCAAATCATAGGCGCTGGCCTTTGTAGTAGTTCCTCCCACTCCATCATAATATCCCATGACCCCTTCCATCACCGCAATGTCGCAGTCTGCGGCATTTTTTTCGAAAAGATACCGGGTTGTCTCTTCTCCTGTAAAAAACGTATCCAGGTTCCGGGAAGGGGTTCCCAATACCTGCTGATGGAACATAGGATCTATATAATCCGGCCCGCATTTAAAGGAAACCACCTTTTTTCCCTCTTCCAGCAAGGCTTGTAAAAGGCCGCAGGTGAGCAGGGTTTTTCCGCTTCCGCTGCTGCCTGCGCTAAGCATGATCCTTGGAATCCTCATAGCCTTTCCTCCTGTGTTTTTTGTTCATCTTCTGTTACTGGTTAGCTCATGGCCAGTAACCATCTTCTGCCGCTGGATGCTGGAAGGTAAGGATGTAAATGGGATTTTCTCCCATCATCATATGATACCGTCCCACTTCTTTGGACCTGGCCACACTAAGCTGCACCATGTCCGTATCCCGGAATCTATACTTTTTCACCACCTGCAAAGCCTCGGAAAGAGTTTCCAGGGTAATGCAGTTTATCACCATACGCACCTGGGGATTTTTTTCCAGGAGAAGATCTATGATCTCTTCTAAATTTCCCGAAGAGCCGCCAATGAAAGCATGGCTGGGAGCCGGCAGCGCCCTCATAGCCTCCGGGGCGGTTCCCCTTATGATCTCTAAATTTGCGGCCCCGAATTTTTTCTTATTTTCCTCTATAAGCTCTGCAGCCTCTTCTTTTTTTTCAATGGCGTAAACTTGTCCGCTTTTTGCCCTTAAAGCCATCTCCACTGAGACCGATCCGGTTCCCGCCCCCACATCGTAGCAAAGGGAATCCTCCGTAAGGGCCAGCTTCATAAGAGAAACCGCACGCACCTCTTCCTTTGTCATAGGCGCCTTTCCCCGGAGAAATTCTCTATCCCAGATTCCATGGGTAGCAAAAGCCGGAACTGCCTTTTCATTCCATGCGCACACCACGCTTAGGGCGTCTCCTTCATAAGCGGTAAGCTCCCCCGCCGTTTTAGAAAAGACTTTCTCATTTTCATAAGAAAGATTTTCGCCCACATAAAGGACCACATCCTCCATGCCGTAAGCACAAAGCTCCCGTGAAAGCTGCGCCACCCCGTCCCTGGTACCCAAGATGGCAAAGACCTTCTGATTCTGTTTGATCAGAGGGATCAGATTTTCTTTTTTTCCATGTACGCTCTTTAACACAGCATCATCCCAGGACAGGCCGGCTTTTGCCATAAAATATACCACAGAAGAAATTCCGCAGATCACCTCCGTATCCTTCCCCAGCATATTAAGGAGCTTCCTGGCTCCGCTGTAAAAGCCTACGTCTCCGGAGAGGGCGATCACCACCTGTTCGTACTCCGGGTGATCCTTTATATAAGACAGGATCTTTTCACTTTTATATTCGCAGAAGACCTGGTGATGGGGCATGCGCACCGCCTCCACCATACGGGAGGCTCCTATTAAAAGATCCGCTCTTTTTAAGGCTTTTTCTCCCTGGATAGTGAGGGTATCCCTGCTTCCCATGCCGATTCCCAGCAAAGTAATATGAGGTTTTACCTGAAATCCGAAAAACTCCGCCAGTCTTTTTTTACAGGAAAAAAGCGTCATCCCCTCTTCCTTCACCGGACGGCCGATGATCACCGGAACCGCCCCGCAGGAAAGAGCCGCGTCTATTTTTTCCTGAAACCCTCCGGCGTCTCCGGAATCCTTGGTCACCAGATACGAGCACTGGAACTGGCGCAGCATCGCCGCGTTCAGCTCCGTGGAAAAGGGACCCTGCATACCGATCAGATGCTTTCCCTCGATTCCAAGGGTACGGCAGGTCTCCAGAACAGAAGGAAGGGAAAGGACTCTGGCGAAAAGCCGCTCCTTATAATCCCGAAGATGGGTAAAGGCAGCCAGCTCCTTGCTTCCTGTGGTGAGGAGGATATTTCCCTTCGTTCCTTTTAAATACTCTACCGCCTGGTCTATATTGTCCACATACACGGCGGAGCGGCTTTTTTCTCCCTGATCCCGGAGGACCCGCCAGCAGGGGATTCCGGCGCTCTCGCAGGCTTTTTGGATGTTTTCCGTGACAAGAGCCGCGTAAGGATGAGTGGCGTCCAGTACAAGATCCGGCTTTTCCTTTTGGAAAAATTCCGCCATTTCTTTTTCTTCCATCCGCCCGGCGTGTACGGTCAAAAAATCATTTTCTTCTAAAATCCTTCCTCCATAGCCGGTAGCCGTACATCCATGGACATACACCTGATGCTTAGATAAAAAGCGGCACAGCTCATAACCCTCTGTGGTTCCTGCAAAAACGACCGCCTTATTCATATTGATAACCCCTTGGGGTCACCATCTTTCCCCCTATGTTCTTTGTCTGGGAATTTCCCACAAACACGGTGGTAAACATATCCACCTGGGTGTCCTTAAGCTCCCCTAAGGTCATTACCCGGCTTTCTTCCCCTTCTCTGCCAATATTGGAGACAAGGCCGCAGACCGTATCCTTATCTTTATATTTGAGCAAAAGGTCACAGGCTTTCTTTAAGTAGTCATGGCGCTTTTTGCTGGAAGGATTATAGATACAAACCACAAAATCCGCCTGGGCTGCGGCCAAAATCCTCTTTTCGATCTTTTCCCAGGGAGTGAGAAGATCGCTTAAACTGATAAGGCAAAAATCATGGATCAAAGGCGCTCCTAATACTGCGGCGCCTCCGGTAGCCGCCGTCACTCCCGGGATGATCTCAAGTTCTGTCTGGGGATATTTTTCCCCGATCTCATACATCAGACCGGCCATTCCGTACACCCCGGCGTCACCGCTGCAGATCATGGACACAGTCCGGCCTTTTTCCGCCTCCTCGAAAGCCAGGATACAGCGGTCCACCTCTTTTTTCATGGGTGTGGTCAGAAACTCTTTCTCCGGAAAATATTCCTTTACCAGATTCACATACACCGTATAGCCGATGATCGCATCGCTTTCCTTAAGGGCTTTTATAGCCCTTCCTGTCATCTGTTCATAATCTCCCGGTCCGATCCCTACTACATATATCTTATTCAAAACGTATCCTCCATCTCTTTTCTGCCGCGGCGGTGGTCACACCCTCCCGGCACACTTTATTTTCAAGAAGCCTGCCCTGGCCGCTTGCAAGCACTGCGCTTCTTTCGCATACATTGTCCACCCCGGTGACGCTTTTTACAAAACTGGATCCAGTAAACTCTCCCGGAACCTCTTTCAGCTCCTGTTCTGTAAAAGTAAGAAAAGACAGCCCAAGCTTTTCTGCAAGCGCCAGCAGTCCCGGCTCCTCCTTTTTAAGAGAAATGCTGGCCAGACAGCATATGGCCTCCCGGTAAAGCAAAAGGCGCTCCTCACACTTGGCCAAGGCGGACGCAAGCTTCTCCTCATCTGTTCCCTTTTTACAGCCCATGCCCACCGCCACAACAGGCGGGATCAAAGAAACCGTAGAGGCAAAAGGCAGAGCGTCCTTATAAATGCTCACCGCTATCCCAGTTCTGGGCTTATGGGGCATCCGCTTTTTTTCCTTCTCCCCCCTGCCGAAGGACAGGGCGGTCTTTTCCTCATTCTGCACGGGCTCGCCGTTCCTGTCACAAAGAACAAGGCCCGCCGGAAGTTCGCCCTCCCAGGGAAACTCGCTGTAAAAGCCCACTGATTCCCCAGCCAGAAGAGCGGCGGAGACTTCCTTTGCCGCCTTCATATGTACAATGCTGCACTGGTTCTTTTTAGCGAACACATCCACCGCGAAGCGTCCATGAAGATCCGTGGCTGTAGTCACCACCGGAACCGCTCCTAAAATATCCGCTGCAAGGTCAGCCAGCTCATTGGCTCCCCCTAGATGCCCGGATAAAAGGGAGATCACGAATTTCCCGCACTCGTCCGCCACCAGCACAGCCGGATCTTTCTTTTTATTTTGGATGAAAGGGGCGATGCTTCGCACTGCAATCCCGCAGGCCCCTATAAAGACGATCCCATCCGCCTGGGAAAACTGCTTTCCTGTCCAGGATTGCAGATCTTCCGAAATGGAATCCGGCAGATACCGGCTCTTCTTTCCGAGAAGGGTTTCGATTCCTCTTTCTCTTAATCCCTGTATTAGCCTTTCCGCTGTTTCCTGTCCGGTGAGACTAAAGCAGATCACTGAAATCTTCACTAAATCTTCTCCTTCTTGCTTCCCTGGCGAAACTCTGTAGTGAACTCCGGATCATACAGCTTAGAGCGCTCATAATTGCTGGTATTTACCGCGTCCCCAATGATCATCAGGGCTGTTTTCGTGATCTGGTTCTCCTTCGCCGTCTGTGCCAGGGTTCCCACTGTACAGATGAATTTTTTCTCATCCTCCCAGGTGGCCTTATACACGATTGCCGCCGGGGTATCCTCCTTATAGCCGCCCTCTACCAATCTTCTGCTTAACTCTTCCAGCATACCTGTGCTTAAAAAGATTACCATAGTGGCGTTGTGGGCTGCAAAGGACTGGATGCTCTCCTTTTCCGGAACCGGCGTCCTGCCCTCCATCCTGGTGATGATCACGCTCTGGGAAATATCCGGCAGGGTGTATTCCAGATTTAAGACAGCGGCGGCGCCGCAGAAAGAGCTTACTCCCGGGCAGGAATCATAAGAGATCCCCTTCTCGTCCAGAATATCCATCTGTTCCCGGATGGCCCCGTAAATACAAGGGTCTCCTGTGTGGAGACGCACCGTAGTCTTTCCTTCTTTTTCTGCCTTTTCTATTACCTGGATCACTTCCTCCAGGGTCATATTGGCGCTGTTATGGATGGTGCACACATCCTTGGTGTACTCTAAAAGTTTGGGATTTACTAAAGAACCGGCATAGATGATCACATCCGCCTCCTCTAAGAGCTGTTTTCCCCTTACCGTGATCAGATCCGGCGCTCCCGGTCCTGCCCCTACAAAATGTACCATACTTTTTCTTCCTTTCCTGATTTATTCTGAATTTATATCGCTTATGCTATAGCAAGCATCATAATTTTTTATGACGTTTGCCGCGCCGATTTTTACTGTGTGAAACCTTTATCCTTACCTCTTTCTGACGCACTCGGCTGCGTCAATAATGGTAGATTTGGAAGTTTACTTCCAAACGTCCTGCTCCTGGATTTTTTTGACCAGCGTCTGTGCATCCTCCGTCTGGCCCAGATAGCCATGGACATTGGAAAAGATCACTGCCCCGAGAAGGATCTGTTCGTAAGAACGATGGTTTAAATAAAACTGGATGCGGCTGGTGATCTCTTTCATAGTCTTCTCAAGCACCCCGCTTAAAGCCAGAACGTTAAGCGCCTCATCTGTGGTGGAGCAGTCTAAAATCTTTTTGGCGCAGGCAAGATCCCCTCCTGCCCGGATGGCGTTGGAGGCCAGCACCTCCATCCTGGCGTCCGCGCTGTGAGAGTGGGTGTTCATGATCCCAGCCGCCACTTTTACGAATTTACCAATATGGGAAATAAAAAGGATTCCTTTTACCCCCATATCCACGGCCATATCAATGGTCTCCCCCACATAATTGCTGCACTTGATATTCCTTTCAAAAGGCAGATCCATCTGATCCTTTAAATATTCTTCCCCGTAATTTCCCGGAGTCATGAGAAGGTATTCTTCTCCCTGGGAAACATGCTGCTTCATCTCCACCCGGATGCTTTCTATCAAGGCTTTCTCGCTCATAGGCTCCACGATCCCGGTGGTCCCTAAGATGGATATTCCGCCCAGGATGCCAAGCCTTGGATTAAAGGTCTTTTTCGCGGTTTCCTCCCCCGCTGGCACAAAAATCTCAACAGAAAGGCCGCCCTCATACCCATAAGCATCACAGATCTCCTCGGCTGCCTTTAAGATCATGGCTCTCGGCACCGGATTGATCGCCGGCTCTCCCACCTTCTGGGAAAGCCCTGGTTTCGTCACACGGCCTACACCTGCTCCGCCTTCTAAAAGGATCTTAGAGGTTTCCTCTTTTGGCAGAGGGATTTTTTTCACCTTTGCATAAATCAGGATGCCATTCGTGGTATCCGGATCATCCCCGGCGTCCTTGCGCACAGCGCAGGATACCGCCTCCTGGCTGATCTGGATATCTTCCAGAGAAAGCGTTAAAAGGATCCCCCTCGGGGTCATAAGATTTACAGAAGAAATCTTTTTCCCTGAAAGCAGCATTTCCGCCGCTCCTTTACATGCCCCGGCCGCACAGGAGCCTGTGGTGTAGCCGAATCTCATTTTCTTTTGGTTTCGGATCACATAATAATCCTCCAAACCATTTTTCTCCATCATCCAACCTCCTGTCCAGACAAAAAAAAGAAGCTCTGTCACGACAACAAAGCTCCCCCTCTCTTACCCAAAATTCCCCGGTTGCCGCAGGTAATTCTGTACCTGAAAAAGCACCCAGTATCTGGCTGTTACAGTAACGGACTTGCGCAGGATTTCCGCCTGCTTCCTGAAAATGCCTTTTCCTAAAACTTTTCTCAATTTTACAGCATATTTGTTCCGCTACTTATTATATATTCTGGCATGATAAAAGTCAATTCTCTATTACATGTCACACCCGAACCACGCACCAGTAACAATTCTCTTCGCAAGGTCCGGCAGGATCATTCCTTTCTTTTTTTCTTCCGGGATCTCCTGGTCAAAATCTTTATACACGTCCCAGAAATCCCTTAGTTCCTCTCCCTTTTTATTTAATCCTACCGTGGTTCCCCCGGCGTCCTTTTTAAGAAAAAGGTCTATGGGAACCTCCTCTTCTTTTATCCCCATCTCTGCGCAAAGCTGGCTGTTACAGCGTTTCAGGGCGTCTGCAGCCTCATCCACTGTCATTTCTCCCTTCACATCCTGTAAAAATAGCTCTGATAAGTACATAGCTTTCTCCTTATTCTGTATTTATAATAAAATATTCTTTACCAAACCTTATCTCTATATTACATAAGTTCTTGACAAAAATCAATCGGATTATACGCATCTTTTCCACATTTGTTAAAAGCACTAAAAAAAGGCAGGGCCTTTCACCTTGCTATTTTTCCCAAACCCTGTTACACTATCGAAAAGTCACCCTCCCGCTGAAAGCTACATGGCATCAAATTTTAAGCGCAAGGGACGAAAGAAGGGAAACGCATATGCAAAGGATTTTCGAGTATACTGTCACCTCTCCGGAGCAGGGCATGTCTGTATTAGAGTATTTAAAAAAGCAGGGATTTTCCCGCCATATTCTTTCCTCCATGAAAGCAGACCCGGGAGCTATTTCCCTAAACGGAACCCGCGCCTATGGCCGCACGGAACTTTCTTTGGGTGACCGGCTCTCCGTACGCCTTATGGAAACCCAGTCTTCAGAAAACATCCTTCCTACTCCCATGGAACTGCAGATTCTTTTTGAAGACCAGGATATCCTTGTATTAAACAAACCGGCCGACACTCCCATCCACCCCTCCATAGGTAATTATACCAATACCCTTGCAAACGGAGTGGCCTATTACTATGCGAAAAAAGGAGAGCCCTTTGTCTACCGGTGCATCAACCGTCTGGACCGCGACACTACCGGTGCCCTTATCCTGGCCAAAAACGCTTTAAGCGCAGCCATCCTTTCTCAACAGATGGCTGACCGGCAGATCAAGCGTACCTATCTTGCCATCGTACAGGGAATCCTTCCTAAAGAAGGTGTAATAAACGCTCCTATTGCCCGGGCGGAAGGTTCTGTTATGGAGCGGGAAGTAAATTTCCAAAAGGGGGAGCCTGCCGTCACCCATTATCAATGCCTGGAGACAAAAAACGGCTGTTCTCTGGCAGAGCTGCACCTGGAAACCGGACGCACCCATCAGATCCGTGTGCACATGAAATACATCGGCCATCCCCTCCCAGGGGATTACCTTTATAATCCGGTTTACGACCGTATAAAAAGACAGCCTCTCCATTCCTATCAACTTAATTTTTTTCATCCTATAACGAAGAAACCGATGCTGTTTACCGCACCGGTTCCCTCTGATTTTAAAAATGCATTTATAAATGATTAACGCTTATTTATTTTTTTCGTAAAGGACCAGAAGACCTTTTAAAAGCAGATCCTCGTCAAGGATCACCTTCCGCCTGCAGTGGTCAACGATTTTTTTCGCCAGGCCGCCTGTGGCGATGACTGTGGCATTTTTACCCAGCTCATCCTCTATCCTGTCTATGATCCCGTCAATTGCTGCGGCATTGCTGTAAAGGATGCCGCTTTTCATACAGTCAATGGTATTCTTTCCGATTATCTTTTTCGGGGCTTCAATGCTGATTCCGCTTAACTGAGAAGCCCGTGCAGTAAGCGCATCCAAAGATACGCCTACACCGGGAAGGATCATTCCGCCGATGTAATTTTTTCTATCGTCCACCACGGAAACTGTGGTAGCTGTCCCCATATCGAAGATGATCAGAGGGACAGGATATTCCGTGATCCCGGCTACCGCGTCCGCTACCAGATCCGCCCCCAGCTGCCCCGGGTTATCCATCATAATATTCAGTCCTGTCTTTATCCCAGGCCCTAAAACCATGACTTCTTTTTTTAATATCTTTTCCGCAGCCAGTTTCGCCACATTGGTGATCTGGGGGACTACGGAAGAAATAATGCAGCCCTCGATATCTGCCCTTTTTATGTGGTATATATCTAAAACAGTTTTAATGTCAATGGCATATTCCAGTTCTGTCTTCGTCCGCACAGTAGAAAGGCGCTCGATAAAGTAGGTCCGTTCCCTGTCGATGCAGCCGATGACGATGTTCGTATTTCCTATATCAAGAGCTAAGATCATATTCGTATTTCCTCTTCTTTCTTTTTATCACTGGCCACACAGTGACCGGAAGCGGATCCAGAGCAGTCTCCGCCATACTATCTGTCCATGTTCGCAAGTATCTTAAAAGCCAAGTTTACTCCGCACATTGGGATTTAATAAAACCTTGCCGATCAATAAGGTCAAAATGCCTGCCACGATCGCCTCCGGCACGCCATTGATCCCGATCACGGAAAGGATAAAGCCATATACCGCATTGGAAGCTACCTCATTGGCGGAAGCGTATCCCTCCCTAAAGAACAAAAAGATCAGATTCATCACAAGGAGCGTATTGGTGAGGGCTCCGCTGATACCGGAAAGGACCAGTCCAAGAGCTGACACCTTGGGACTCTTTATAATCTTCTTGATGAAATGATAAACATAATAAGGTACGATTCCTATTAAAATTCTGGGAATAAAGCAGATAATCAGGCTTTGAAGCCCTCCGCTGTACTCTCCAAGGCTGTAAAAAGGGGTAAAAACAAAAGAGGTAGGCGTTGGGTTCATGGTGTTGTTGATCAGACTGGTAAGACCGAATACAAAACCAAGAAAAGCGCCTTTTTTCGGTCCAAGGACCAGTGCCCCGATGATCACCGGGATATGGATAATGGTAGCTCTGGTAAATCCCAGGGGGATATACCCGAGAAATGGGGTGAATGCCATCAGGATGATCAGCGCTGAAAAAAGCGCCACCTGGGTCATTCCCTTTGTCTTCGACAGGCTTGCAGGGTTTTTCGCCGCTGCGGTTGATACATTGCTCATATTTTTTCCTCCTTGTTATCGTTCCGCCCTCTGCGGATACAATACATGAAAGCCTACTGGGCATATATTCTCTTTTATTCCCGCGAACAACGAGCCAAGCGGACATGCTTGCATGTCTATTTGGCGACTGCCGCGAGGGTAAAATCCCCCGCAGTTCTGCTGCGCTACAAGTTTGATGCCCCGTAGCTTGCTGCGGGATTTTTGACTTATGCCCGGCTTGGGTTTACGGGCTGCATGTCCCCTCCATCATAGAAAGGATCTTATCCAGGATCTTTACGGCTGCATCCTCTTTGCTCATCAGCTCGAGTGATACGTCCTCGTCCTGTGTAATCAGGGTGATCACATTGGTGTCTCCCTGGAATCCTGCACCGGCTATCTTTAGATTATTCGCCGCCACCATATCCAGATGCTTTTTCTCAAGCTTCACCCTGGAATTACCTAACATATTCTGGGTTTCCATAGAAAACCCGCACAAAAACTGGCCCGAAGGTTTATGATCTCCTAGATATTGTAAAATATCCTCCGTCCGTTCCAGCTTAATCTCTGTTTCGTTATCGTGCTTTTTTATCTTTTCCCTGCTGACATGGGCCGACCTATAATCCGCCACTGCCGCCGCTTTGATGATAATGTCCTGTTCCTGGCTTACTTTCGTCACCGCCTCAAACATTTCTTTCGCCGTAGTAACCGGGACGTACTTTACGAAAAGAGGCGGAGCTATGGAAACCGGACCGCTTACCAGTGTCACCTCTGCTCCCTTTCGCATGGCCATCTTCGCAATTGCATAGCCCATCTTTCCGGAGGAATGGTTGGTAATAAACCGCACCGGATCCACGGACTCCTGGGTAGGGCCCGCTGTCACAAGAACCTTTTTCCCGGTAAAGGTCTTAGGGAAGGCTGCTTCCTTTAGAATATACTCAAGGAGCACTTCCGGCTCCGGCATTTTTCCTCTGCCGGTATCTCCGCAGGCAAGGTAACCGCTGGCCGGCTCTACGATCTCATAGCCGTAATGAGCAAGGGTCTTCAGATTATCCTGTACAATAGGATTTTCGTACATATTGGTATTCATAGCCGGGGCGAGAATCTTATGGCACTTACAGGCCATAACCGTAGTGGTAAGCATATCGTCCGCGATTCCATGGGCCAGCTTGCCGATCACATCCGCACTTGCCGGCGCGATCATCACTGCATCCGCCTGCTTGGCAATGGACACATGCTCTACCTGGAACTGAAAATTCCGGTCAAAGGTATCTACCAGGCATTTATTTCCCGTAAGGGTCTCAAAGGTGATGGGATTAATGAAATTCACCGCGTTTTTTGTCATAAGCACATGTACCTGCGCATGAAGCTTCACCAAGGCGCTGGCCAGATATGCTGTCTTATAGGCCGCGATGCTTCCTGTCACTCCCAGAAGAATGGTCTTTCCTTTTAACATGCCTTATTTCCTCCTTTTCTCTCTTCCTGCCAGCTTTTTGTATTATAGAACAAATCCTGGCCTATGGCAACGGATTTTTCCTCTGTTTGCGTTTTTATACATCATTTTCTTGAAAAAATCCTTTATAATAGCATTAGAAACACAAGTTTGGAAGTATAGAGGAAAAACGGAGGTCATTATGGAAAATTTACAGATCACACAGTGGTGCGCGCATTTTATCCGCCGCCAGGTACAGCCAGGCGATTTTTGCATAGACGCAACAATGGGAAACGGAAACGATACCCTGTTATTAAGCAGTCTCTGCGGTCCTTCCGGCAGGGTGCTTGCCTTTGACATCCAGGAAACTGCCCTTAACAACACAAAAGAACGCCTGCATAAAGCAGACGCTCCTTCCAACTATACTCTTATCCTGGATTCCCATGTCCATATGGGACAGTATGCCTCTCCAGGCTCTGTAAGCTGCATTGTATTTAATTTCGGCTATCTTCCAGGAGGAGACCATAAAATGGCAACTAGGAAGGCCACCAGCATTCAGGCTTTAAACCAGGCTCTTTCTCTCTTAAAGAAGGGCGGACTGCTCTCCCTTTGCATTTACAGCGGTGGAGATTCCGGTTTCTCAGAAAGGGATGCCATCCTTTCCTGGCTGAAAGCCCTTCCCTCTCGCCAATATCTGGTCATTAAAAGCGATTACTATAACCGCCCTAATCATCCGCCTATTCCTGTGCTGGTGATCCGCCTTTAATCCTTGTCTCAGTCAATGATCACAATGCTCTCGATCACCGGCTGGGCATCTGAGGCTATGGAGCCGTTTTCATCTGTGGGCTGGGCTTCTTCACAGATCTGGTCTACAATGTCCATGCCTTCCGTCACATGTCCGAATGCCGCATAGTCTCCGTCAAGGTACTGGCTGTCCGCCTGAACGATAAAGAACTGTGAGCTCGCGCTGTCCGGATCTGTGGCGCGGGCCATGGAGATAACGCCGCGCTCATGGGAAATATCATTTTCCACTCCATTGGATGAAAATTCACCGGTGATGGTTTCGTCTGAACCGCCGGTTCCGTCTCCGTTAGGGTCGCCGCCCTGCATCATAAACCCGTCTATGATACGGTGGAAGGTAAGTCCATCGTAAAATCCCTCCTGAGCCAGCTTCACAAAATTCGTCACGGTAATCGGTGCTGTGTCCGCATCCAGCTCCACTTCAATGGTTCCGTAATCCTGGATATTAATCTGGGCATGATGAGTTCCGGTCAAAGGTTCGCTGGTATCAAGGGCAGCGCTCTCTGTCGTTTCCTCATCCGCATCCTCTTCCTCTGTATCCGTGCCATCTGTGAAGCCTGCTGCCTCTGCCTCTTCTTCGTCTATGGCTTCCTTAGCTGTCTCCTCGTCCACAGCAGTCTGTCCGGTTCCTTCCGTCTCATCCTGGGATGAGGTGTCTGTTTCTTCTGTTGTTTCTTCTGCAGCATCCTCTGCCTGCGTATCTTCAGTAGTGGTGTTTGAGCCGCATCCGGCCAGCATGACCGATGTCATGGCAGCAGCGCAAAAAACTGCCAGCAATTTTCGCTTCATATCTTCCGCCTCCAAATCTCTTTTTACTATGCCTTTTCCCTCTTTCGGAAAAAACGAAAACAAATGCCTGCGGGCATTTAGACTTTCATTATACAGGATGCCCCCAAAAAAGCAATTTATTTCACAGAAAATTTAGATTTTGTTACTGGTCACACGGTAACCAGCAGCAAGACTTTCAGCGGATCCTGTCTGGGAAACCTACCTTGCGCTGTACCTTGCGCAGTGTCTTTGTGGCGTAATAGGTGGCTTTTTCCGCATTCGCCTTAATGACAGAATCCAGGTATCCCTTATCCTTGCTCAAACGGGCGAACTCTTCCTGGAGAGGCCGCAGCACACTGATCACTGCCTCGCCGACCGCCGGTTTTAACTCGCCGTAGCCTTTTCCTTCAAACTCTTTTACCGTCTCATCCGGCGTCTTTCCTGTACATGCGCTGTAAATATCGATCAGGTTCTTGATTCCCGGCTGCTCTTCCCTATAGCAGATCACGCCCTCGGAATCTGTCACTGCTCGTTTGCATTTCCGCATGATAGTGTCCGGATCATCCATGAGATAAATACTGCCGTTAGGATTCTCGTCAGACTTTGACATTTTTTTGGAAGGATCCTGAAGACTCATGATCTTGGCTCCTACCTTTCCGATATACGCCTCCGGAACGGTAAATACATCACCGTAAATGTTGTTAAAACGCTCCGCCAGATTTCGGGTGAGCTCCAGATGCTGCATCTGATCCACTCCTACCGGCACCACGTCCGCCTGGTAAAGAAGAATATCCGCCGCCATCAGTACAGGATAGGTAAAGAGGCCTGCGTTGATGTTGTCCGCATGTTTCGCCGCCTTATCTTTAAATTGGGTCATGCGGTTTAACTCTCCCATGTAAGTGAAACAGTTTAAGATCCATGCCAGCTCTGCATGTCCGGATACATGGGACTGGTAATAAATGCAGTTTTTCTCCGGATCAAGTCCTGCCGCAATATAAAGAGTCAAAAGATTCCGGGCTCTTTTGCGAAGCTCAGAAGGCTCCTGACGCACGGTAATGGAGTGCATATCCACAACACTGTAAAAACATTCATATTCATCACTTAAAGTCACCCAGTTTTTCAGGGCTCCCAGATAATTTCCCAAGGTCAGGTTTCCTGTTGCCTGCATACCGCTGAATAATATTTTTTTTCCGTCGATCATCGTTTTATCCTCCATCTTTTCACATAGGGTTAGTTTAACACTCCGCCTTAATAAAGTCAATTCCCCAGTATGCCGCTTCAGACATCCGCCTGTTGAATCATGCTGGCCCGTAACCACGCAGCAAGTGCGTGGTTCTGATTTGACATGCAACCGCCTGTTTTCCCTTGCCAATCCTTCATCCTTTCTGCTAAAATAGACACGGATATAAAAAATACAGGCTTTTTCTGAATACAGCCTGCGGAAAGGAGTTTTATAATGGAAAAAATCACAAGCTTTACCATAGACCACATTCGTCTTAAGCCAGGCATATATGTATCCCGCAAGGACCCGGTAGGAGAAAGTGTGATCACCACCTTTGACATCCGGATGACTTCCCCTAACGAGGAACCGGTGATGAACACGGCGGAGCTTCATACCATAGAACATCTGGCCGCCACCTTCCTGCGCAACCATAAGGAATGGGGACCGAAGATGATCTACTGGGGACCTATGGGCTGCCGCACAGGGAATTATCTTCTTTTAAACGGAGATTATACTTCCCAGGATATCCTCCCTCTTATAATCGAAACTTTTACCTTTATCCGTGACTTTGAGGGCGAAATACCCGGCGCTTCCCCTAAGGACTGCGGAAATTATCTGGATATGAACCTTCCCATGGCAAAATATCTTGCCGGTAAGTATCTGGATGAAGTTTTGCTTTCCATCACCCCGGACAGGCTCGTCTATCCGGAGTAAAATATAAAAACGGCAGGCATCCAAGGAAATGCATTCCTTTCATGCCTGCCGTTTTATTCCCGCGAGCAACGAGCCAAGCAGACATGCTTGCATGTCCATTTGGCGACTGCCGCGAGGGTCAAATACCCCGCAGCTCTGCTGCGCTACAAGTTTGATGCCACGTAGCTTGCTGCGGGGTTTTTGACTTTACTGTGCCGCTGAAGCGTCCGCTGCCTGCGTGTCTCCGGCCGGATTCGTTTCGGATACGTAATCTCCGCTTACATAACAGGTCTGCCCGTTATATACCACCTCAATCCATCCGGTATCGCTCACACCGGTGCTCTCAAGCGCTGTGCCTGCTGTAACTGAACCTACAAGTTCTGACTCCGTGCTGCAGTCTGCACGAAGATTCAGATCCGCTGTAGCGTAATAGGTTCCTTCACGTTTCTCGATATTTACTCCGCTGGCCGTCTGGGAGATGACCGGAACAGGAGTAGGCGTAGCCGCAGGGGTAGGCGTAACTGCCGGGGTAGGGGTGGGTTCCGGAGTAGGCGTAGCTTCTATCACGACCACTGTGGAATCCTCGCTGTCATCAAATCCGCAGCCCGGGACAAATAAAGCCAGTCCCAAAAGCAGCATAAGCAACCCACGTTTTTTCATAATATTTCCTCCTTTAGCGCATAGCGCCATATCTGATCCATTAAATTTCGGCAAACAAATTGCCTTTTCCACTTGCATTTTACCACAACTATACCGTATCCCTTTCGGTTATGCAAGTATTTTTTCCATGGGCCGCTTTTCTGAGATCAAAAACGGAAATCTCTCTGGCCTTCTTCAATCTCTTTTAAACGCATTCTGCAGATTTCCCTCGTCTTTTCTCTCTCTACATTTAAAAGCTCACGTTCAATGACCGCAAGGCCTTTTTTCTTCGTATCCGGGGAAGCGTAATCCTCCAGATATTCCTTAAGGGTCATCAGAGCGTTAGGATGACAGCAGTTGGCGATCTGTCCGGCTTTTACCAAAGACATGAACCGGTCTCCCGTCCTTCCTTCTCTGTAGCAGGCAGTACAAAAGCTTGGGATATAGCCAAGGTCCAAAAGCCAGTTCACCACCTGATCCAAAGTTCTTCTGTCGCTTACGTCAAACTGGGCGGAATTGTCCTCCAGCTTTTCTTCTTCCACGTAACCGCCTACAGAGGTCCTTGAGCCTCCGCTGATCTGGGAAATGCCCAGATCCAGCACTCTCTCCCTGCACTTTGCGGATTCTCTTGTGGAAATGATCATTCCTGTATAAGGCACGGCAATGCGGATGACTGCCACGATCTTCTGGAATACATCGTCCGGAACTGCATTGGAAAAATCTGCGGTGTCGATATCATCTGCCGGACAGACACGGGGTACACTGATGGTATGAGGGCCTACGCCGAAACGTGCCTCTAAGTGCTCCGCATGCATGAGGATTCCCACAAAATCATACCGGTACGTTTCCAGACCGAATAAAACGCCGCAGCCTACATCATCGATCCCTGCCTCCATAGCACGGTCCATAGCTTCAGTGTGATAGGCATAATCGCTCTTAGGTCCTGTGGGGTGCAGGGCTTCATAGCTTTCTTTATTATAAGTCTCCTGGAAAAGAATGTAAGTACCGATGCCGGCCTCTTTCAGCTTTCTGTAATTTTCTACTGTGGTGGCGGCGATATTTACGTTTACCCGGCGGATCGCCCCGTTTTTATGTTTAATGCTGTAAATGGTCTTAATGCTTTCCAGCACATATTCAATGGGATTATTAACAGGATCTTCCCCGGTTTCCAGGGCAAGACGTTTATGCCCCATATCCTGAAGAGCTATGACCTCCTGGCGGATTTCCTCCTGGGTGAGTTTTTTCCTGCGGATATGTTTATTTTTCGCATGGTAAGGACAATAAACACAGCCGTTGACGCAATAGTTGGAAAGGTATAAAGGGGCAAACATGACAATACGGTTTCCGTAAAATTTCTGTTTGATTTCTTTGGCAACCTTGTACATTTTTTCCACCAATTCCTCATCGTCGCATTCCAAAAGGAGGGCGGCCTCCCTATGAGTCAGGCCTTTACAGTCCTTTGCCCGCTCAATGAGACTGTTGATCAGATCTTTGTTGTCCTTATTTTCTTTTGCATATTCCAAAGTGTCCAGAATTTCCTGATGGTCGATAAATTCTGTCGCTTTCGGTGAATGAACGTCATACATATTTTTTTCCTCTCTTTCTTATCCCTTGTAATCGCCCCGGGCTGTCACTACCTTGCAGCCGATGGCCTGCATCCGTTTTTTTAGATCCTGTATTCCTTCCGCTGCTTCTTCTCCTGTACAAATCTTATTGTCATACAGCATATATTTTTTCCTTACCTCTGAAGGGGACAGATTCGGCATCACCACATTCGCCCCGGAAAGGATCCCCAGCTCCCGTCCTTTCGGATGGATCGTCCCAAGAGCCGTGGTGGCGGGAAGCAGCACCTTAGGAAGCATAAGCCGGATCAAGGCCAGATAAAAAAGCGTATCTTTAAGCGTCCCCGCTGTTTTCTCCCGAAAGGGCGTGTCCTGATGGGGAATAAAAGGCCCGATCCCCACCATCTGCGGCTGAAGCTCCTTCAAAAACAAAAAATCTTTTACAAGCGTCTGTGCCGTCTGTCCCGGAGAACCTACCATAAAGCCAGCTCCGGTCTGGAAGCCTAATTTTTTTAAATTTCTCAGGCATTCTTTTCTGTGGGCAAGGGACAGGGGTTCCGGATGCAGCATACGATAATGCTCTTCATCCGCTGTTTCGTGGCGGAGCAGATAACGGTCCGCCCCTGCCTCCTTATATGCCTGGTATTCTTCATAAGGCTTTTCTCCTATGGAAAGTGTCAGCGCACAGTCCGGATACCTTTCCTTTATCTCATGAATGAGAGATACTATCCTCTCCTTAGTAAAAAAGCCGTCCTCTCCTCCCTGAAGGACAAAGGTGCGAAATCCCAGTTCATACCCTTCCTGGCAGCAGGAAAGGATTTCTTCCAAAGTAAGGCGGTATCTCTGAGCCTTTTTATTGCTTTTTCTGATCCCGCAGTAAAAACAGTCGTTCTTACAGTAATTGGTAAATTCAATAAGGCCCCGGATAAAAATATCCTTTCCATAATTTTTTTCTCTTACTTCGGCGGCGAGATTTCTGGCATACTCCTCTTCTTTTGGAGTCCTTTCTGTCAAGAGCCGAAAAAACTCTTCCCGGGAAAGGATCTGTTCTTTATACAATTTATCGATCAGCTCTTTCATGACTGCTTCTCCAAAGGCTTGGAATAAAGGGTCTTGCTGGAGATTCCCGGCACCATTCCCAGCTTTCCGGAAAGAGCGCTGATCTTCTCCTGGGGCGCGTCCAGAATTACGCTGATAATGGAAAGATTCTTTTCCCGATAAGGAACCCCCATCCTACCTACGATGTATTCCCCATACTCATGCAGAAGCTGATTGATCTCTTCGCTTCGCCCGCGGTCCTCCACAATAATGGCGATCACCGCAATCCTTGTTTCCATGGCATACCTCCCTGTTGATGACTTGCCGGAACGGACCTGAAAAAATTTCAGCCAAAAGAAAAAGGCGTCCAAAAGGACACCCAAAATATATACACCAAAAGACTGCAGAACTAAACTTCCCGCAGAAGGCTGTATGTATCTGTAAAATTCTGGCTGTCCATTCCCCTCAGGTATTCCCTTAAAAGTCCGGCACATATTTTCTCTATCATACCATCTTTCGGGGAATGGAACAAGCAAAAATTTTTAATAAAAAACCTGCCCCGCCTTATTCATTGAGCACATGGATCTGGCACGCCTTCATGGCTTTCAGGGCAGTCTCATGGCTTTCTCTGGTCACTCCCGCGCAGCAGGATGCGTCCACATATACAGGCACTTCCGGAAGCGCCGCCTTTATCAGCATGGCGTTAGAGATCACACAGATATCTGTGCATACGCCGATCAAGGTGACGCTCTCTATCTCTTCTTTTTCACGGGAAAGCCTTAGGGCAAGCTCCATGCTTCCGAAAGCAGGCTTATCCACCGGCGGCTCCTTGACATATTCCCGAAGCTGCGGTATGATCTCCCACCCTTCGGTTTCTTTTATACAGTGAGGCACTGGAAGATTTTTCCCTTCCTGGGTCTCCATATAATTCTCCTGATGGGTATCCCTGGTAAACAAAATCTTTCCCTGAAACTCCTGAAGCTTTTCTCTTACCTTAGGAACGATATCCTGTGCCATCTGTGATCCCAGCACCCCATCCACAAAATCTTTCTGCATATCCACAACGATCAAATATTTCATAACTTCCTCCTAAACTATTCTTTCAAAAAGTATCTCTACCCTTCCTCCGCAGATCATTCCCAGATTTTTGTCATCATTTATGGAGAGATTATAGTTCCGTATCTGCATGCTGTCAACCTTTAATGCATCCTTCACTGCCTGGTATTCTACGCTGCCTCCGCCGACGCTCCCGTAGCAGTTTCCGTCTTGCGCGATCAGCATTTTACTTCCCACTCCCCTGGGAGAAGAGCCGGACTTTTTTATAATGGTGGCCATCACGCCGGATCTTCCCTTGCAAACCGCCTCTCCTACTTTTTCGTCTGTAAAAGCCGCATAGTTTTTATTTTTTACCTGTACGATCTGGGCCAGGATGCTGATGGCAATTTCCTCGGGCAGCTGCCCTCCTATGGGAAGTCCGATGGGAGAATAGACGGTATTCAGTTTCTCTTCTGTAAAGCCCTCCTGCAAAAGCTTCTCTCTGGTCAGCCTTACCTTATTTTTACTTCCGATCATACCGAAATAAGCATAAGGTCTTTTTAAAATCTGTCTGGCACAGATGGTATCTCCTTTATGTCCTCTTGTGATCACCACATAATAGGCATTTTCATAAAGAGGTATCTTTTCTGAAAACTCTTCAAAACTTCCTATTACCAGTTCATCTGCATCCGGAAATCTTTCTCTGGTAAGGAAATCTTTCCTGTCATCCATCACTATCACATGAAATCCCAGCATCTTTCCTATATGGGCCACCGGCTGGGACACATGTCCTGCCCCTAAGATCACGAGCCGGGGATTTCTCAGATAAATCTCTATAAATATATCTGTATCTCCCACAGAAACCACCTTCGTATCCAAAGTATCCGCTATGACCTTTTCAAAGGGCTTCCAATCAAATCCGCTTCCGTCAGAAGAGATACACCTATCCTTAAAAAAAATGCATCGGCTCCCCCTGCCCTGGCCTTTTATGACCGCCGCTGATTTGACTTTTCCCTTTTCTTCAAGGAGTTGGTAAATCCTTTTGTACATAAGGCTTCCTCCTGTTTTTATTTTATCTGTTTTAAGGATAACAAAGAAATTATTTTTTGTAAATGGCTCTTAAATTTTACTTTTTAACCCTCGCGGCAGTCGCTAAACAGACATGCAAGCATGTCCGCTTAGCACATTGCTCGCGGAAATAAACATTGAGGTTTTTCTGTGTGTATATTATAATATTTGCACATAATAAGAAAAACAAAAGAAACGAGGGGAATATATCTATGAAAAAACTCAGCATTTTTTCCAGCCTTCCATTTAAACTTTTGGTAGGCGTGATTCTTGGCCTTGTCATTGGACTTGCCTTGAATGCGGCTGACAGTTCAGCGATAACCGTCATTATATTAAATATCGTAGTAACCTTAAAATATATCCTCGGCCAGATCATTCAGTTCTGCGTTCCGCTGATCATCATCGGCTTTATCGCGCCTTCCATCACGAAGCTTGGAAACAGCGCTTCACGAATGCTGACGATCGCTGTTTTGCTGGCATATGCCTCTTCCATCGGGGCTGCCTTTTTTTCCATGACCGGAGGATATATACTGATCCCTCATCTTTCCATCGCCGCACAAGTACGTGGACTGCGGACCCTTCCGGAAGTGATTTTTGAGCTTGATATCCCTCAGATCATGTCTGTCATGAGCGCCCTTGTATTTTCTGTTATGATAGGGCTGGGGGCAGCCTGGAATAAAGCAAAATTTATCACTGACCTTTTAGATGAATTCCAGAAGATCGTCCTTTCTCTGGTATCTAAGATCATCATCCCGATCCTTCCGCTTTTCATCGGAACAACTTTCTGCGGCCTGGCATACGAAGGATCCATTACCAGGCAGCTTCCTGTATTTCTGCAGGTTATTGCCATTGTGCTCATCGGACATTTTATCTGGCTGGCCCTTTTATATATTTTGGCAGGCATATACGCAAGGGAGAATCCCCTGGAAGTGATCCGGCATTACGGTCCTGCTTACCTGACTGCCCTAGGTACCATGTCTTCTGCTGCAACCCTGGCAATTGCCTTAAAGTGCGCGGGAAAGGCGAAGCCTCTGCGCAGGGATATCGTTCAGTTCAGCGTCCCTCTTTTTGCCAATATCCATCTTTGCGGTTCTGTTCTGACAGAAGTCTTTTTCTGTATGACTGTCTCTAAGATCCTGTACGGTTCTCTTCCGACCCTTGGAACCATGTTCTTATTCTGCCTGCTCCTTGGAATTTTCGCCATTGGCGCCCCTGGGGTTCCCGGCGGTACGGTAATGGCTTCCCTTGGTATCATCACCAGCATACTAAAATTTGACGATGCAGGCACCGCGCTTATGCTCACCATTTTTGCCCTCCAGGACAGCTTCGGCACTGCATGCAATGTCACCGGAGACGGAGCGCTCACGCTGATGCTTACCGGCTATGCAAAGAGGCATCATATAAAAGAACAGAATCTCTCTGTAGATTTCTAAACCCAATCGTTTTTTCCTAATATATACACAGAAAAAGGTCCGGCATCCGGACCTTTCTCTATATATCCATATGAGCTTTATATCTGCTTTTTTCCACGGAAAATATATTTTCCCGATTTCTCCTGTACAACTTTTCCTTCTTCCACTACAAGGTTTCCTCTTAAAAATACCTTATCGATTCCTCCATGAAGAGCAAAGCCCTCAAAAGGATTATTATCCGAATGATAAGCATGCGTCTTCGCTTGAATCACACTTCTCTTTTCCGGATCAAACACCACGATATCTCCATCGCTTCCCGGAGCGATAACGCCCTTTCTGGGATATACGCCGTATAGTTTGGCTGCGTTTTCGCTTAACAGGCGGCACATTTGCTCTCTTGTGATCCTGCCTTCCCTCACCCCATAGGTATAGAGAAGAGTTCCCCTTGTCTCCACTCCCGGCAGTCCTCCGGGGATTTTTGTAAAATCTTTTTCTCCAAGTTTCTTCTGCTCCCAGCTAAAGCTGCATTGATCCGTAGCTACTGTCTGAATCTCGTCCTTTGCCAAGGCATTCCACAGGCAGCTCTGGTCCTCTCTTTTCCGCAGAGGCGGCGCGCAGACAAATTTAGCGCCCTGGAAATCCGGCAGGCTGTACACACTGTCATCTAAAAGGAGGTACTGCGGGCAGGTCTCCGCATAGACCTCCTGTCCCTTTGCCCTTGCGGCCTGAATCTCTTCATATGCCTTTTTATTCGTCAGGTGTACTACCATCACCGGAGCGCCTGCCTGTTTCGCAATGACCAAAAGGCGATGGACAGCCTCTGCCTCCGCCTCGTCCGGACGTACGAGAGGATGGTTTTCCACTCCCAGCCTTCCTTCTTTTTTAGCCTCGTCTATCAGGGCGTCAATAAGGCCTGCATTTTCACAGTGGACTCCGGCGAAGCATCCGTATGCATTTAATTTTTTTATGATCTTATACAGATCACAGTCATCTACCAGCATAGCCGGATAAGTCATATACAGCTTAAAGCTGGTGATCCCCTCCCGGATCATATCTTCGATTTCCTTCTCTGTCTCCTCATTCCATTCTACAATCGACATATGAAAGGAATAATCGCAGGAACATTTTCCATCCGCCTTCTCATGCCACCTGGCAAGGCCTTCTTTTAAGGTATGGCCTCCTTTGTCCTGAGAGGCATAGTCAATGACTAGGGTCGTTCCTCCGCAGAGAGCTGCCTTCGTTCCTGTCTCAAAGTCATCCGCCGTCACCGTATTGGCTACCTCCAGGTCAAAGTGGGTATGGGCATCAATAAAGCCGGGAAAAAGGAGCTTTCCTGATACGTCAAGGACCTTCGCCTTTTCATCTTCGATTCCTTTCTCCACCTTGATGATCTTTTCATCTTCCATTAAAACATCCAGCTTCTCAGACTTTTCGCCGGATACTACCGTTCCATTTTTCAGCAGATATCTCATACTGTATTCCTCCTCTCTTATGGAAGTGATTTTTTACGTTCCTAACCTTTCTTTCAATATAGCATTATTTTTTACGCTCTTCAATAGTTCACTTTTCATCCACCCTAAATTATTTTAGGGCAAATAATTTTTTTTGGCAAAAGTCTTTTTATTTTTTTTGGGGTATGCTATAGTAAAAAAAACGGGAAAGGAGAAATGGCTATGGGACGCCTTACTGTATTGAAGCAGATTGCCCGCGACCTTGCGGCACAATTTGGACCTGACTGCGAAATCGTCATCCATGACTTAAAGACAAAAGATCCGGAACACTCTATCGTCCACATTGAAAACGGACATGTAACCAACAGACACGTTGGAGACGGCCCCTCCAGTGCAGTGTTTGATGTCATACGGAAAAAAAATAAAAAAGATACCAATTTAGAAGACCACGCCGGCTATCTTATGAAAACCTCCGATGGAAAAATCTTAAAATGCAGCACCTCCTACATCCGCGATGATGACGGATCCCTGCATTATGTATTCGGGATCAACTACGACATCACCAGGCTGACTATGATCGAAAGCGCGCTGCATTCTCTCATCACGCCTGTAAACAAAGAGGAAAAGCCCAGGGAGATCACCCATAACGTTAACGATCTTTTAGACCACCTGATCGAAGAATCCGTAGCCCTGGTAGGCAAGCCCGTGGCTCTCATGAATAAAGAGGATAAGGTTACCGCTATTCAGTTTTTAAACGATTCCGGCGCTTTCCTAATCACAAAATCCGGAGACAAGGTTGCCAATTATTTCGGCATTTCTAAATATACCCTTTACAGCTATATCGATGTAAATAAATAAAAGATAAATAGTCACACAGTAACCACGCGCTTGCTTTGTGGTTACGGATCCGTTTGATCCAGAAAGCAAAAGCCCGCAGCCATGCCTATTTCGCTTGGCTGCGGATTTTTTTATCCAGATAATTAGTCAAACAGATATTCGGTCAAATTTCTTCCAGCATCCCTGTCTCATTATACGCTTCAAACTGCTCTTCTATTTTCCCAAGGATATCTGCATACTGGCAAAAGGCCTCTGCCAAAACTTCTCTGTGCTCAGGCATTTTTTTATAACATACCCTATGCTCCATACTTGCCCAGAGATCCATGGTCATGGTCCGAAACTGTATTTCCACAGGAAAATACTCCATGGTATCCAGATAATATACAGGAACCGCAATCACCACATGATAGCTGCGGTATCCGTTGGGCTTGGGCTTTTTTATGTAATCCTTCTCCTTTACGATAATCAGCTCGTTCTGGCGTTTCAGCGCGTTCACCAGATTGTAAATGTCATCAATAAAATAGCAGATTACTCGTATTCCTGCAATATCCTTCAGAAAATCCTTGGCGTTCTGTACACTGTCGGAATAGCCAAGCTTCTGCAGCTTTTTTTCAATGCTCTTTTTCGATTTTATCCTTTCCTGCAGATTATGGA
>DWYZ01000216.1 GCA_019118425.1 Candidatus Blautia faecavium | reverse complement strand
CCCCCGAATGTCATAACGCTTAACATCATAAAAAACAAAGGCATTGCACAGGTATTTAATATACTTCCCCACTGTCACATGATTCGTCGTAATCCTATTGGCCGACAGCAGTTTGCTGACCTTATTGGGAGAGGTGAGGTTACTGATATTATCCATTAGAAACTCGCTTAACCGCTGCAGAACAAAAGTATCTGGCAAAGCATACTTCTGTACCAGATCTCTTGTAACGATCGTTTCGTAAACTTCTTTGATATAATTCGTCCGGTCTTTCTCTGTTCTATACAACTTCCCGCTTACAGTATATGCAAGATATCACTTTCGAAAAATAAAATATTTTCTCTTTTTGAAAGTGGTTTGGGATACATATTCTCTTTATATATTTCTTTATCAATCGCATCTGATTTATCTATATTATTTCTATCTACTTCATTTAACAGAATATTTTTGTCCTATTAATGTCCTATAAGGCAAGTTTTTAAAAAATTCAAAAGGGCAGGATTAACCCCGCCCGCATTTCTAAAATATTCTTTTCTCAACAATCACAGTTCCAAGCCGTCAATCCATTCCTGGACCTCTTCCTCATCTACACTTGAGCTGAATCTCATGCCTTCCTGCCAGTCGCCGGTCTGCGCCATATCTGCCAGAAGTTCCCCGCTGTCCCCGATATCTGACGATGCGGATGTGCAGAATGGGATCACGGTCTTTCCTGTAAAATCATTTTCCTCCACAAAGCTGTCTACCGGCCATGCAGCGATTCCCCACCAGATGGGGTATCCGATAAAGACGGTATCATGGCTGTCCCAGTCTTCCACTGTGGTCTCTTCAAGTTCCACATCTCTGAGGCTTTCATCTTCGTATTCCTGAGATACACGGCTGTTTTCGTCTGAATAGTTCAAGTCTTCATCTGTATACGGCTCTGTCGGAACTAATTCAAAAAGATCCCCGCCTGTAGCCTCTGCGATATATTTTGCAGCCTCTTCTGTATTTCCTGTTGCAGAATAATAGACAACCAAGGTCTTTCCTTCTTCTGCATCTGTGCTTTCTTCCTCTGTATTTGTGTCTTCTTCCTCTGAAGCCGCTTCAGCAGTCTCCGTATCGGAAGAGCTGGCATAAGCGTATACGCTTTATTATAAAAAAAAGAGACCTCCAGCAGAAGTCTCTATTCGTTATACGGTATATACCCAAAGGTTAACTCTCCCGGCAAGGGATAGTTACTGCTACAGCTACAGAGCACCCATCCTGACTGTATGCGGCAATCTTTCCCTTATGAGCAGCCACTATGGCCTTTGCCACAGAAAGCCCGATCCCAGAGCCTCCTGTCTCTGAATTTCTGGACGCGTCGGTCCGGTAAAATCGTTCGAAAAGGATGCTTAAATCTCCCTTTTGTATCGTTTCAGACGGATTTGTCACAGACAGAACTGCTTTTTTTCCTTTTTTCTCCAGGATAAGAGAAATGGTACTCTCCGGCGTGGAATATTTTACGCTGTTATCCAGTAAAAGAGAAATGAGCTGTTCTATCTGTTTTTCTTCCCCGCGGCAGAATATATTTTCCTGTATCTTAAGTTCCAGTTTTTTCCCCTGATACTCTGCCAGAAAGAGAAAAGGCTCCGCAGCTTCCCGTACGGTCTTTGATAAAGGAAGCACACACATTTCCCCTTTCTGTCCGCCTTCCTCCATCCTGGTAAGAGTGACCATCTGCTGAGTAAGAGAAGCCAGCCTTTTCACCTGATTTCGGATGCTGGAAGTCCATTCGCTTTCCCCCTGCACCATTTCCAAGACTTCCGTGTTTGCATCAATAATGGTAAGAGGCGTTTTCAGCTCATGGCTGGCATCTGTGATAAACTGCTTTTGTTTCTCATAGCTCTCTGCCACCGGTTTAAAAATGATCCTCGAGAAAAAAAGCACAAGGATCAGCACAAGAAAAAGGCCTAAAAAAGATACCATCACACTTGTGGCCAAAAAATTGCGAAAAGATTCCAGTTCTCTTGCGCAATCCACAAACAGGATCATCGTCCCTTCTTCCTGGCTGATCTGTTTATATCGGTACGACTGATAAAAGCCAGTCTCTTTTCCCTTTTTCCAGACTGTCTCCCCGAAAATCTCCGCTGCTTCCTTTGAAACTGCAGCCACATTATTCGTTTGTGTCTCCAAAACTTTCCCATCGTCATCAAGAGTCACAGAAAAATATCTGGTTTCAAATGGCGTTTCCGGAGAAAAAAGCATTGGTTCCCAATCTTCACGCTCCCTGCTCCGGTCAAGCTCCGGCCTCCCCTGGGACAGCTCTTCGCCGGAGTAATCCCTTTCTTCCGTAAATTCCCCGTCTTCTCCCTGAGGCTGCCCTCCCGGCTGTCCAAAGGCCTCCCTGGGCAGCTCCCCGCCGTTTTCTTCCATGATCTGCAAAAGCCGGTCCGCTCTTTGTACGATTCCCTTATAATTGATCACCAGAATCGTCCCCATAATGACCAGAAGCACAGCAAAAGTAGAACACATTGCCACAAAGACAAATTTTTTTCTCAGAGACCGTATCATCCTGCTTCCTCCAGGGAATACCCTTGATTTCTCGTTGCCTTTATCTGGACGTTCGCTCCGATGGCCGCCAGTCTTTTTCTCAGATAAGACAAATAGACCCACACAACATTAATTTCCGCCTCGCTGTTATATCCCCATATTTTTTCCATAAAACGTTCCGTAGAGATCAGCGCTCCCGGGTTCATCATCAGCATTTCCAGCATCTGATATTCTTTATTGGCCAGACGCACACTGCCTCCGGGAGCTTTCAGTTCAAAAGTTCTCCGGTCAAGAGTGATATTCCCAAATCCGAGGACAGACTGAGCCGTCTCCGTCTGCCTTCTTGTAATGGAACGGATCCTGGCAAGAAGCTCTTTCGCGGCAAAGGGCTTGGTAAGATAATCGTCCGCTCCGCAGTCCAGTCCCAGCACACGGTCGTCAATCTCCGATTTTGCGGTTAAGATCAGCACCGGAACGTTATTTCCCCTTTCTCTCAGCTTTCGAAGCACTGTAATTCCATCCATCTTAGGCATCATCACATCCAGGATCACAGCATCATAGTTTTCCGTTTCCAGATACTGCAGCGCATCTAAGCCATTATATACTGCATCCACTGAATAATTATTATGTTTAAAAATAACAGTCAGCGCATTGGACAATTCTTTCTCGTCTTCCGCCAATAACAGACGCATCCGTTCTTCCCTCCTTTGCCTTTTCCTTTCGTTTTGTCTAAAAAGAGCATCTTCCTAAATAAAATCAGTATAACATCCTCTTCCAACGCCGTAAAGCCTTAGCTGCCGGTCATAAATTCAGTAAAAGCTGCTGTATGCCACATAGTATGGCCAGTAACCCAAAACCTGATCATCCAGAATACCGCAGTGCGTCTATAGGCTTCTTTTTTGCCGCCTTATTCGCCGGATATAAACCGAACGCCAGTCCGATAAGAAGAGAAAAGACTACCGATATGAAGGCCACGTTCCTGTCCATCTGAAAAGACATGGAATCCCCCATCACTTTTCCGATTATCTTCAAAATTCCATAGGATGCTCCGATTCCCGCCAGGCATCCGATCATACTGACTATAAGCGCTTCTAAAAGGAACTGCAGCATAATGCTTCCTCTTCCTGCTCCAATGGCCTTGCGGATGCCGATTTCCCGCGTCCTTTCCGTAACAGACACCAGCATGATATTCATGATCCCGATTCCGCCTACTAAAAGAGAGATTGCCGCTATTCCTCCCAGCATCAGTGACAATGTATTATCCACCTGGCTCATAGTTTCCATGATCTCCGACTGATTCAAAACAGAGAAGGCGTCCTCATCATTCTGCAGCCGTTCCAGCATGATCCTCTCCACCGCCGCTTCCGCCATATCCATGGATTCTTCATCCGCGGAAGATACATAAAACTGAGTGATATCAAGAGCATTATCCGCCATTCTCGTATATGTGGAGTATGGGATATAGCCCTCCAATGTTACGGCGGCAGTTTCCTCGTCATCCGAATCCGTCTGCATCATATTTTGTCCTGAGGTGAGACTGGAATTCTCTGACGAGAGTACGCCCACCACCAGAAAGCTCCGTCCATCCAGGGATAAGGATTCTCCCACCGCGTCTTCATGTCCGAAGAACTCCACAGCCGTATCTGAGCTTATGATGATTACCAGGGAATTATTGTCTATATCCGTCTGTTTTAAATTCCTGCCCCCGGAAAGTTCAAGCCCCATAATATCAAAATAACTTCCCGTTGTTCCTGTCACGCTCATCGTCCCGCTGATATAGCCGCTTTTTCCTGTAACACTTGTCATTCCATAAGGGGCTGCCGCCTCTATGTTCTCATCCTCCATCAGTGTGGAAAACTCGGAAAGACGTATAGGATTCTCCTTGTCATCCGTCACCCGCACTGTAAGATAGTTAGAGCCCATGGATGAGATCTGCTGGCTTACGGAGGAAGAAGCGCCGTCTGCAATAGAAACCAGCACGATCAGCGCTACTACACCGATAATGATGCCCAGCATGGTTAAAAAAGTACGGAGCTTATTGGCGCATACTGCTGCCCAAGACATTTTAATGGTCTGCCAGATCATAGCATCACCTCTGCGACACGTCCGTCTTTGATCCGGATCTTTCGCTGGGCTTCATCTGCGATCCCATTATCGTGGGTAATGAGCACAATGGTATTTCCCCCTTCATGGAGCTCATGAAAAAGCTCCATAATCTTTTCCCCGGTTCTGGAATCCAGGTTTCCGGTAGGTTCATCCGCAAGGAACAGGGACGGTCTTGTCACCAGGGCCCTTGCAATTGCTACCCTCTGCTGCTGTCCGCCGGAAAGCTCTGTGGGCCGGTGGTTTTTTCTGTGGGAAAGTTCCACACGTTCCATAGCTTCCTGTATCCGTTTTTTTCTCTCTGGCCCGCGCACACCTTGATAAAGCAGAGGAAGCTCTACGTTTTCCCAGGCGGTCAGCCTGGGAAGAAGATTAAAGTTCTGAAAAATAAACCCGATCTTTCGGTTCCTGATCTTTGCCAGCTCCCTTTCTGAATACTGCTCAATAGAGATCCCGTCCAGGATATACTCCCCTTCATCCGCCGTATCCAGGCACCCGATAATATTCATCATGGTAGACTTTCCACTCCCGGAAGGGCCTATAATGCTGACAAACTCACCATCCCAGATTTCCATACTGGCATGATCCAAAGCATAAACACATTCTTCCCCCACTGTGTATATCTTGGAAACTTCCTTTAATTCAATCATAAGCTCCCTACCTTTCCGGCATTGCGCCCATCCCCTGGCCGCCACCAAAATCTCCCGATGGCATCTGACCGCCTTCAAAGCTTTCTCCGCCAGGCATCTCTCCACCTTTGAACATTTCTCCTCCGCCAGGCATCTCTCCATTACCTGCTCCGAAACCGCTTTCTCCCGAAGAACCAGAGCTGCTTCCAATCCTTTCATAATAGACTGTATCGCCTTCTTTTAGTCCCTCTGTGATCTCCACAGTCTCGCCGTCTGACAAACCGGTAGTTACCTGCTGTTCTCCCGTCAGATTCCCTTCTTCATCCTGCTGTGTATAGACATACACCTCATTTCCCCTTTCCTGAAGGGCATCTACAGGAATCGTAACTACATTCTCCCTGTTTTCGATCACTATTGTGGCAGAAGCATTCATACCTGCTTTCATTTCTTCATCTTTTGGGATTGTGATCTCCACACTATAGCGTGCTACTCCTCCGCTGGCAGAAGCGGTATTTCCACCTTTGTCACGTTTCCCTGGAATATTCCTTCCTCTATAGCATCAAAGGTAACCTGAGCCTCCTGGCCTTCTGACACAGAATTGATATCCAGCTCATCTACATTTATTGTTAAGATCATTTCCTCATCACCGGAAATGGAAAATACCGATGTATAGGAATTTAATTCCGAATCCGCTGTCTGGGACGCGCTCTCTCCTGTATCCGCGGTTTCTGCATGTCCGGAGGCTGTCGTTTGTACAGTGCCGGAGGCTGCCGATTGCTGACCGGAGCTCTGGGTGAATGCTGTGCCTCCGCTTCCTGCCGAATTCGTGTTCTGGGAATTTCCTGATACATTTTCCCCTGTTCCGTTTACGCCATTGCCGGAAAGATTTCCATCCCCTTCATTCTCTTGTCCGTCAGAAGTTCCGTCAGTAAGCAGATCCTCCATATCCTCATTCTGGTTCTCACCGCTTTCCGGTTCTTCTTCTGCAGAGTCATTCTCTCCTGCTGTCTGTGGAAAGGTGATCTGAAAACTCAAAGACATACCGTCTTCCAAAAGAGTGATCCCGGAGAGTACCCCCTGCCCGTCAGAAGAAATGCTGTCCGCCGCAAAGCAATAGCCTTCCGCCGCATATAAGACCACAGAAGCCTGATAAGTAGATGCAGCCGCAAAAACAGAATCTTCCGGCGTCCAGGTAATCGTTCCTGTGTAGCTGCCATCCGCCGAGACAATCTGCTGCTGGGGTGTATTCCCGGTTACAGGAGAAAGAATCCCTAAAGTCTGGGCATTACTGTCTGCAGAATTTGCCACAGTCAGATATAAAACTACGGAAGCCGTCTCATCTGCCGTATAAGCAGCCGCTTCCTGCCAAGAAGCAGCGGACACAGGATTCCCTTCCTCACTCTCTCCGTCATTGAATGCCTGGCTGTTCTCCTCTTCCGAAGACAGACTGGCTTCCTGATCCATAGAAGAAGTCCGCAGAACTGTCGGCACAGTGCTAAAAGACTCCCCGGAATTTTCTTTATCATACATGACAGCGGCTGCATATCCGCTGTTTTGACTGCTGTTTAGATTTTTACTGCTCTGGCTGTAAGACATGCTGGATGCAGCTATGCTCTGGGAAGCGGAAACCGCGTTGTCTTCTTCCACGCTTTCTCCTGAAACATAAACCTCTTCCACCGTTCCATCCATATCCGCCTTTATATATCCATCCTGGGACAGGACCAAAAGCTCTGTAAGCCTGTTTGCCAGCGCCGTATGGGAAGCCAGAAGAGATTGATATTCCGCAGTTTCTTCACTGGAAGCCAGCGTCAGAAGCGTCTCATCACTTTCCACCGCTTCATCTTCCGCTACCTGTATCTCCGTAACCGTACCCATGCTGCCTGTTACCTCCAGCTGCTGATGGATATAAACAGTTCCTGTCCCCAGCTCCACTCCCTGTTCATTTGTAACGACAGCCGTATCATCCATTCCTACGCCGCTGTCTGTCATGGTGATGGTACAGGAGGTTCCATCTGTCTCTTCTACCGTTCCTTCTACTTGCGTCCCATCGGAAAGGGTTACTGTCACGGTATCCTCTTTCGCTGTTTCCGCAGTGGTATCCTCAAGATCCACCGCCATCTTTCCGTCAATAGATAAAAGCATGAGCGCGCCGTTTTCCAGCATACACTGGGCAATGTCTCCGTCTTCTTCAATAAAGATCCTCTTCACTCTGCCTCCTACCGTTGCTGTTATTTCTTCCTCCTGTGTATCATCCAAAAGCTCATTGATCTGGCTGTCGATCTCCTGGATCTGCTCCTGTGTCTCTTCTATGGCTGTCAGTACAGACACGGAGTCTACTTCTGCCAGAACATCTCCCTCGGATACCTGATCTCCGCTTTCTACATAAACCTTAGACACAGTAATCCCTGAAGGTATCTGTGTTTCCACCGGTGTATCCGCCTCCAGGTTTCCCGTACCTACAATAGTATTAGAAATATTTCCCAGCTGCGCTGTCACCTCCGTAACAGAAGATGCGGTTCCTTCCGGCCGTTCCATAGCCATGCTGCTCTGATACCGTAAAAAAATGGTTCCCCCTGATCCGGCCGCTATTGCTGCCACAGCCGCAGCAGCAATAAGCTTTATTTTCCAGGAGCTTTTTTTCCTTATTGAGGCAGGCAGTTCCTCTTTCTTGCTTCTGCGTCTCATTCGTATCCCTCCTCCCTAATGATCATATAAGCTGCTTTGGCATCTCTGTCTCATACTGACTGAATTGGGATATCTGTGGCGCGCCGGAAATATCTTCACTTGCCTCATAATTCTCCACTGTAATGGTATAAGAGCTTGTTCCTTCTGTATAAACTGTGCCATCTGTTCCCGCTACCGTCACCGTTTCTCCGTTTTCATCCACGATAGACCCTGCGCAGTACAGATTCGTCAGCGTACTGTCCCCGGTCACTCTCCAGGTGGAATCTTCGCTGATATAAACGCTGCAGTACCCGTCTCCGCCTTCACCGGCCCAGGTTTCATCATTGCGCACAGCGCCTTCTAAAATACTGCCTTCCGTGAGATACAGATCAAGATTACTGATACTGTCCCATATAATATCCCCCTGCATTTCCTGACTTAAGGCAGTAAACAGACAGTCAGCCCCGTTTGCTCCGCTGTTTCCCCAGCCTCTCTGGTTATTATTTCCGGTGCACTGTAAAAAGAAGGGATTGTCTGCAGAATACTGGATCTCTACATTTGACAAAGTGATCGTGCTCTCTGTATTTGTGGTATAAAACATTCCTCCGTTTTCTGCGGTAAGAGTTCCTCCGCTCATCTCAAAGGTACTGTTTCCCACCTGGGAATCCCCTGACATACTCTGATAAAGGATCACATTCCAAGTGCAGTCGTTTCGTTCGTCCTCTCCCATATTTCCTGTAAGCTGGCAGTCATAAAGGTGCAGAGAATTCAGGCCTTCGATACAGACCGCCTCGGAACCGTTTGCCGTAAGCCCGGCACCATTCACCGCGATGTCCGCTGTACAGTAAACCGCCGGGGAACCGATGCCATTGGATGTATAGCTTCCTCCGTCTATCACCATAGTCCCTCCGCCCCGGTCACTGCGGATGGCTGCTGAGGATTCTCCTTGAGTATCCACGGTCAGATTCCAGGCATAAAAGGTTCCGCCTCCTGCCGCATGGATGCCTCCGGAAGTATCCAAAGCAGTAGAAATCGTTGTATCCGCAGCATAAACAGTGCCTTCCCCATAAGCAAACAAGCCTGCGCCTCCCGCCGCGTCCGTTTCTATTGTGCTGTCAGAAATATAAGCGCTTCCCGAGGTCGTAAGCAAAGCGGCTCCCACTCCATAAAAGCTCGAGGTATCCCCTCCGGTGCTGTCGCTTGAACTCCTCGTAATGCTCGCATTTTTAATGGTAACTTCTGCTTCCTCAGACACCAGGATTGCATTCTCATCTGTTTCTGAGGAGGCATAGGTTTCCCCATCTGTTTCTGTATCTTCGGTATAACTTACAGCCGCGTCATAGCTGTCCACCGCCTGGGCGCCTCCTCCCATCTGCCCGCCGCCCGGCTGGCCCATATTTCCTGACAAAAGATAGATCGTTTCCGCATTTCCGTCCGCGTCCACCACTGCCGCTATTGTATCACCCTCCTGAATATCCTCCCAGGTAAGGTCTGCATCCGGATTTTCTCCCTCCGGCATTTCAGGGGCTTCCCCATTTTCTCCTTCTGGCATTTCAGGAGCCTCTCCGTCTTCTCCTTCCGGTATTTCAGGAGCCTCTCCGTCTTCTCCTTCCGGCATCTCAGGAGCTTCTCCGCCTTCTCCTCCAGGCATCTCGGGGGCTTCTCCTTCCTCTCCTTCCGGCATTTCAGGAGCCTCTCCGCCCTGGCCGCCTGGCTGGCCCATGTTTATTCTAGTAAAGACAGTATTTTCTGTAATTCCTATCTCCTGCTGCTCACCAGATAATTCCAGCATAGAAGGCTCTTCTCCTTCCGAGGGGTTTTCCCCCTCTGCCGGTTCTTGGGCAGCGGCGCTGTCTTGGTCCTCTTCCTGGGAAGCGCCCTCAGAGGAAGACTCTGTCTGCGAATTTGTGTCCTCGGACGGCTCCTCCCCGTTTTCCGCAAGTGTTCCCACATTGATGGTCACTGAATTCTCAGAAACGGAAACCACCTCCCCGTACACAGCGTCTTCTTCTATTTCCATTCTCTGCGGCATCTCCGTATTTTCTCCCGTATTTTCTTCTTCAGAAGCAGCTTCCGCTTCCTCTGTATCAGATATGTCTTCCTGGGTATTTTCTGTTTCCTCTGCCTGTACAGACCAGCCAGAAAAAGGTACGCTGCACAACATAGCAGTCAACAGTATAGCAACATATTTTCGTTTCATAATGATGGGCTCCCTTCCATTTATACTCTTATACTCAGTTCTTTTTTCTCTTTTGCTGCTTTTGTAGTATAAAGGGTTTACCTTAAATAAACTTAAAATTACCTGTGAAGATTCTGTGAGGAATTTTCGTTGAATCACCGCCCGAAAGCGGACGGGCTTTTAGTCAAGCGGATATTCGCAATACCCACTCCTGCTTCCTATTGCAACAAACAATAAGCACGGTGCTTCCCTGATTCGGTAAAAAAAAGACGGCAGCGCTTTTTGCCAGCGCACCGTCTGTTCTTATACCTATATCATTCCCAAATCCCGTATTGGTATATTTTATACGAACTGCCTGTTCCTTTCTTATTGACGCGGTTCATCCTACGCCGCAAAGTTTCCTGTATACAGCTGATAATACTTTCCTTTCGCGGCGATCAGCTCGTCATGGCTGCCCCGCTCAATGATCCGGCCTTGCTCCATGACCATGATGCAGTCTGAATTTTTAATGGTGGAAAGCCTGTGGGCAATCACAAAAGTAGTCCTTCCCTTCATCAGGGCATCCATACCTGCCTGCACCAGGCCTTCTGTCCTGGTGTCAATAGACGAGGTAGCCTCGTCCAGGATCAGCACCGGCGGATCTGCCACAGCCGCTCTGGCAATGGCGAGAAGCTGCCTCTGTCCCTGGCTTAGGTTGCTTCCGTCTCCGGTAAGAACGGTCTGGTATCCGTCCGGCAGCCTGCGGATGAAACTATCCGCATTGGCCAATTTCGCCGCCGCGATACATTCTTCATCTGTAGCGTCCAGCTTTCCGTAACGGATATTGTCGATCACGGTTCCGGTAAACAAATGGGTATCCTGAAGCACCATTCCAAGGGATCGTCTCAGATCCGGCTTTTTAATCTTATTAATATTGATTCCGTCATAACGGATCTTTCCGTCCTGAATATCATAGAAACGGTTGATCAGATTAGTAATGGTTGTTTTTCCCGCTCCGGTGGAACCTACAAGGGCAATCTTCTGTCCGGGCTGGGCATACATCTTAATATCATGGAGCACCATCTTATCATCGTCATACCCAAAGTCAACTCCGTCAAAAACAATACCGCCTTCCATCTTTTGATAGGTCACAGTCCCCTCTGCCCTATGAGGATGCTTCCATGCCCATAAACCTGTCCGTACAGGAGACTCACTCACGGTTCCGTCCGGATTTTCCTTGGCGTTCACAAGCTCTACATAGCCGTGATCCTCCTCCGGCTTCTCGTCCATAAGGGCAAATACCCTCTGGGCTCCTGCTGCAGCCATAACCACAAAGTTCATCTGCTGGCTGATCTGGGTAATCGGCTGGTTAAAGTTTTTATTCAGTCCTACAAAGGCAATGACCGTTCCTACTGTTACACTGCTTCCTGCCGGCAGGGCCAAAAGAGCGCCGATCACAGCGCACAGCACATAGCTTAAATTTCCGATATTTGCATTGATCGGCATAAGAAGATTAGAATAACGGTTTGCTTTATCAGCGCTGTCTCTTAACTGGTCGTTCAGCTTTTTAAAATCTTCTATTGCCTGGTCCTCATGGCAGAATACCTTTACCACCTTCTGGCCGTCCATCATCTCTTCAATGTACCCGTCTACTATTCCTAAGGCCTTCTGCTGCTTCTGAAAATATTTTCCTGAAAGCCCGGTAAATACTTTCGTCACCTTTAACATAACCAGAGACATGAGCAAGGTCACAAAAGTAAGAGGAATATTCAGCACCAGCATGGAGATCAGCGTGGAAACCAAAGTTGCCGCAGAGTTGATGATCTGCGGGATACTCTGCCCGAACAGCTGACGGAGGGTATCCACATCATTGGTATAAACAGACATGATATCCCCATGGGCATGGGTGTCAAAATATTTAATAGGCAGAGCTTCCATATTTGCAAACACCTCGTCACGGAATTTCTTCATGGTTCCCTGGCTTACATTTACCATGATCCGGTTGTATGCATAGGACGCCGCAATACCAATCACATAAAATACAATGATCCCTCTCAGCGCATTTGCCAATGGCGCAAAATCCGGATTCTCTGAATTCAGCAGCGGTACAATATAATCATCTACCAGAGACTGTACAAACAACATTCCCTGCATAGTAGCAAACGCGCCTACGATGATGCAGACCACTACCACAAGAAAAGAAAATTTATAATTGCTGATCATATATTTTAAAAGGCGTTTCAGGACATACAAAGATGACCTTTGTTTCTTTTCTTTCATATCTTATATGCTCCTTTCCATTCTGTCAGGCTGCATGGTCGAAATCCCCGCCGCCCTGTGTCTGGGACTCATAAATATCGCGGTAAATTTCATTATTTTCCAGCAGATGTTCATGTGTGTCAAAACCATTGATCTTTCCGTCTTCCAGCACAAGGATCCTGTCCGCGTCCTGCACGCTGGATACCCTCTGGGCAATGATGATCTTCGTAGTTCCGGGTATATAAGTCTGAAAAGCTTTTCGTATCTTGGCGTCTGTCGCGGTATCCACCGCGCTTGTGGAATCATCCAGAATCAGAACCTTTGGTTTTTTAAGCAGAGCTCTGGCAATACAAAGCCTCTGTTTCTGTCCGCCGGATACATTGCTTCCGCCCCGCTCGATCCAGGTATGATAACCTTCCGGCAAACGGCCTATAAATTCGTCCGCGCAGGCTGCCTGACAGGCTTTTATGCACTCTTCCTCTGAAGCTTTTTCATTTCCCCAGCGCAGATTATCAAGGATCGTACCGGAAAACAGGACATTCTTCTGAAGCACTACAGAAACTTCGTTTCTGAGTACTTCCATATCGTATTCCCGCACATTTCTTCCGCCTACTTTTACCGAACCTTCTGATGCATCATAAAGACGGCTGATCAGATTGACCAGGCTGGATTTTCCGCAGCCGGTCCCGCCAATGATCCCAATGGTCTCGCCGGATTTAATATGCAGTTCAATATCCTTTAGGGTGTCCTCCCCTGTCCCATGTTTATAAGAAAAGCTTACATGGTTGAAATCAATGCTTCCGTCTTTCACTTCTGTAACAGGAGTCTCCGGGTTGTGAAGCTCCGGTTTCTCATTAAGCACCTCAGAAATACGGCGTACATTGGCGATACTCATGGTACCCATTACAAAAATCATGGAAAGCATCATCAGCGACATCATGACAGACATAACATAACTGAACAAAGAAGTGATATCTCCTGTACTCATGCTTCCTGCCACGATAAAATGAGCGCCGAACCAGGATACTGCCGTGATACATGCGTAAACCACAAGCATCATCACAGGATTATTAAGAGCCAGAAGGCCTTCTGCCTTTACGGACAGATCATAAAGTTTCTTTGCGGCATTTTGAAATTTCTGATTTTCCTGTTTTTCTCTCACATATGCCTTTACCACACGGATTGCCGTGACGTTTTCCTGCACGTTTGCATTCAGGTCGTCATACTGGTCAAACACCTTCTGGAAAGTAGCCGCTGCTTTTTTCATGATCACCGCAAGGATCACTGCCAGGAAACATAAGGCAGCTAAGAATACAAGGCTCAAACTCCGGTTAATGACAAAACACATTACCATACTGCTCACCAGCATAAGGGGCGCTCTCACAGCAATGCGGATAAGCATCTGGAACGCATTCTGCACGTTGGTCACATCTGTAGTCATCCTTGTCACAAGTCCTGCTGTGCTGAATTTATCAATATTGGAAAAAGAGTAACCCTGTACTCTTATGTACATTGCTTCTCTTAAATTACAGGCGAAACCGGAAGAGGCGCTTGCCGCGTATTTTCCAGCCATTGCCCCTGAGAACAGGCTTACTCCCGCCATAACCAGCATCAGAATGCCAAGGCGTACGATAACCGGCATATTCGACTGTTCCAGTCCGTCATCAATGATCAGCGCAGTGATAAACGGGATTAACACCTCCATGATCACTTCCAGAATAGTAAATCCCATGGTAAGAAAAGCATCCTTTTTGTACTGTTTTAGTTGTGCTAAAACTGTTTTCATGCTGTAACCTCCTGTCTGTTTTCTTTTTCGCTTAATCCAATCAATATCTTATGTTCCAGTTCCCATAGCTGCTGTCTTTCCTTTAGATCAAGAACCTGGCATATCTTTTCTTCCACCTGCTGTGCTCGGCTGAGGAATTCTTCTTCCTGGACCGTAAGCTTTTCTGTAGGAACCAATTTTTTCTTTCTTACATCCTTTGGATTTTCCTCGAAACATAAGTATCCTTTTTCCCTTAATTTTTTTGCAAGGGTGGACAGAGTTGCCTTTGAAACTCCAATCTCATGGCAAAGCTCCGTGATATAGGTTCCCCCTGGGTGATGCCGCAGGATATACACCAGAAAATAAGCCTGGGTTCCACTCATATCCTCTTTTCTCAGAGCCTTTTCCAGCCGTAATTCCATATCAATATTAATTTTCTTCAAAAGCAGGAGCAGCCTTTCTGTCTGAAATTCTTCTATCATCTTTTTTCACACCTCCTGTCACTGTGTTCATACATCAAGGATAGAAAAAATCATTGCGTCTTGGGCACGAACCACGTATTTGACACGCAGCTGCGAGCCGATCTGCTTTAAAAAATTTCTTCCACAGTTTGCCTTCGAACAGTTTGTCT
>DWYZ01000215.1 GCA_019118425.1 Candidatus Blautia faecavium | reverse complement strand
CTTTCCATGTCAGAGCAGACGGCATACGACATCATACATACAGAAAAAGACGGAATAAAAATCCGTCTGGAATTTCCAAAGCAGCCGGTGAGAAATGAAAATCTCCACCAGGAAATAAAGGCCATTCTTTCCTGCGCCTTGCGGGAACAGATGGAGAAAACTGTCAGCGGGGGAACTTTCCCCCGCTGAATTGCTGAAAGGGAGTGGAAAATGGCGAAGAGAGCAAGAATCCTTCTTCGGGTAAGTTCGAATCAGCAGCTGGAGGCAGACGGCGATCTGACGGTACAGAGGCAGCTTGTGCGGGAATATGTGGAAAAGCAGCCAGACTGGATCCTGGATGAGAAGGAATATTTCGAAGGAAGCAGCAGCGGGTATAAAACTGCGGTAGCAAAGAGAGATGTTTTGCAGGAGGCCCTTTATGACGCGGAAAAAGGAGAATATGATATCCTGGCAGCCTACAAGGACGACCGGATCGGCCGCCGGATGTGGGAGATCGGCGCCTATGTGATGCGTCTGAAAAGCTTCGGAGTGGAGATCTATACGGTAAAGGACGGTTGTATTTCCCCGGAATCCGATGATATCATGGGGCAGATGATACTGGCTCTCCGTTATGGAAACGCCCAGAAGAGCAGTTCGGATACAGGGATGCGTGTAAAGGATACAGCCCAGAAGCTTGTGCAGAAAGGAAAGTTTATGGGCGGAGCGGCTCCTTACGGATATAAGCTGGAATTGTCAGGAGAGATCAGCAAACATGGCCGGGCCCTGCACGGCCTTGTGATCCTGCCGGAAAAGGCAGAAGTGGTAAAATACATATATGAACTTTCCTTAAATAAAGAGTTCGGCTCGGTTAAAATTGCCCGGATCTTAAATGAACACGAAATATATAAAAAAATGGCTCCCAGAGATATATGGAAAAGCGGGACCATTACCAGTATCCTGACCAACCCTATCTACGCCGGGTATACGGCCTATAAGCGTCGGGAGAGAATAAACGGCAGGTACCGCAGACTGGACAGTGAAAACTGGATCATTTCTGAGAAAGCAGATGAAAGCATTAGGATAATAGACAGTGAAACCTGGAACAGGACACAGGAGAAAAGACGGCAAAGAGGAGAAAAATATAAAAAAGATACAGACGAGGAAGCCTGGAAAGGGATACGGAAAAATACAGGGGAGTTGCCTCTTATAGATGTAATTTACTGTGGATACTGCAAAGAAAAAATGACAAATGGAAGTAAATACAATTACTGGACTATCAAGGCAACCGGAGAAAAACGTTCCTGCAAGATAAGGATATATAAATGCCAGAGAGCATGGCAGGGGGCTCTTCACGACAAAACAAGCCAGATACGCGCCGAGAGGATCGAGCCGCTGGTTTTAGAGCCCATAGCCGGGTATATTGGCCGGCTTCTAAAAGAACGAGATGTATGGGAACAGATAGAAAAAAATTGTGTCAAAAAGAAAGAAATAAAGGCGGGGAGGGTTTTAAAAGAAAAGCAGGAGCTTAAGAAAATGCAGGAAAAGATTGCTGTTATGGAAAAAAACATCCCGGATGCAATGACAGGAGATTATCCTTTAAGCCTGGAGGAACTGATGGAGCTCATCCGCAAATATAAAGAACACGCAGAAAAACAGGAGAAAGCGGTCATCCATCAGGAAATAGAATTAAAAAAGGCGGATTCAGTTTTTATGGAGCAGGAAAAAAGCCTGAAAAAGATTCCTGCCTGGCCGGAGGTATTCTGGAATGCGGATGCGGCTGTCAAACGTGTTTTGATTCACAAGCTGATAGAACGGATCGAGGTAAAAAAGACAGAGATCCGTATCCTTTTTAAAATTGATAAAGAGGAGTATCTTTCCAAGAGAATTTAAAATTCCGAATCAAGTGAAATTGTCAGAAGGAGTTTTTTCAGGCAGCAGCTATTGATTCTTTTCTTTTTTCATCCCGAATTACAGCCGGCTTCGGGGTACCGGAACAAAGGCTATGATTTTACCATTACCTCCTCCACAGCCTACGACCACAAATGGATCTACGGCAGAAATATTTTTGACAGCATTGCCAGGATTGTAGATGAGCTTTTTGAAAATTATCTGTCCAGGCCAGATGTACGTCAGCCCATCCTTACCCAGTACTGCGATGGAAGGCAGGTGCAGTGCAGGGACAGGGGCTGGATGACCCAATGGGGAAGTAAATCTCTGGGAGATCAGGGATATTCCGCGATTGAAATCCTGCGCTATTTCTACGGCAATGACATGTATATCAATATTGCGGAAGAAATATCCGGGATCCCGGCGTCTTGGCCGGGATATGACCTGGACATCGGAGCCAGGGGAGATAAGGTGCGTCAGCTCCAGGAACAGCTTAACACGATTGCAGGCAGTTACCCCGCCCTTCCTAGAATCGCAGTGGACGGGATCTATGGCCAGAATACGAAAAACGCGGTAAAAGAATTTCAAAGTGTGTTCGGCCTGCCTGCCACTGGAATTACAGATTATCTGACCTGGTATAAGATACAGGAAATCTATGTTGCAGTGAGCAGAATCGCCGAACTAAACGGCTGAAAAAACGGGCTGCCGGCTTTGCAAAATATAGCAGAGCCGGCGGCAAAAATGGCACATTGTGGGTTATGTTGTAATTTTTTATATTTTTTTAAAAAAGGTGTTGACTTTCATCCCACTATCTGGTATAGTATCACTTGTCGCGAGGGAGAACAAAAAAGAATCCCACGAAATGCGATATGCGGAAGTGTCGGAACTGGCAGACGAGCAAGACTAAGGATCTTGTGAGCAATGCGCTCGTGTGGGTTCAAGTCCCATCTTCCGCATTGAACTAAATCTCGAAAGTACTGTAAATCCAGTGCTTTCGGGATTTTTTAATCCCATGCTTTTCAAAAAGGAGCACCGAAGGGGCAAATTAATACGAATATGTAACATTCATCGGCAAGTCCTTCTTTCTTTTGTCTGGAGGGTTAGCCCCTCCGAGAATCAGAGGGTAAGCCGCCCGGCTCTATGGTTTCCCGTGTTCCTATTCTGCCATGTCTCCATTATTTTTTCAATCCTATTCTCAAACTCCAGCCATTCAGCAGCAGAATGTTTGGTCGAGTAAACTTGCCCTGTAAAGGGAAAGTTTACTCGACCGAATGTTTTCTGCGGCTCTTTGTCTGTGCAACCGGGAAAGGGCAAGAGACTGGCGCAGTTGTTTTTAAAACGGTGTATTAGAGAAAGAAGGCGGGAAAGAGAACAATTTTTTTGAAAAAAAGAGGAATTTGTGAGATTGTGTAGAATATAATTAATAGGAGATATTTTGTCAGTCTGTGGAGGGATTGCCTATGAATATCAGAGAAAGCATGGAACAAAGAGAGCTTGCGCTCCTAAGCCCTTTTGCCGCGCACAGCCTGCATTCCAAAGGACGGGAGCGCCAGGAAGAAGAATGCGACATCCGTACAGTCTATCAGCGGGACAGGGACAGGATCCTTCACTGTAAAGCCTTTCGGAGGCTGAAGGATAAGACCCAGGTGTTTTTGGCTCCCCAGGGAGATCATTACAGAAACCGTCTGACACATACGCTGGAAGTATCTCAGATAGCCCGGACTATCGCCAAGGCGCTGCGCCTGAACGAAGATCTGGTGGAGGCTATTGCGCTGGGTCATGATCTGGGCCACACTCCCTTCGGCCACGCAGGGGAAAGGGCTCTTAATGAAGTTCATCCCGACGGCTTTGCGCACTATAAGCAGAGCGTGAGGGTGGTAGAGGTACTGGAAAAAAACGGAAGAGGACTGAATCTTACCTGGGAGGTGAGAAACGGGATCTTAAATCACCGCACCAGCGGAAGTCCTGCCACTTTAGAAGGACAGGTAGTACGCTATTCTGATAAGATTGCCTATATCCATCACGATATGGATGACGCCCAGCGGGCCGGGATCATTACTGAGGATGACATCCCCATAACCCTTAGGATGCTTTTAGGTTATACCACCAGGGAAAGACTGAATACGTTTGTGCATGATATTATAGAAAACAGTATGGATAAGGACTCCATCCAAATGTCCCAGGAAATCCAGGAGGCCATGATGGATCTTCGGCGCATTATGTTTCGAAACGTATACGAAAATCCAGTGGCAAAGAAAGAAGAACAAAAGGCAATTAAAATGCTTACAGAGTTATACGAATATTACATAGAACACCCGGAGGCCATGTCAAGAGAATACCGGGAGCTGATCCTGCATAAAGGGGTAAAAAAATCCCAGGCTGTCTGCGATTATCTGTCTGGAATGACAGACCAGTATTCTATGGATAAATTCCGGGAGATCTACATACCCAAGGCATGGGAAGTTTATTGACATCGAAGGAGGATAAGCATGCGTTATTCAGACGATATCATTGAAGAAGTACGTATGAAAAATGATATTGTAGACGTAGTGTCCCAATACGTAAAACTGACCAGAAAAGGCAGTTCTTATTTTGGACTGTGTCCCTTTCATAACGAAAAAACACCGTCTTTTTCAGTGACTCCGGCGAAACAGATGTATTACTGCTTCGGCTGCGGCGCGGGGGGGAACGTTTTTAATTTCATCATGGAATACGAAAATTTTACCTTTGGAGAAGCCCTGAAGCATCTGGCGGACAGAGCCGGCGTAGAGCTCCCTAAGATAGAATATTCCAGAGAAGCCAGACAGAAGGCGGAGAGAAAGGCCATGCTCCTTGAGATTAATAAAAAGGCTGCCCAGTATTTTTACTATCAATTAAGAAGAGAAAACGGAAAGACAGCCTACCAGTATCTTGCGGGACGGGGCTTAAGCGATGAGACCATGAAAAAATTCGGCCTTGGCTATTCAGATAAATACAGCGACGATCTGTACCGGTATTTAAAGGAACAGAAATACAGCGATGAGGTTTTAAGAGAATCCGGACTATTTAATGTGGACGAACGCCACGGTATGTACGATAAGTTCTGGAACCGGGTTATTTTTCCTATTATGGATGTAAACAGCCGTGTGATCGGCTTTGGCGGAAGAGTGATGGGGGAGGGAAAGCCGAAATACTTAAATTCCCCGGAGACAAAGATCTTCGATAAAAGCCGGAATTTATACGGGCTGAACGTGGCCAGGACCACCAGGAAAAATTATCTTATTGTCTGCGAGGGGTATATGGATGTGATATCCATGCACCAGGCAGGCTTTACTAATGCGGTGGCTTCCCTGGGAACGGCTCTCACTTCCGGACATGCCAGTCTGCTGAAGCGTTATACCCAGGAGGTACTGCTTTTATACGACAGCGACGAGGCGGGAATACGCGCCGCCCTTCGCGGGATCCCTATTCTCAGGGATGCGGGAGTGACCTCCAGGGTAGTGGATTTAAAACCCTATAAAGACCCGGATGAATTTATTAAAAATCTGGGGGCGGAGGCATTTGAGGAGCGGCTGAACCAGGCAATGGACAGCTTTATGTTCCGGGTGAGCATAGGGGAACGGGAGTATCCCATGGAAGAGCCTCAGGGCCAGAACCGCTTTTTCGACCATTGCGCAGAGCTTCTTCTGGAACTTGAGGACGAGCTGGAAAGAAATTTATATATTGACGCCATTGTAAAAAAATATAAGGACCGGTATCATGTGGAAGCCGGGGATTTGAGAAAACGAGTAAATTCCCTGGCTATAAAAGGGACGAAGGCGGAGAAACGGATCACAGTGAAAAGCACGGTTCCGGAGAAAAAGAAGGCGGAGTCAGCCGGACAAAAAGCCCAGAAATTGATGCTTACCTGGCTTGTGACCTATCCCGGTATTTTTGAAACAGTGGAAAAATACATTAAATCGGAAGATTTTGTGGAGCCTTTGTACAGAGAGGTGGCGGACATGCTTTTTGCCCAGAGGGCAGAGGGGGAGGTGAATCCGGCCAAACTTTTAAATGCTTTTACTGACAGTGAACAGCAAAGAGAAGTGGCATCCCTTTTTAACGCTACCATCCACCTGGAAAACAAGGAAGAACAGAACCGGGCCTTTGCGGACGCGGTCCTTCGGATCAAGGAGGAAAGTCTGGCAAAGAAGAACCGGGAATGGGATCCTTCCGATATGCAAGGGCTTCAGGAACTGATCAAAGCAAAGAAAGAATTGGAAGAACTTGGACGAAAACGCCAGGAATTGCATATTTCTTTTGAATAAGGATAAAATATAAACACTATATGGAGGACAAAACACCTATGGAAATGAATATGGGTAAATTCAGCGAGAAGCTGGTAGAGCTTCTAGAGCTGGCAAAGAAGAAAAAAAATGTATTGGAATACCAGGAGATCAACGACTTTTTTAAAGATCAGCCTTTGACGGTGGATCAGATGGAAAAAGTATTTGATTTTCTGGAAGCCAGCGGTGTGGATGTGCTGCGTATTACAGGAAATGCGGACGAGCTGATCCTTGATGACGATATGGATCTGGATAAGCTGGATGATGAAGAAGAGGTGGAGCTTGACAAGATCGACCTTTCGGTTCCGGAAGGCGTCAGCATTGAAGACCCTGTGCGTATGTATCTGAAGGAAATCGGAAAAGTAAGCCTTCTTACCGCTGAGGAAGAGATTGAGCTTGCCAAAAGGATGGAGGAGGGAGACGAAAGCGCGAAGAAACGTCTCGCGGAAGCGAACCTTCGTCTGGTTGTCAGCATTGCAAAGAGATATGTAGGCAGGGGAATGCTGTTCCTTGATCTGATCCAGGAAGGAAACCTGGGACTTATTAAAGCAGTGGAAAAATTTGATTACCGTAAAGGGTATAAATTCAGTACCTATGCAACCTGGTGGATCCGTCAGGCCATTACCAGAGCCATTGCGGATCAGGCGCGGACCATCCGTATCCCGGTGCATATGGTAGAAACCATTAATAAACTCATCCGTGTGTCCAGACAGCTTTTGCAGGAGCTCGGACGGGAACCTACCCCGGAAGAGATCGCGGAGGAAATGGATATGTCAGTGGACCGTGTAAGGGAAATCCTTAAGATTTCTCAGGAACCGGTATCTCTGGAAACGCCTATCGGTGAGGAAGAGGACAGCCATCTGGGAGATTTTATCCAGGACGACAATGTTCCGGTGCCTGCAGACGCGGCGGCCTTTACCCTTCTTAAAGAGCAGCTGGTAGAAGTTTTAGGCACTCTTACTGACAGAGAGCAAAAAGTGTTAAGGCTCCGCTTCGGCCTGGATGATGGAAGAGCCCGCACTTTGGAAGAAGTAGGAAAAGAATTTAATGTCACCAGAGAACGTATCCGTCAGATCGAGGCGAAGGCGCTGCGCAAGCTGCGTCATCCAAGCCGCAGCCGGAAGCTTAAGGATTATCTGGATTAAGGAGAGCTTATATGCAGTTATCTTTGCGGCTATCCGCAATCGCAGATATGGTGACAGAAGGAAACCGGCTGGTAGATGTGGGCTGTGATCATGGATATCTGCCGGTGTACCTGATCTTAAATAAAAAGATTCCATGCGCCATCGCTATGGATGTGAGGGAAGGCCCCCTTTTGCGGGCGAAGGAGCATATTCTGCAGTATGGCGTGGAAGAGTACATAGAAACGCGGCTGTCTGACGGCCTTGCCGCTTTAAAACCGGGAGAAGGCGAGACTCTGGTCATCGCCGGAATGGGCGGCCCTTTAATGGAGCGTATCCTTTCCAAGGATCTCGGGACTGCAAAGAGTTTCCGGGAACTGATTTTACAGCCTCAGTCGGATATTCCCCATTTTCGCAGGTTTATCCGGGAGAATGGATGGGAAATAGAAGAAGAGGATATGGTATTAGAGGATGGAAAATTTTATCCCATGATGCGGGCGGTACGGCGAAGGGGAGAGATGCTTCCCTTAAGCCCGGTCCAGGAGCAGTTCGGGAAATTGCTTCTTTTAAGGAGACATCCGGTGCTGGGCCAGTATCTGAGGCGGGAGGACAGGATCTGCGGAGAAATTTTAAAAAATCTTTCTAAAACTTCTTCCAGGGAAGGACAGCAGCGGACGGAAGAAATTAAGGAGGAAAGGCGGCTGATCCGGGCTGCCATGGAACTATATGAAGGTAAAGGAACTGACACAGTGGATTGAAAAGAAATATCCGCCCCAGGCGGCTGAGGATTGGGATAATGTAGGACTATTAGTGGGAGATGATGAAAAGGAAATTCATCACGTTTTCCTGGCTTTGGACCTTACAGAGGAGACACTTTTTGAGGCTGTGGAAAAAGGCGCGGATATGATCCTTACCCATCATCCTATGATATTTACGAATATCCGTAAAATAAACAATCATACATTTACAGGAAGGAAGATCCTGACATTGATCCGCAAGGGAATCTCCTACTACGCGATGCATACCAATTATGATGTCCTGGGCATGGCCCAGTTAAGCGCGGATTATTTGCAGTTAAAGGATACATCCGTGCTTTCTGTTACAGAAGAGCGGGATGGAAAAGAAGAGGGCTTCGGAAGAGTGGGAATGCTGCCGAAAAGAATGACGTTAAGAGAATGCGCCCTGTTTGTAAAGGAAGCCTATAAGCTGAATGACGTGAAAGTATACGGCCCGCTGGATATGGAAGTGGAGCGTGCGGCGGTTTGTACAGGAGCCGGGAAAAGCATGATCGAGGAAGCGTTAAAGAACCATGCCCAGGTATACGTGACAGGAGACATCGATCATCATACGGGAATTGATACAGTTGCCCAGGGAATGGCCTTGATCGACGCAGGCCATTACGGCACAGAATATATTTTTATGGAGGCGATGAAAGAGGAGCTGGTAAAGGCGTTTCCGGATATGGAGGTTTCATGCGCCAAAGTAAAAAGCCCGTATACGATTTTATAACTTGAGACCAGTGTTCATGAGCAGGGAGCAAAGCGGAATGCTCATGAACACTTTCGATGAAAAGGTGTAAGGAGGGTATTTCATGGAGCAGAAAATGTGCAAAGTGACGATAAATGGGGAGACGAGAGAATACCCGCAGGGACTGTGCTATGCAGACATTGTAAAGGACTACCAAGGGATCACAGATGCACCGATTCTTTTAGTAACTGTGGACGGGAGGCTTCGCGAGCTGCACAAACGGCTGAAGAATGACTGTACCGTACAGTTTATAACCACAAAAGACGACATTGGTTATCAGACCTATAAAAGAAGTGCCTGCCTGGTTTTGCTCAAGGCAATATACGATGTGGCGGGAAAAGAAAATATCGATAAGGTGGTGATCCATTATTCCGTAGGTTCAGGATACTATTTCACCATGGAAGGAAGTACGATCCTTAACCAGGAATTTCTGGATTCTGTAAAAAAGAAGATGAGAGAGCTTGTGGACGCGCAGATTCCTATTGAAAAACAAAGCATAGGGACAGATGAGGCTATTACGCTTTTCCATAAGCATCATATGTACGATAAGGAGAAACTTTTCCGTTATAGAAGAGTTTCCAAGGTAAACATTTACAGTATAGAGAATTTTGATGATTATTATTATGGGTTTATGGTAAATCATACCGGCTATATCCAGTATTTTGACCTGCAGTTATACGATAATGGCTTTGTACTTGTGCTTCCGGAATTTGGAAAACCTGACAGGCTGCCTGAATTTACCCCTCACGAAAAAATTTTTCAGGTGCAGAAGGAATCTCAGGAATGGGGAGACAAACTGGATATTTCCACAGTAGGAGAATTAAATGACCGGATTACCAGAGATGGGATTCAGAATATTCTTTTGATCCAGGAAGCCCTTCAGGAGGCTAAGATTTCCAGGATAGCAGAGCAGATCGTCAAGGAAAAAAATAAAAAGTTTATCATGATCGCAGGTCCGTCCTCATCAGGAAAAACTACCTTTTCCCACCGGCTTTCCATCCAGCTTGCGGCTCATGGGATGAAGCCTCATCCTATAGCGGTGGATAATTATTTTGTGAACCGTGAGCATACGCCCTTGGATGAGTATGGGGAAAAGAATTATGAGTGTCTGGAAGCGATTGACGTGGAGCAGTTTAACAAGGATATGCTCTTACTCCTTAAGGGGGAACGGGTGGAGCTTCCGGTGTTTAATTTTAAGACCGGCCTTAGGGAGTACCGGGGAGATTACCTGAAGCTTGGGAAGGAAGATGTTCTTGTGATCGAGGGGATCCATGGACTGAATGATAAACTAAGCTATGCCCTGCCTAAGGAAAACAAGTTTAAAATCTACATCAGCGCTCTTACTATGCTGAACATAGACGAACATAACCGGATCCCTACTACAGACGGCCGTCTGATCCGCCGGATCGTCCGGGATGCAAGGACGCGGGGAACTTCGGCTAAAGATACGATTGCCAGATGGCCTTCGGTGAGAAGGGGAGAGGAGAGAAACATCTTTCCCTTTCAGGAGGAAGCGGACGTTATGTTTAACTCAGCTTTGATCTATGAGCTGGCTTGCCTAAAAGTGTATGCAGAGCCTTTGCTTTTCGGGATCCGCAAGGAGGAACCGGAATATCTGGAGGCAAAGCGGCTTTTAAAATTTTTCGATTACTTTGTGGCAGTGCCAAGCGAGGAAATTCCTAACAATTCCATTCTGAGGGAATTTATAGGGGGAAGCTGTTTTAATGTTTAAGACGCTTTACATCTTTGAAAATACATGATAGAATAGCATTTGCGCAAGCGGACCAGGTGATCGCGGCTGCACAGACGAAAGGGTGCAGACGAGGAAAGTCCGGGCTTCACAGGGCAGGATGCCGGATAACGTCCGGTGGAGGTGACTCCCAGACCAGTGCAACAGAAATAAACCGCCTTCTGTATGGAAGGTAAGGGTGGAAAGGCAGTGTAAGAGACTACCGCCTTTCTGGCAACAGAAAGGGCACATGTAAACTCCATTCGAAGCAAGACCAAAAAGAAAGCCATACGGCGGCCCGTCGTGCTTTCAGGTAGGTCGCTTGAGCCATTCGGCAACGGATGGCCTAGATAGATGATCACCCACGACATAACCCGGCTTATCGGTTCGCTTGCGCTTTTTATGTCAGTTCTTTTTCTTTTTATTCTTTTTTTCTTCCCGGTATTTTTGAATGCACTTATTTCTGGCAGGAATTCCTATACCAATAAGGAGAACTACTGCTAAGATTGTAAAATCCATATCTTTCCCTCACATTTCCTTGTTTTTTAGAATTTTAATAGAAACCCAGATAGATACAAGATACATAAAAATAACACATACAAATAACAAGGCAATAACCAGCGCCGGAGATTCTTCAATTCTGGTGAGCATAGGATGGTTTGCAGGAAGTTTAGGCAGAAGAAATAAGGTCACTATAAATCCTGCCGCTGGAATATACATAAATACACGTCCTTTGATAGAACCATATTTATAGTATCCAGGAATCTGAAATACTGTGTAAAGGGTAAAGAGAAATAAACCGCCGGCTGCCGCTTCGATAAGATCTTCTGATCGGACCGCTTCACCCATGACACCAAGTACGATAGGATGAGTGACAAGAGAAACCGTCAGGGCAAGTATCCCAAGAGTCAAAACAAAGAGGTAACGGCCAATGACCAGCTCTCCTTTTTTTATGGGCAAAATTCTTAAAAGCCGTTCCATACTGTTTTTTTCTGTAATAGAGAAGGGGTAACCGGTTGTCATGGCGATAAAGCACATAGCAAAGGAGACACCGGTTGTTATAGAGCGATTGATTGCTGTAAAAGCGATAGGAAGAAGCATAGTAAAGCCGATTACCTTCAGATAAGGCTTTACAAGGGAAAAATCCAGTTTTGTGACTTTTAATATATTACTCATGATCCTCACCTTCCTTACTTGAAAATACAATAATCTCATCAATAGCAGCCGGTTCGATGGTTAAAGGAGAAAACGCATTTACATCTTCCTTTTTTATCAGGGCTTCAAAACCTGTGGGGAAGATGCGGATTCCGACTGCTTTCTTGTTAAGAGCAGGGGAAAGTTCATCCGTTCCGCCTTTGACGATACGAAAATTGTCTAAAAACTCGTCTTTGCTGCCGGTGAAAAATAAGTTTCCGTAGCTTATATAAGTGATATAGTCAGCGACCCGTTCTAAATCACTGCTGATATGAGTGGAAAACAGGACGCTGTGTTCTCCGTCTTCAATATATTCGGAAAGGATCTGCAAAAGCTCATCCCTGGAAACTGGATCAAGGCCGCTGGTGGGCTCATCCAGGATCAGCAATTTTGCATCATAGGAGAAGGCGCAGGCCAACATTAGCTTCATCTGCATCCCTTTTGAAAGCTCTTTTACCTTTTTCATAGGGGGAATATGAAATTTCTTTAGAATTTCCGCAAATCGTTTGGAATTCCAGTTAGGATAAAAGACAGAGATGGATTTTTCTATCTGGGTTACCTGCCAATCATCGCTGAAATAGTTCGTATCAAATACTACTCCAAGCTCTGCCTTAGCTTTTTGTTCGTCAGAGATATTATCCAGTCCTATGATCTTGATTTCTCCGCTGTCACGTTTGAGCATATTTAAAATAAGTTTGATTGTGGTGGTTTTGCCGGAGCCGTTGGGACCGACAAGCCCCATGATATAGCCTTTAGGGAGAGTGAAAGTGATGTCATGGAGCTGAAATTTGCCAAAAGATTTTGACAGGTTTTTTACTTCTAAATAATTAGTCATCTGCATCTGCCTCCAATAAAATATCTAAAAGATGATGTAATTCTTCGTTTGATAAGCCGGCGATCTTCGCGGCTTTTATGGCTTGTGTCAAATTATTTTCTACTTTGCAAATTAGCTGTTCTTTCATAAGCTGGGAGTCGGTTCCCAGAACAAAACATCCCCGGCCCTGAATATTTTTCACAAAACCTTCCTGTTCCAGCTCCGTATAGGCCTTTGTTACGGTTAAGACGCTGATCTTAAGATCCTTAGCCAACGTTCTTAAAGAAGGAAGGGCCTCGCCGGTCTGAAGTTCCCCTGACAGAATAGCTGTTTTTACCTGCTGCTTAATCTGTTCATAAATAGGTGTGCCGGATACATTGGAGATTATCAGTTTCAATCGTTCTCACCTTCTTACTGTTATAGTGTTATACTGTTATGTATAACACTATAACATATACTGCGCATGATAGCAAGAAGTTTGAATATAAAAGTAAACTTTCCATCTACCATTATTGGCACAGTCAACGTATTCTGTGAGTAAAATGCGTCAGTAGGAGGAAAAGTGGTAAAAACCATAAATATTTCACAAAATAAATGGAATCTAAGAGGTTTACCTTTGCTTCCCATATCTGTGGAAAAGAATAGCATTTTTACAAATAGGAATTGACAACTGTGCTTTTGCGTATTATACTGTACTTGTTCAAACAATACAGTATAATACAAAGGCGGTGACCGAATGGAACTTTT
>DWYZ01000036.1 GCA_019118425.1 Candidatus Blautia faecavium | reverse complement strand
ACGGGCTTTTCATGGATAGGCGAATATGACATAACCGCCGACGAGCTGCTATCCGGCGCGGGCGGGAACACCGCCACCAAGACCGAGCAAGCCGAGAAGCTGATACTTGACCTGCTTGCAGACGGGAAAGAACTTGCCAGCGAGGACATTGTAAAGGACGCAGCCGAAGCCGGAATATCCGAGAGGACGGTACAGAACGCCAAGCGCAACATGGGCGGTATTTTAGGCGCAAGGCGTGTCGGCGGTCAATGGTATAACTTCATCAAGAAGAAGCAGCCACCCGAACCCGCAAGCTGAAAGTGCAAAACGCAGACCCTTTGCACTTTGCACTTTCGCACTTTCACAAGAATTTGCGTCAATAACTCAAAAAAGCACTTGACAAAACGCTTCATGGGGGACAAAAGAAGATATCAAGCCGTTTATGGCGGATGATTTTTGGATGAACATTCCTCTGACAGCAACAGAATCCATTACCATGGAAAGCCGTCCAAAAAATCCGAAGTATGCAAGGAATAAAAATATCTGTGTGATCGGGGGTTCCGGAAGCGGAAAAACAAGATTTTTTGTTAAAGTATCAATTATGATGATGAATTGTTCCATGGTTATTACTGATCCTAAGGGTACTTTGATCGAAGAATGTGGGAAAATGCTGGCAAAAGGGGCGCCTCTGAAGGATAAGCAGGGAAGAATTGTAAGAGATAAAACAGGAAAGGTTGTTCATGAACCTTATGTAATAAAAGTTTTAAATACAATCAATTTTTCTAAATCCTTACATTACAATCCGTTTGCCTATCTGAAATCTGAAAAAGATATTCTGAAGCTGGTAACGGTGATCATTGCAAATACGAAAGGAGAGGGGGAAAAATCCACCGAAGATTTCTGGGTAAAAGCAGAAAAATTGTTGTATACAGCCCTGATTGCTCTAATCTGGTATGAAGGTACGGAAGAAGAGAAAAACATGAATACTCTGATTGATCTGCTGAATGAAAGTGAAACAAGGGAGGATGATGAAAACTATAAAAATCCAGTTGATATGTTGTTTGATGAACTGGAGAAAAAGAATCCGGAGCATTTTGCTGTACGGCAATATAAAAAATATAAATTGGCGGCAGGAAAGACGGCAAAAAGTATCCTGATCAGTTGCGGAGCAAGGCTTGCACCGTTTGATATCGCAGAGCTTAGAGAAATCATGAGTTATGATGAGATGGAGCTGGATAAGGTGGGAGACCGGAAAACAGCTTTGTTTTTGATTATGTCCGATACGGACACGACATTTAACTTTGTCATAGCAATGCTACAGTCGCAGCTTTTCAATCTGCTTTGTGACAAAGCAGATGATAAGTATGGAGGCCGTCTGCCGGTTCATGTACGTGTTATATGTGATGAGTTTGCGAACATCGGTCAGATTCCCCAATTTGATAAGCTGATTGCGACTATACGAAGCAGGGAAATCTCTGCTTCTATTATTTTACAGTCCCAGAGTCAGCTGAAGACAATGTATAAAGACAGCGCAGACACTATACTGGGGAATTGTGACACCATGCTGTTTCTTGGGGGAAAGGAAAAGACCACACTGAAAGAGATGAGTGAGCTTTTAGGGAAAGAGACGATTGATCTTTATAATACTTCAGAAACAAGGAGTAATCAGAAATCGTTCGGTCTGAATTACCAGAAAACAGGAAAGCAGCTGATGACAGAAGATGAGATCGCAGTAATGGATGGTGGAAAGTGCATTTTGCAGATCCGGGGTGTCCGTCCATTTTACTCGGACAAATATGATATTACAAAACATCCGAACTACCGGCTGCTGGCAGATTATAGCGAGAAGAACCGGTTTCGGGTAGAAAAAGAACTGGATCCAAGGTATACACCAAAACCAGATGATGAGGTGGAAGTTGTCACCATGGATATGACAGTAGCGGGGAATGAGCAGGAAAATAATGAGGAAAGGAATAACTAACAGGGTGCGCTGGTAAACATACCGGCGTTTTTTCATTCCCGGAACACCCGAAAAGTTAGTTTAGGTAAGAAATATGGCATTTTTTAGCAGTGCAGTTGAAACTCTGAAAACACTGGTTATTGCAATCGGCGCTGGACTTGGTGTATGGGGTGTTGTTAACCTTCTGGAGGGTTATGGAAACGACAATCCTGGCGCTAAGAGCCAGGGAATTAAACAGCTGATGGCAGGTGCAGGAATTATGCTGCTGGGAACTACCCTGATTCCTCAGCTGGCGACATTGTTCAGCTAATGAGGTAATGGATGAATACCATTATTGAGAGGATCACGGAAGCCATAAAGGAGATTCTAATAGGGATGATCCAAAATGGATTGGAAGGTATGTTTACGGAGGTCAATGATAAGGTTGGCACCATAGCCGGACAAGTTGGGCAGACACCGCAGGCATGGAATTCTGGCGTTTTCAATTTGATTCAGAATTTATCCCAGACGGTGATCGTGCCCATTGCCGGGCTGATTATTACCTTTGTTCTTTGCTATGAGCTGATCACGATGGTCACACAGAAAAATAATTTTCATGAGTTTGAAACGTATAATATTTTTCTGTGGATCTTCAAAGCTTACATTGCAATCTATCTCGTAACAAATACCTTTAATATCACGATGGCTGTCTTTGATGTTGGTCAGCATATTGTGAATGGTGCTGCCGGCGTGATTTCCAGTGATACTGCATTGGATGCAGCGGAGGCTGTAGCAGCATTAACAGATTCATTGGAAGAAATGGAGGTCGGAGAACTATTTTTGCTGGCAATGGAGACATTGCTGATCAGCCTGACTATGAATATTCTATCTGTGATTATTACAGTGATCCTGTATGGAAGGATGATTGAAATCTACCTTTATACTTCCGTCGCCCCGATCCCATTTGCAACTATGACAAACAAGGAATGGGGCAATATCGGCAATAACTATTTAAAAGGCTTATTCGCACTGGCATTTCAGGGATTCTTCATGCTTGTTTGTGTTGGAATCTATGCTGTGTTGGTAAATTCCATGGTTATTTCAACCAATCTGCATGGAGCAATGTTTTCAGTTGCGGCATATACGGTCGTTTTGGCATTCTCGCTATTTAAGACCGGAAGCCTCAGTAAATCAATTTTTAATGCCCATTAGCGGGCAGGAAAGGAGAACATACCTATGGCGTATGTACCAGTACCAAAAGATCTTACAAAGGTCAAAACGAAAGTAGCTTTAAATTTGACAAAGCGGCAGCTGATCTTTTTCTCGCTTGCCGCAGTAGTGGGAGTTCCGTTTTATCTGTTGACGAGAGGCGTTCTTGGATCCAGCATATCTGCAATCTTAATGGTGACGATCATGTTGCCATTTTTCTTTATGGCAATGTATGAGAAGGACGGGCTTCCTTTTGAAAAAGTGATGGGGAATATCATCCGTCAGAAATTTATCTGTCCGGCGGTACGCCCGTACCAGACCGAAAATTTCTACCGGACGGTGGCAACCCTTGCAAAAAAGGAGGATCAGCCGAATGGCAAAAAAGAAAATCGAAGCACAGCAACAGCGACTGGAGCTGGCGGCAAGAAAAAACCGTCAGGAAAGAAAAAAAGGAAAAGACAGAAAGGAAAGGGAGAAAGAGAAGCGTAGAAAGAAACAGGACAAGGAAAGGAAAAAACAGAGAAACATTCCGCAAACCGCGCAACAGAGCATTCCGTATTTAAGGATGCTGGAGGATGGCATCTGCCAGGTAACGAAGAATTATTTTTCAAAAACCGTGCAGTTTTACGATATCAATTATCAGCTGGCACTCAATGAAGATAAAACAACCATCTTTGAAAACTACTGTGATTTCCTGAATTATTTTGATTCATCGATCAGCGTACAGTTGTCATTCATTAACCAGCAGGTAGATGTGGAAGAGTTTGAAAAGAGCATTGATATTCCGGACCAGAATGATGATTTCAATGAAATCCGGGAAGAGTACCGGGCAATGCTGAAAAATCAGTTGTCCAAGGGAAATAACGGACTGGTGAAAACCAAGTATATTACATTTGGGATTGAGGCGGAAAGCCTGAAAGTGGCTAGAGCAAGACTGGAAAGAATCGAGACAGACGTTTTGAACAACTTCAAGGTGTTGGGAGCACAGGCACGGCCCCTCAATGGAGTAGAAAGGCTGGAGATTCTGTACCATATCTTTAATCAGGACCGGATTGAACCGTTCCGGTTCCATTACCGAATGCTGCCGGAAACCGGGATGAGAACCAAAGATTTTATCGCGCCTACTTCCTTTAATTTCTCGAAGAATTCGTCTTTTCTGATGGGGAAAACAATCGGGAGTATCAGTTATCTGCAGATTTTAGCACCGGAACTGACAGACCGAATGCTTGCTGACTTTCTGGATGTAGACGATAGTATCAATGTGAATATCCATATTCAATCCATTGACCAGACTTCAGCGATCAAAATGATCAAGGGAAAGATTTCAGACCTGGATAAAATGAAAATTGAGGAACAGAAGAAAGCAGTAAGGGCTGGATATGATATGGACGTGCTGCCTTCTGACCTTGTGACCTTTGGGGAAGAAGCGAAAAATCTGCTGGAAGATCTGCAGTCCAGGAATGAGAGAATGTTCCTTGTCACAGTCCTTGTGATGAGCACAGCTAAGAAGAGGCAGAAATTGGATAACAATATTTTTCAGGTACAGGGAATTTCCCAGAAATACAATTGTTCCCTGCGGCCCTTGGATTATCAGCAGGAAGCAGGATTGATGTCCTGCATCCCACTGGGATTAAACCGAATTGAGATACAGCGTGGGCTTACCACTTCAGCAACAGCCATTTTTATTCCGTTTACGACGCAGGAGCTGTTCCAGGAGGGGGAAGCCCTTTATTATGGCCTGAATGCTCTTTCCAATAACGTCATCATGGTGGACAGGAAACGGCTGAAAAACCCGAATGGACTGATCTTAGGAACTCCAGGATCCGGTAAATCCTTTTCAGCAAAACGAGAGATTACGAACTGTTTTCTGATTACGGAAGATGACATTATCATCTGCGATCCGGAAGCAGAGTATTATCCGCTGGTAGAGGCATTGCATGGGCAGGTAGTTAGGATATCACCGGTATCTACCCAATATATCAATCCGATGGATTTGAATCTGAATTATTCCGAAGAGGATAACCCTTTATCGCTGAAATCCGACTTTATTTTATCTCTGTGCGAACTGATCGTTGGCGGGAAGAATGGATTGGAACCGGTGGAAAAGACGATTATTGACCGTTGTGTAAGGCTGGTATATCAGAACTATCTTTCGGATCCGGTTCCTGAAAATATGCCGATTCTGCAGGACTTATATGATCTTTTGCGAAATCAGGATGAACCGGAGGCACAGCGACTGGCAACCGCCCTTGAGATTTATGTTACCGGTTCTCTGAATGTGTTTAATCATCAGACGAATGTCGATATCAATAACCGGATTGTCTGTTTTGATATTAGGGAGCTGGGAAAACAGCTGAAAAAGATCGGAATGCTCATCGTGCAGGATCAGGTTTGGAACCGTGTAACATTAAATCGTTCTGCCCATAAGGCAACCAGATACTACATTGATGAGTTTCATTTGCTGTTAAAGGAGGAACAGACGGCAACTTACAGTGTGGAAATTTGGAAGCGATTTCGTAAATGGGGTGGAATTCCGACGGGCATTACCCAGAATATCAAGGATCTGCTGGCCAGCCGGGAGATTGAGAACATTTTTGAAAACTCGGATTTTATTTATATGCTGAACCAGGCAGCCGGTGACAGGCAGATTTTAGCAAAACATTTGAATATTTCTCCGACACAGCTTTCTTATGTCACAAACAGTAATGAAGGAGAAGGTCTTTTGTTCTATGGAAATGTGATCATACCATTTGTGGATCGTTTCCCGAAGAACAGATTGTATCAGCTATTAACGACACGCCCAGAAGAGACTGGGGAATAGGAGGAGAGATGGCTGGATTAACGTATTTTATTGTATTTACAGTAGGTTTGATCAGTGGATTGTTTTTAACCTGTATCGTGCAGGCGGGAAAACACTGAAAGACAGGAGGTAACAGATGGCAGAACAGAAATTAAAGGCCAGGGATAAGACTGTCCAGAAAATAACAAAAGATGGTCTGGTGGAAAAGAACCTGGCTGAAAAAACAACTGTTCGTGTCAGCAATCGTGCCAGGGATATTCAGATGTCCCCAAAAGGACAGGGAAAGGAGTTAGATATTACCGCTCGTATCACTGATGCGGAAAGGGGTTTCTTGCAAGGGAGACATGCTGAAAATAAGGCCAGAGATGCACCGGAGCTGACAAAAAAACGGACAAGAAAAATCATCCGGGAAAAGACGGAAAGTGATATTTCAGTAAATAATGAAGACCGGAATAGACAACAGAAGAGTAGTAGAGGGAAATTACAGGAAAAACATGTGGATCTTGCACAGGTGCGAGGGGATTCCCGTAAAAAGCAGACTGGAGGCAGCAAGAAACTCGCCCGGAAGCACAGACTGAAGTTCACTTATGAAGAAACTCCAGAATCTATCCGGGGGGAAGCAGAAACAGAAAAGGTGAATCGCTTGGATCCAGAAGGGATCAATTTCCGGCATGAGAATCAAAAAAATCAGAATAAGAAATCAGCATTCTCAGAAGAAGAGAAAAAGAAGAAGTTGAAAAAACATTCTGTAAAGGGAAAGGTATATCTGGAACAAGAGGTAACGGATATGCCTGATAAAAACAGCCGGTTGAAATTTGATGGAAAGCCGGGATCAGCGAAAAAGGCAGTTGGAGCAGCTACAGCAGCGGCCAGCGCAGCTGTTCATCGTCGGATTCGGGAAAATGAGGATGATAATGCTGCTGTGGATGGTGCAAATAGTCTGGAAGAAGCTACTGAGGGGATTTATCGGCTCAAGCAGAATAGTAGCCGCAGAAAGAACCAACGAAAGGCAAGAGCGACAGGTTATCACACAAAGAAAGAAGTACTATCGGCAGCGGATGAATATCAGAAAAAGAGTCGTAACAATCTTAAGAAACTGATCCAAAAGCAAAGAATTAAGCGGGAATATGCAAAAGCAAAGCGAGCAGAACAGGCAACTGGAACAGCAGCCGTAGGAACGATTGATTATATAAAAAAAATCGGGGGAAAAGTTACCAACTTTTTTAAGGAACATCGAAAGGTTTACCTTAGTATGGCAGCAATCGTAGGGTTGCTGTTTTTACTTATGACAAGCGTCAGTTCTTGTTCTTCCGCATTTATGCAGAGTGTGATCAGTTATGCCGGTACCAGTTACATTTCTTCTGACGAAGCTATCCTGCAGGCTGATCTCTATTACACGCAGTTGGAAGCAAATCTTCAGGAGCGAATCAATCAGATGGAAGAAGAAGAGCCTGGCCATGAAGAATATCGTTATAATATTGGGCCGATTGAGCATGATCCTTTTGTCTTGATCAGTTATCTTTCTGCAAAATATGAGGAATTTACCTTTGAGCAAGTAAAACCTGAGCTGGATACCCTGTTTGCCCTTCAGTATCAGCTGGAAACAGAAGCAGTTCAGGAAACGGTGACTGAAACCACGACGGTGCGTGTAGGGGAATCCCTTGGAAATGTAGTGACCAGTGGATATTGCAACTGCCCGATCTGTTGCGGCGTATGGTCTGGAGGGCCAACGGCATCCGGAGTTTATCCGACTGCCAACCATACATTAGCTGTGGATGCCTCCGATCCTTTTGTCCCAATCGGAACGAAAGTGATCATGAATGGGATTGAATACACAGTAGAAGATACGGGAGCATTTGCCAGATATGGTGTTCAGTTTGATGTGTATTATGACAATCATGCAGCTGCGTCCGCTCATGGACATCAGACATGGGAGTGCTTTCTTGCAGATGACAACGGCAGTCAGGAGGTGGAAGTTACAAGAACCAGGGATGTGGATGTATTAAATGTCACATTAAATACCCAGAGCCTGATGAGCTTATGTCAGAATCGTCTGGGGATTTTCCAAAAAGAGTTATTCCAGGCATATAACGAGACAAAAGGAAACCTGCAGATGTTCGGCAGTCCCTTCGATTTTAACTGGTATTCCAATGTGAGCAGCTATTTTGGCTACCGGATTCATCCCATCTCCAATGATAACCAGATGCATAATGGGCTGGATATCAGTGTCCCAGAGGGAACAGAAATTAAAGCCGGGTTGACCGGAACAGTGACCACCGCAGCCTATAATGAAAGCTATGGGAATTATGTGATCATTCAGGATAGCCGGGGATATGAACTGAGGTATGCGCATCTGCAAAGCATTCATGTATCAAACGGATCAACTGTTACGAAAGGTGATGTGATCGGCCTGGCCGGAAGTACTGGAAATTCTACTGGAAGTCACTTGCATGTTGAAGTTTTGAAAAATGGGGAAAGGCTCAATCCGGTTTTTTATCTGGAAACGGGAGAAGGATCTGTGCTTGGTGGCAATGAATATACCAGTGAAGCAGCACAGCGGCTTTTGGAAGAAGCTGCCCGTTATCTGGGAACACCATATGTATGGGGCGGGTATTCTCCAAGTGGCTTTGACTGTTCGGGTTTTGTAAGCTATTGTCTGACGAATTCCGGAGTAAGAAACACAGGAAGGCTCACTGCACAGGGGCTATACGATATGTGTACCCCGGTATCAGAGTCGGATGTACAGCCTGGAGACCTGATCTTCTTCACAGGTACCTACAATGCCGGAGTACCGGTTACGCATGTTGGCATTTATGTTGGAAATGGTCAGATGATCCATTGTGGTGATCCGATACAGTATGCGTCTATTTACTCTTCTTACTGGCAGAGTCATTTTTATGGTTTTGGCCGGTGGTAAAGACAGGGCGGTGTTATGACCGCCCGGAAAGGAGAAACATGAAAAGTCTGGAAAAAGCGATTGCTGATTACGAAAGAGCAAAAGAAAAAATGGAAGTATCTAAAGCACGGTATGAGGCTGATCTTAAAAGATTTAAAGCTGCCGAGGCAGCAAAGACAGAATCCGAGAATCTGGAAATTGTACGGATATCCGTGCTATGGACATGACAATTCCAGAACTGGAAGAATTCCGGAAAAGAATGAAAAATGCGCTGCCAGGACTGGCAGATAATCAGAAGGAGGATAAGCAATCAGATGATAAATTTGGAGAAAATGAAGCAACTCAGAATGAAGAAAGGGCACAGGCAGATAACCGGTTTTAAAAAAGTGCTGGTTACAGCTGCTACTATTCTGAGTATTACTACAGCTCTTTACCCTGCCACATACATTTATGCAGCGGGGCAGGCAGGGAGTGCAATCACGATTGAAAAGCCGGATGGCTGGAAACAGGGAGATGCCAACGTTACTGTTTCGGTAGACACCAGTCAGATGGGGGAAGGTTTTCAAATCGCAAAAATAGAAGCGAAAGTCGGTAAAGACGGAAGCTGGCAGGATATTACAGAATCAAAAAGTGTGACGATCAAAGGCAATGAGACGGTATATGTACGTGTGACAGATCAGAACGGAACGGTTTATGAACAGAATCGGTCCATTCGCTGTTACGACACAGAGAAACCTACACTTTCAGCATCCCTGACAGATGGCATACTCACCATACAGGGCAATGACTCGGTATCCGGGATTTCGGCAATCACGGTCAACGGAACAACTTATACAGAACTGCAGGATGGCAAACTGAAGATCCAGTTGACTCAAAAAGATTTCACAACGAAACAGATTGAGATTACGGTTACGGATGGCGCCGGAAATATTTCTGATAAGTATACGTTACAGAATCCCTATTATGAATGGGCGGTAAAACAGTCTCAAAAAGCAGATACGGATTCCATGAGTACTACCAGTACCACAGGAACTGAAACTGCCGAGAATACAGAAACTTCACCGCTTCCGCAGGATGCTCAGGCATCAGAACCTACAGAGGCAAGGGGAACTGTGGAAGAGAGGACGGTTACCGGAATCGAAGAAGAACTTGCACAATCAGGGGAAAGTGCGGAAAGTGTTACCCAGACAGCATCAGGCGGTACAAAAGAATTTTACACGATTTCGACCAAGAGTGGAAAAATCTTCTATCTGGTTGTAGATAATTCAAAATCTCAGGATAATGTGTATTTCCTGACGGAAGTCAGTGATAAAGATCTTATGAACTTTACGCTTTCTGATACGGTCACATTGCCAGAAGTTGATACCGTCTATGCAGAAGCGGAGAAAAACGAGCCTACGCCAGAACCGAAGCCAGAAACAGAGGAAGAGGAGTCAAAAGAACCAGAAGTTGAAATGCCGGAGGATAAATCACCGATAGGATCCTATTTGTTGATTGGTGTAGTTGCTGTGGGTGTTTTAGGGGCTGGTTATTATTTCAAAATCTATAAACCAAAGCATGAGTATGACAATGAAGATGAATATGAGGAGGATGAGACCGAAGAAAACGAAAAAGAATCTGAACCGGATAATGAAGAAGATAAATCCTCTGAGGAAGAGTATTCAGAAGATGTTTTAGAAGATGAGGAGGAATAACAACGAAATGTTTTTAGTAATTGCAGAGAAACCGTCCGTAGCAATGGCACTGGCAAAGGTGATCGGAGCCGGGGAGCGGAAAGAGGGATATGTAAAAGGAAATGGATATCTGGTTTCCTGGTGTATTGGTCATCTGGTGACATTTTGCGATGCTTCGGAATATAATGAGCGTTACCGGAAATGGAAGTATGAAGATCTTCCCATTATTCCGGAAGAATGGAAACGGAAAGTTTTAGATGGAACCAAGAAGCAGTTTCAAATTTTGAAAAAGCTGATGAATAGCAAAGAAGTGGAGTATATCATCTGTGCTACAGATGCCGGAAGGGAAGGAGAATTGATTTTTCGTCTGGTCTATGAGCAGGCAGGTTGTAGAAAACCTATCAAGCGGCTTTGGATTTCTTCT
>DWYZ01000214.1 GCA_019118425.1 Candidatus Blautia faecavium | reverse complement strand
GCCCAAGTTTTATTCCGGATGATTCATCTGAGTATGTCTGCTCATTGGCATACAGCCATGAGTTTTTCGGGGAAAGTCGTACATTGTACGAAAGACTAACAAGAATAGGGTTAGAATCTTTCCTTCAAAAGATGATTGCGTTTGATCTTCTTATAGGCAATACAGACCGACATGAAAAGAATTTTGGATTCTTAAGGAATCCGGATACTTTGGATATACTGGGACCGGCCCCGTTGTTTGATTCCGGACTTTGCCTGCAAAGAAAGTTTTTAAATATTGACGGAATGAAGCCCTTTGGAAACGACCGGGCAAGCGCTATGAAGTATCTCAAAAGCTTGCCGTTCGATCTTCCTGGACCTGACATATTGGCATCCATAATTTCAGATGTTTATGTTGCATCGGGATTAGATGGACGGATCCAGGGTTCAATCAACGAAATTTTGGAAAACAGAGAGGAGTTGATAAAATATGTTGGTGCGCCTAATGAATAAGGAAGAAATTGCTGCGGATTTTCATCTTGAAGTACATATTGGTGGCAATAGTGTTTATAATGTTACCATACACCACAAGGAGTTGCTCCCAGAGCCACTTAAGGCAGCTGCTGATAAAGGGGATGCCCTGGAAGGGTTACTTGATGCCTGTTTTGAGGTATGGTTAAGGGAAAGGGTAATACCGGACTCACGTTACAATCTTGATGAGGCCCTGCTGCAGCTATACCAGCTAGACCCTTCCAGGTTTGGCAGGATGCAGGGATTCCAGCATCTTGCTGCTTTAGTTTGTCATTATATGTCCATGGCAGATTATTACTGGGTTACACCGATAAGAAAAGAATGTGCTAGTTATATTTATGAAGAACCGGCTTTTAACAGGGCATATATTGTGAATCCATCTAGTTATGAGCATCTTCTGTATCTGAAAGAACACCCAGATACGGATACGGGAAGGGTACTGGCAGGGGAAAAGATCATTGTAGAGAACATTGATGGATTGGACTTTACGATTACTTCTTCCTCCCCTGGACGCTGGAGCCGAAAGGGGACACGAATAATTTATCTGGAAAAGAATTGATGATACTAATAGGAGGGATTTTCCAAATGTTGTGGAGACTGACAATATTTATTGCCCAATTTTTATATCTAATTTTGGATTATTCGCATAACCACTATACTTTCAAGCATTTTGGAGTATGAATTACCACGTCTGAACGCGTGAGCCACGCTTTTCAGGCGTGGTTTCAAGGGTTCATAAGCGGCTTAAGGCTATTCACAAAGCCCTATCCTAATAGGATTACTTTTAAAAATTCTGGCTTTCCTCCTCTCCCGGCGCAGTTTGGACTTGCTGGGTTCTGTGTGATTCTTCTTTTGGGTTTCACGGTTCGCTGTATTTCTTTCCTGATCCGGATGCCGGATGACCTGGATCTTGTTAAAGTCTGGCATCTCCCCGCGTTCAAAAGCGTCAGGATACTCTTTACGCAGGATATTTGCCGAACCGTTCAGGTCAGAGTTGATAACAGCACCATTCCCGGATACATAAAGACCGCGGAACCCGCTCTTTTTGTACATCCCACGATAGCGGGTAGGTTTCCGTCTCCCAGAAAATGACACATTTTGGTCATCCACACCGTAAGTTGGAATGTAATCCATGTCGGGGAAAGATGCCTTTGATGTATAGCTCTCCTCACGCTCCACATACAAGATGCCCTGTTCCTCGCAGAGGTATTTGATACAGCTGCGCAGGTACGCAAACGGGATCTGGACAAAGTTCTGGTTATTTATGTGCCCAATGTTTACTTCCTGCTTAAAGCCAGCATTTACTCCTGCTGCGATGGTGTCGATACGGTTATCTACGCACCATAAAACAAGATGTTTCGCAGCTTTGTGCATGAAATCATGGACAATATTATTCCTGCGGAGGGTCATACCCATGCTTTCTTCTGTGGGGACGAACCTGGGCTTGCCTTCCTTGTTTTTAGGGCAGCCTGGTTTTTTCATCTCTTCCTGCATGATCTGCGCGAGACGTTTGTTGTATCCCTGGTTGGTGGATTTCACGATCCCGCCCTTATACAGCAGGCAGGGGAGCCCGCAGTTATTCGTGACAGCCATAAGGTTATCTACGCCAAAATCAATGGCGGCAATCCGGGAAGCCGGATGCACCGGTACCGGTACCTCTAAATCCAGCTCGAAAGAGAAGGCAATCACATACACGCCGTTATCAGGGCATACTTCTGCCTGTTTCAGGCGTCCCAAAGGGAAACCGATTTTCAGCGGCATGCTTTTCGCAAACGGGAGTCCGGCTATAAGGTTTCCGTCCCTGCCTTCTTTAAGAGTGCAGTCCTGGTTTGTAATGGCAACAGCGGCATGCCCGCCTTTCCGTTTATATCCAGGAAATTTTGGCCGCTCCCCTTCCGGGCATCCGCGGTCCTTCCAGGCTTTCACTGCGGCAAAAAAGTTGTCCACATCTGTACAGGAACGCTTCAGGACCTGCTGCGCACTTTGCCTGGGAAGCCCCTTGGCGTAATAATCCGGGTTTTTAGTAAGCTTCATAACCGTGTCAAACGTTTCATATCTGGGGTAGGTAGGAAGCCCGCTGCGGCCGTTACAGTTCAATACTGAAAGAAATTCCGCAATGATGCCTTTCTCGTTATCTGTCAATTCACGGTCAGTTTTCCTGGCCGCCGTAATCAGCTGGCGCTGGCGGAACCTGCATGCATTATAAAGATTGTTGGCAAGCGAGGTAATGGTTTCACACCAAGGGTACAGCCCGTGGCCCCTTCCAATCTGTACTTTACAAGTCCGTCGTATCCCCATCAGTTGTCACCTCCTTTCAGACTGGACTTTACCTAAATAATACAGTATTATTATACTATCGTTTGAAGTCAGCTGCAAGAATTGGAGGGCATTTTATGAAACTGAGAGCAGACGGTTATTATGTGAACAGGCACTCTTGTTACCTGCTGCAATACCACCTGGTCCTTGTAACAAAATACAGGAAACCAGTCATTACCGGAAATTTAGAAAAAGCGTTAAAGGGATATACACTCCAGTATTTTAAAGACCGCGATATCCCCGTGCATGCCATGGAAACCATGCCAGACCACATACATATTTTGTTTGACGCGCCGCCCCAAATGAACCTGGCGGAATTTATCAATGCGTTTAAATCCGCGTCATCACGCCAGATGAGGAAACGTCATGGGGACCAAGTATCTAAGTACTATTGGGAGCCATATTTCTGGAGCCTATCTTATTTCATCGGGACAGTTAGCGACCGTACAAAACAAGCAGTGGAGGCTTATATTCGTAACCAGAAACAATAGCGGGGCATTCACCCACGCCTGAGCCGTTGTTCAGACGTGGTACTCTGCCCTTAAGATAGATGATTATTTGTTGTAATGTAATATCCGATAAAGCATATTACCATTAAGCAGAACGAGAGGAGAAAAAGAAAATTTTGACGGGAGAAGAAAGTAAAGTTACAATAATGTTGTAAAGATCCTCTGCTGCTTAGAAAGGAGAAATGACAATGGCAAAGGAACAGAGCCCGAACCTTGTAGAAAAACGTTTCTGGGAAAACAATGAGAGGTTTGCTGATCTATTTAATGCGTTCTTTTTTGAAGGAGAACCAGTGATCGATCCAAATCTTCTGCAGGAGAGGAATACGGATGTAGCTGTAAGTATCCCCTTAGGAAATTTATTCGAGCATGAAAAAAAATATGAAGAAGTAAGTAAGATATACCAGGGGGCAGAACTTTCGATTTTGGGTATCATCAACCAAAAAGAATGGTTATCTGGAATGAAAAATGGTGACCGCCTGCATATGTCCCTTCGTATTGTAATATACTATGGAGAAGAACCATGGGATGGCCCGAGAAAATTATTAGATATGGTAGAAATCCCTAATGCGTTTAAGCCTTATTTTCAAGGTTATGCAATGCCGTTAGTTTGTATAAATGATAAGGAAAATTATAAGCGAAGATATAAGAATGAGAGCGTAAAAAATCTCATGACACAGTTATATCTTGTCTATCAGAAAGATTGGGATGAGATCAAGAAGCAGGATGTCGGATTGGATAACGATACGGCGGATATGTTAGAAACTGTTACAAAGAACAAGATACTGATCCAGGCAGCATCCAAAGTAAAAGGAGGTATCCGTATGTGTACAGCATTAGAACAATTACGTGAAGAGGGGCGATTGGAAGGACGTAAAGAAGAAGGTCTAAGAGAGGTTTTATCCTGATTGCTAATGGTCGTAGCGAGGAAATCGCATTTGCATCTTTCAATCCGGTTTATCGGGAAAAGCTGTTTAAGGAATACGGCTTTTGATTTGAACAAGAATATTACTCATATTCCCGTTGATGTAATCAGGGGCAGC
>DWYZ01000213.1 GCA_019118425.1 Candidatus Blautia faecavium | reverse complement strand
AACAGGAGATGCTTATATTATAACTGGAAATTTTGGCCGCTTAATGTGTCCTTGGCTGACCGCCATTTAAGTCACAGGCTGGCCGCCAAATATGGCACAGGTGGCCGTTTAGGCTGGCAATCTGCAAATGCATTTGATTACGCCATTGATAATCAAAAAGGCATACATTATCTACATATGTAAACGGTGTTGAAATAGCCATTTTACGCTGGTTCTACATAGAACACATTATCAAAAATAGATGTGTATTGTGTGTAAAGCCTGTAAAATGGCTATTTCCACTTTTTAAGTGGTGCCGAAAATTATTTCCGGCCTGCACATCAGCCTTCTGGGGATGGGGCTGTATAAGCTTTTAAAAAAGGCATGCCTTGGCATTTGGCCCTCCGGCATGATCTCTCTTATAATAATGCTGGGATACGGGATCATGACAGGGGGAAGTGTGTCCACCATGCGGGCGGTATGTATGTTTCTGCTTTCTGTGGGAGCGCAGCTTCTGGGAAGATGCTACGACATGCACACTGCTCTGGCTCTTTCGGCTGTCCTGGTTCTTCTGGATTCTCCAGCCTGTCTGTATAACAGCAGTTTTCTTCTGTCTTTTGGCGCGGTAGTGGGGTTGGGAGCGGTGGCTCCTGTTCTTTTAAAAGCGTCAGGGACGAATAATAAAACTGTACAGACCTTTCTTTCTTCTTTTGCGGTGCAGCTTTTTACGCTTCCTGTACTGTTATGGTTTTATGGAGAGGTATCCCTTGCCGGCATTCTTTTAAACCTTCTTGTGCTGCCCACAGTGGGAGTGGTCCTTGCCTGTGGCGCGGCCGGGATACTTGCCGGACTTGTATGTCTTCCCCTTGCCTGGTTTATAGTACTCCCCGGGAGAATTCTTTTGATTGTGTATGAGAAACTTTGCGCTCTGGCAGGAAGGCTTCCTCTTTGCACCTGGATCGGCGGAGTGCCGAAGGTGTGGCAGATCGTAATCTACTATGGGCTTCTTGGGGCGGCATTGTTTGGCCTTTGGAAGCTTGAGAAGAAAAAAGAGGAGAAGAAACAGCGGGGAAAAATACTGATAAAAGCAGTCTGTCTTTTTGCCATGGCAGCGGGAGCGGGTATTCTTGGCTGGCATCCTTTAGACAGCCTGAAAATAACCTGTCTGGATGTGGGGCAGGGGGACGGGATTGTCGTGGAAACGCCGGAGGGATATTGCTTTTTAGTGGATGGGGGAAGCAGCAATAAGTCGGATGTGGGACAGTATCAGATCCTTCCCTATTTAAAAAGCCAGGGGATTTCCCATATAGACGGAATTTTTATCTCCCATACGGATGACGACCATATAAGCGGTGTGAGGCAGATCCTAGAGTACAGCAGAGACGGCCTGACCACTGTGAGGGTAAAACGATTGTTCCTGCCAAAGTGGAAGGAAAGGCCGGGAGCACATAAAGACCTGGAAACACTTGCTCTTTCGGCAGGGGCAGAGGTGTTTCATGTGGACAGGGGAGATCTGTTTCGTGGAGGAAGAGCAGAATTTTCTGTTTTAGCTCCCCTGGGGGACGGGGAAGAAGACAGCAACGAAAATGGGATGGTATTGCTGCTGCGCTACGGGGAATTTAAAGGATTGTTTACCGGAGACATTGGGGAGGAAAGAGAAAAAAAGCTTCTCCCATATATCGGGATAGTTGATTTTTTGAAGGTAGGCCATCATGGTTCGCGGTATTCAACCAGTGAAGTCTTTTTAGAAAAACTCCGGCCGAAGATAGGCGTGATCTCCTGCTCGGATTCCAATACCTACGGGCATCCGTCTCCGGAAACGATAGAACGGCTGGAAAACGCAGGCTGCCAGGTGGAGTATACCATGAAAAACGGGGCGATCACCATAAAAGTAAAAGAAAAAATGATTTTTATAGAAAGATTTGTAAAAGAGTAAGGCTTTTCCTTTGGAAGATTTTATGATATGGTGTAAGAAAAGCTATGGCTTATACTAGGGACAGGAGTAAAGAAACTTGAAGAGTATACAGGAAGATATCAAAACAGGTAATTTTAAAAGCGCGTACCTCCTTTACGGAGAAGAAGCGTATTTAAAGCAGCAGTATAAACAGAACCTGATCCGGGCTCTGAATCCAGAGGGGGACACGATGAATTACAGCCAGTACGAAGGAAAAGGGATCGATGTAAAGGCTGTAATAGATTTTTGTGAGACAATGCCCTTTTTTGCCGACTATAGAGTGGTGTTGGTGGAGGATTCAGGGTTTTTTAAGAATAAATGTGATGAGCTTGCAGACTATATGAAAAATCTGCCGGACTATGTGCGGCTGATCTTCTGCGAGTCTGAAGTGGATAAACGAAGCCGCATGTATAAAGCAGTAAAAAACTGCGGAAGGGTGACAGAGTTCGTCCGCCAGGATGAAAAAACATTGATGCAGTGGGCGGCAGGGCTCTTGGGAAAAGAAGGCAAAAAGATCACCAGGGGAGATATGGAGCTGCTCTTAGATAAGGCAGGTACGGATATGGGAAACCTGCGTATGGAGCTGGAAAAATTGATCACCTACACAGGAGACCGGAATATTGTTTCCAGGGAGGATATTGAAGCGGTGTGCACCACCCAAACGGCAAACCGGATCTTCGATATGGTCCGGGCAGTGACGGAACAAAAACAGGAGAGAGCCCTTAAGCTGTACTATGATCTGCTTACGCTAAGGGAACCGCCTATGCGTATCCTGTTTTTATTGGCGCGGCAGTACCGTCAGCTCCTTTTGGTAAAACAAATGGCAGGGGAAGGAGTCTCCCAAAATGAGATCGCCGCCAGACTCGGCATTCCGGCTTTCGCTGTGCGCAATGCGGAGGCGTGTGCCAGAGCCTATAAAGAAAAGGAACTTGAGGCGGCGATCCGGGATTTCGTGGATGCCGAGGAGGCAGTAAAAACAGGACGGCTGGGAGACGTGTTAAGCGTAGAACTTTTGATCGTAAAATATAGTTCCCGAAAAGGAAAGGAAGAAACCGCCCGTTTTTAAAGCTAGCGTGGATATGAACGTGCCGGTACACTAGGCTTAGACAGAGGAGAAAGCCATATTTAAACCTTCCGATATGGTAAAGCTTAAATATTTTACCGTCTCATCCACATCTTTAGGAGTGACGAACATACTGTGCAGGTGGGGAGAGATCATCTCTTCCAGAAATTCTTTCTGCTCTGCTTCGTCCAGGGCATCCAGAAGGTGGGCCATGGAATCGTGGACAATGGTGGCCGCGTCTACCACGGTGGGCACGCCGATGCCGATCACTTTGACCTGCAGGTTGTCTTCGGTAAGTCCGTTCCTGTGGTTTCCTACCCCGGAACCGGGATGGATGCCGGTATCTGTGATCTGGATGGTTCGGTTCAGTCTTCTGGTGCTCCGCGCGGCCAGGGCATCAATGGCGATCACCACATCTGGCTGGGTTTCGTTCACAACGCCCTGTACGATCTCCGAGGTCTCCATCCCTGTCTGGGCCATAACACCGGGGATAATGCCGCTTGTACGGTGCATCTTTTCTTCCCCCATGCCTTTCAGGCCATATTCCCGTATGATATGGCGGGTCATGCGGAGATTTTCTACGACGTGAGGTCCAAGAGAGTCGGAGGTGATGGCGGTATTTCCAAGCCCTACCACAAGGATGGATTGTTCCTTTTTCAGGTCAATGAGCTGGCGCAGATGTCTGGCGATCTCTTCGGAAACCTCTCTGTGGTAATCCTCGTCCGGAATGGAAAGGTTCGGAGCTTCGATGGTGATATAATTTCCCTGAGGCCTGCCCATGGCTCTGGCTCCGTTTTCTGTTTTTATTTTTACCACAGTGGTGCGGATATCTTTTTCTTTGTCGTATTCTTCCTTTACTTCCACCCCTCTGATCTCCACATTTTCCTCAGTGAAGCGCTCTGTTGCCTCCAGAGCAAGATCCGTTCTGATCCTGTAATTTCCCAACATGTTTTGCCCTCCAAGATACATTTGTTCTTCGCTGCCGGTCACACAGTGACCTGACATATAATAATTATTTTTCCTTTGTTACTGGTCACACGGTGACCAGTAACAAGGCAACTTGGCATTTAAAGTTCGCTTCGCTTTAGCCAAATTGCCTGTTGAATCATACTGGCCCGTAACCACGCAGCAGGTGCGTGGTTCGGGTGTGAAATGTAACTTCCCTTCTATTTTTAGGCTTTTTGACGAAAATTATGTATTGACATTTATGGATAATTATACTAGAATATATTAGCATGTTTCAGAAAGGCGCCCGTGTCTGTCTTTGTGAAAGATGAATTACGATCATTTAAGAATGGGAGGTGTACCAGTTGGCTAACATCAAATCAGCTAAAAAGAGAATTTTAGTTAACAGAACAAAAGCTGCGAGAAATAAAGCAATCCGTTCTGCTGTTAAGACTTCCATCAAGAAAGTTGAAACTGCAGTTGCAAATAAGGATAAAGCTGCTGCACAGGCTGCTCTGACAAACGCAATCTCTACTATCAGCAAGGCTACTTCCAAAGGCGTTTATCATAAGAACAACTGCGCAAGAAAAGTTTCTCGTTTAACAAAAGCTGTAAACAGCATCGGCTAAACAGCGATAGAAATAAAGGGTTGTATTTTAATTATAAGCTTATGATTAAAAAGGGGACAGCTTACCGTCAGCTGTCCTTTTTTGTATGCGGAATTGGTCCTGCCCTGAGGCAGGCAAGAGAAACGGGCAAAGGGAGGCACGCCGGGGATGGCATAATCTAACAAGGCCTGTCATAGGATGTTACTGGTCACACGGTGGCCGGCAACGGGCGACTTGGTAGGTAACCATAGGATAACCTTTAATAAAGAGGTGATGGTGTGACAAACTTCCAGAAGGCGTTCTGTGTATTTTTAAGTCTGTGTTTTTTTGCGGTTCTGGCACTGGTTCCCGGACAGCTCATATGGCGGGGCAATGTATTCGGACAGCTTCCCTTGTACTGCTTTCTGGAAGATAAGGCCAGGAGCGTTCCTCTGAGGGAAGACCCGGAAACTTTAGAAAAGATCATTGCGGATAATGGAGAATATCTGGGAGAAAAGATACGCGAGGAAAATCAGACTGCCCAAAAGGAGGACAATCCTCCCGTAAAGGAGGAAACAGAACAGTCCTCGCCGGAAACAGAGGAAGAGGCTGAGAAAGAGCAGAAAAATGAGGCGGAAACAGAGAAGGATCCTTCCCCCTCTCCCACCCAGGAGCCAAAGAAGAAGGAGGGGACAAGCGAGATCCGGAAGGCTGCGGCTGCGGTTTCCCCCCATCCCAAACTTGATCTTTCCCCGGAAACGCTGGCGGATTATGATTATCTTCTGGGCCAGTTTTTTATATTGGATCCTAATACCGCTACCAGTCCGGAACAGTTAAATGCGGCTAGATTTTTAGCAGAAGATTTTACTTTGGAACAAAAAGACGGCGAACCTCAGATCTTAATCTATCACAGCCATTCCCAGGAGACCTTTATAGACTCCAGGGAGGGTGTGGAGGCGGATACCATTGTAGGCGTGGGTAATTACCTGACGAAAATCCTTACAGAAGACTACGGCTATGGGGTGATCCATGTAAAAGAAACCTTTGACATTGTGGACGGGGAGCTTGACCGGAGTGCTGCTTACGATTATTCCGGGGAATATGTGGAAAAGGTATTAAAGGAACATCCGTCCATCCAGGTAGTGATCGATCTGCACCGGGACGGTGTGCCTGAGGATACACATCTGGTGACAAAGATCAACGGAAAGGATACGGCCCAGCTTATGTTTTTTAACGGGCTGAGCTACACGGTAAACAATGGCCCGGTGGAATATCTGCCTAATCCATATATCCAGGATAATCTGGCGTTTTCTTTCCAATTAGAATACCAGGCGGCTCTATATTACCCGGATCTGTACAGAGGGATCTATCTGGCAGGGCTTAGGTATAATCTGCATCTTCGTCCAAGGGCCATTCTCCTGGAAGCAGGAGCCCAGACCAATACGGTTCAGGAGGTAAAGAACGCCATGGAACCCTTTGCCCACATCCTGGACCGCGTACTGTCCGGGGAGGCATAAGGGAAAGCTGCCTGCCGCTGTTCAAATGTTACTGGATATACGGTGACCGGTAACGGGTAACTTGGCATTTAAAGTGCGCTTCGCTTTAGCCGGTAACAAAGAAAATGGAAAAGGCAGTAGAAAACTGCCTTTTCTTATGTTATAATACGGAATTAGCAAACAGATATTCGGGAAAAGACAAGTAAGAGGAGGAACTTCTGGAATGATTGACCAGAGCAAAATTCGTAATTTTTGTATCATTGCACATATTGACCACGGAAAATCAACCTTGGCGGACAGAATCATAGAAAAAACAGGACTGCTCACAGAGAGAGAAATGCAGTCTCAGATCCTCGACAATATGGATCTGGAAAGAGAAAGAGGGATCACCATAAAATCCCAGGCTGTCCGCATAGTTTATAAGGCGAAGGACGGGGAAGAATATATTTTTAACCTAATTGATACTCCAGGACATGTAGACTTTAACTATGAAGTATCCAGAAGTCTGGCTGCCTGCGACGGCGCGATTCTGGTGGTGGACGCAGCCCAGGGAATCGAGGCGCAGACCCTGGCCAATGTTTACCTTGCCCTGGATCATGATCTGGACGTGCTGCCGGTGATCAATAAGATCGACCTTCCCAGTGCGGATCCGGACCGAGTGGTCAACGAGATTGAAGATGTGATCGGGCTGGAGGCCCAGGACGCACCCAGGATTTCCGCTAAAACAGGAGAAAATGTAGATGAAGTTCTGGAACAGATCGTAAAAAAAATTCCTGCCCCCGAGGGAGACCCTGACGCTCCCCTTAGGGCACTGATCTTTGATTCTGTATATGATTCCTATAAAGGTGTGATCGTTTTTTGCCGCCTCATGGACGGCAGGGTGAAGAAAGGTACGCCCATCCGGATGATGGCCACAGGTTTTAAGGCGGAAGTAGTGGAGGTGGGGTATTTCGGCGCAGGACAATTTATCCCCTGTGAAGAGCTTACTGCCGGAATGGTAGGCTACATTACCGCCAGCATTAAAAACGTAAGGGATACCCGTGTGGGAGATACAGTGACGGATGATTCCAGGCCCTGCAGCGAGGCTCTGCCCGGCTATAAAAAGGTAAATCCCATGGTTTACTGCGGAATGTATCCGGCAGACGGAGCGAAGTACGGAGACCTTAGGGACGCTTTGGAAAAGCTGCAGTTAAACGATGCCTCCCTTTTCTATGAACCGGAAACGTCAGTTGCCCTGGGATTTGGATTCCGCTGCGGTTTTCTGGGGCTGCTCCATTTGGAGATCATTCAGGAACGTTTGGAAAGAGAATACAATCTGGATCTGGTAACTACGGCCCCCAGCGTTATTTATAAAGTATATAAAACTAATGGAGAGGTGATCGACCTTACGAATCCTACGAACCTTCCGGATCCATCGGAGATCGATTACATGGAAGAACCTATGGTTAATGCGGAGATTATGGTGACCACAGAGTTTATCGGGGCCATTATGGATCTCTGTCAGGAGAGGCGGGGGCAGTATATCAGCATGGATTATATGGAAGAGACGAGGGCTCTTCTGAAATATAAGCTGCCGCTGAACGAGATTATCTATGATTTTTTTGATGCTTTGAAATCCCGTTCCAGAGGCTATGCTTCTCTGGATTATGAGTTGTGCGGATATGAGCGCAGTGACCTTGTGAAGCTGGACATCCTTGTAAACAAGGAAGAAGTGGACGCCTTGTCCTTCATCGTACATGCGGACACTGCCTATGAACGAGGACGGAAGATGTGCGAAAAGCTAAAAGAAGAAATTCCCCGTCAGCTTTTTGAGATCCCTATCCAGGCTGCTATAGGCAGCAAAATCATCGCGCGTGAGACTGTCCGTGCCCTCAGGAAGGATGTCCTTGCCAAGTGTTATGGCGGTGATATCACACGTAAGAAAAAGCTTCTGGAAAAACAGAAGGAAGGAAAGAAACGTATGCGCCAGGTAGGAAATGTGGAGATTCCGCAAAAGGCCTTCATGAGCGTATTGAAACTGGACGACAAATAAATCAGGAGGCGGCAATGAAGAAAAAAAACAGCAGACAGGCTGCGCTGGCTTTGGCCATGCTGGCATGCATGGGACTGGCTGGCTGCGGCCAAGAGACAGAGACGGATCCTGCCGCTCAGGGAGTGCTGGAGATCACCATTACCCCTGTCGTGACGCCCACCCCTGCACCGGCCGAGGTGGATCCGGATGCGGTAACCACCAATGGAGATATCACCATGGTAAACAGTTACCTGGTGGATAAAAATAGCGGAACTGCTTCTGATACAGGAAATACCGATGCAGAAAGCACCGCGCAGACAGAGGAGGAGCCGCAGGCAGATACAGAAGGAGACGTACAGACAGGCGGGGAGGATACCGTCACAGAGGGAGAGGATGGAACCAGTGAAGAATAACAGCGCCTCTCCATTGGAACTTTATGTACACCTTCCTTTCTGCGCGAGAAAATGCGCTTACTGTGATTTTCTCTCCTTCCCGGAGGGGGAGGCAGGACAAAGAGCTTATGTCCAAGCCCTTTTGAGGGAAATCCGCGCGCTTTCACAGAGAAAGCGGCAGGTGACTTCCGTTTTTATAGGCGGAGGCACCCCTTCTTTATTAAATGCAGAATGGATCGGAGAAATATTGGACAATTTAAGAGAGAACTATTCTTTTTCCCCGGATGCCGAGATTTCCATAGAGGCCAATCCGGGGACTTTATCGCAGGAAAAACTCCTGCGATATAAAGAATATGGGATCACCCGCCTGAGCCTGGGGCTTCAGTCCTCTTTGGATGAAGAGCTTTGTATGCTGGGTAGGATTCATACCTTCGGGGATTTCCTGAAAAGCTATCGCCTGGCAAGAGCGGCGGGCTTTGACAATATTAATGTGGATCTAATGTGTGCCCTTCCGGAACAGACTTACGAAAGCTGGATAAAAAGCCTGCGGACTGTGGCTGAGCTGAATCCGGAGCACATATCCGCTTACAGTCTGATCGTGGAGGAAGGGACTCCCTTTTCGAAAAAAAAACTTTCTCTTCCGGATGAAGATACTGAATACCGTATGTATGAGGATACGGCTTCGGTCCTGAAGGGATACGGCTATGAACAGTACGAAATTTCCAATTATGCCAGGAAGGGTTTTGCCTGCAGACATAATCTGGGGTACTGGAAGAGATGGGACTATTTGGGCTTCGGCCTGGGGGCCGCTTCCCTTTACCAAGGGACCCGCTTTAAAAATACAGATAAGATGGAGGAATACCTGGCACACAGCAAGGAGCCTGACCGGATACGGAGGGAGCTGACTCGCCTGACCCGCCGGGAAGAAATGGAAGAATTTATGATACTGGGGCTGCGTATGACGGCAGGAGTTTCGGAAGAGGAATTTATGGAAACGTTCGGAGAAACTTTGGACAGCGTATATGGGCCCGTTCTAAAAAAATACAGAGATATGGGATTCCTGGAAAATGAGGGACGCATGTGGCGATTCTCAAGGCCGGGGATTCATGTCAGCAATTCAATTCTAGCAGAATTTATAGAATAAACATTCGTTACATGTCACGCTCGGACCACGCACTTGCTGCGTGGTTACGGGCCGGTATCAAAGGACAATTTGGTTTCGCGAAGCGAACTTTAAATGCCAAATTGCCCCGTTACTGGTCAACTTGTGACCGGTAACTAAACAACGGAGGAACCAATGGCAGCAGATACATCACAGAAAAAATTTATAAAGATCAGAGGAGCAAATGTAAACAATTTAAAAAATCTCAGTGTGGATATACCGAGAGACCAGTTTGTAGTCCTTACAGGGATCAGCGGTTCAGGAAAATCTTCTCTTGCTTTTGATACGATCTATGCGGAAGGACAGCGGCGGTACATGGAGTCCTTATCCTCCTATGCAAGACAGTTCCTTGGACAGATGGAAAAACCGGATGTGGATACTATAGAGGGACTGCCTCCGGCTATTTCCATTGACCAGAAATCCACTAACCGTAACCCCAGGTCTACGGTAGGAACTGTGACGGAAATTTATGACTATTTCCGCCTTCTCTATGCAAGAGTGGGAATCCCTCATTGCCCTAAGTGCGGCAAGGAGATAAAAAAACAGACGGTAGACCAGATGGTGGACAGCATTATGAGCCTTCCAGAGCGTACCAGGATCCAGCTTCTCGCTCCCGTGGTACGGGGCCGGAAGGGTACCCACGCCAAGCTTTTGGATCAGGCTAAGCGAAGCGGGTATGTGCGTGTACAGATAGATGGAAATATGTATGAACTGACTGAGGAGATCAGCCTGGATAAAAACATCAAGCATAATATCGAAATCATTGTGGACCGTCTTGTGGTGAAGCCAGGGATTGAAAAAAGACTTGCGGATTCCATCGAGACAGTTTTAAATCTTGCGGACGGCCTGCTTATGGTGGATACGATGGATGGGAATATTCAGAGCTTCAGCCAGAGCTTTGCCTGCCCGGACTGTGAGATCAGCATTGACGAGATCGAGCCCAGGAGCTTTTCCTTTAATAATCCCTTTGGCGCCTGCCCGGACTGTCTGGGACTGGGATATAAGATGGAATTTGACGTGGATCTGATGATACCGGATAAATCCTTGAGTATTATGGAAGGAGCCATCGCTGTTTTAGGATGGCAGTCCTGTACCGATAAAGGAAGTTTTACAAGGGCGATTCTGGATGCTCTGGCAAAGGAATTTCATTTCAGCCTGGACACTCCTTTTGAGGATTATCCGAAAGAAATACAGGACATTCTCATTTATGGGACCAACGGGCATTCGGTAAAGGTTTACTATAAAGGCCAGAGGGGAGAAGGAATCTATGATGTAGCTTTTCCCGGGCTGATCAAAAATGTAGAGCAGAGATACCGGGAAACCGGCTCGGACGCCATGAAACAGGAATACGAAACCTATATGCGCATCACTCCCTGTAAGACCTGTAAAGGCCAGAGACTGAAAAAAGAAGCCCTGGCAGTTACCGTCGGGGATAAAAATATTTTTGAAGTTACCTCCCTTTCCATAGAAAAGCTGAAAAACTATCTGGCAGAATTAAAGCTTACCGCCCAGCAGGAGCTGATCGGGAAACAAATCCTTAAGGAAATCCGCGCGAGAGTAGGCTTCCTGTCAGATGTAGGCCTGGATTATCTGTCTTTGGGACGGGCGACCGGCACGCTTTCCGGAGGAGAGGCACAGAGGATCCGGCTCGCCACGCAGATTGGATCCGGTCTGGTGGGTGTGGCCTATATTCTGGATGAGCCAAGTATCGGCCTGCATCAGCGTGACAATGACAAACTCTTAAACGCTCTGATGCACCTTAGGGATCTTGGCAACAGCCTTTTAGTGGTGGAACACGATGAGGACACTATGTTTGCCGCAGACTGTATTGTGGACATCGGCCCGGGCGCCGGCGAACATGGAGGAGAGCTGGTGGGAATCGGAACTGCGCAGGATCTGATGAAAAATGAGCGGTCCGTCACCGGAGCCTATCTCAGCGGCAGGATAAAAATCCCGGTTCCCAAAGAAAGAAAAAAACCTACCGGCTTTTTGACCATTAAAGGAGCGGCGGAAAACAACCTGAAAAATATTAATGTGGACATCCCTCTCGGGGTTATGACCTGCATTACCGGAGTTTCTGGTTCAGGAAAGAGTTCGCTTGTTAATGAGATCCTGTATAAACGCCTGGCAAGAGATCTGAACCGGGCAAGGACGATTCCAGGAAAGCATAAAGACATCTTGGGAGAAGAACAGCTGGATAAGGTGATCAACATTGACCAGTCTCCAATCGGACGGACACCCCGGTCTAATCCGGCTACTTATACAGGCGTATTTGACCAGATTCGGGAATTGTTTGCTTCCACTGCTGACGCCAAGGCAAAGGGCTATAAAAAAGGACGCTTCAGCTTTAATGTAAAGGGCGGCCGATGCGAAGCTTGCAGCGGAGACGGGATCATAAAAATCGAAATGCACTTCCTGGCGGACGTTTATGTTCCCTGTGAAGTATGCAAGGGAAAACGATATAACAGAGAGACTCTGGAGGTAAAATATAAAGATAAAAATATTTACGATGTACTGAACATGACAGTAGAAGAGGCTCTGGAATTTTTTGAAAATATCCCATCCATCCGCCGGAAGATGGAAACCCTGAATGATGTGGGACTCTCCTATATTCGTCTGGGCCAGCCGTCCACCGAGCTTTCCGGAGGAGAGGCGCAGAGGATCAAGCTGGCGGCGGAACTGAGCAAGCGCAGCACGGGAAAGACCATTTATATATTAGACGAGCCCACCACAGGACTTCACTTCGCGGACGTGCATAAACTGATCGGTATTTTAAAGCGCCTTGCAGAAGGCGGAAATACGGTGATCGTCATCGAGCACAATCTGGATGTGATCAAAACGGCGGATTATATCATCGATATGGGACCGGAAGGAGGAGACGGCGGCGGAACGGTCATCGCCCAGGGCACACCTGAGGAGGTGGCGAAAAATCCTGTATCCTATACCGGCCAGTATGTGGCGAAATATCTGAAACAGCAGCCATAAAATCCGGACAAACACTTCCTTTTTAAAGAAAAGTTGTATATAATAGAAAAAAACTTTCATAGAAAGAGAGGTTTTTTATGGCAGCCAGCGACATCGGGATCGATTTAGGCACCAGGAATTGCCTGGTGTATTCTACGGGAAAGGGACTTGTGCTGAAGGAATCCACCGTAGTCGTTTATGATAAAGATACAGAAAAAATAAAGGCCATAGGTGAGGAAGCCCGGCAGATGGCGGGACATGCCAATTCGGGCATGGAAGTGATCCGTCCTATCCGTCAGGGTGTGATCGTAGATTATGTGGTCATGGAAAAGATGCTGAAATATTTTATTTCCAAGGCGATCGGCCGCAGGGCTTTCCGCAAGCCCAGGATCAGTATCTGCGTGCCCAGCGGGATCACGGAGATCGAGAGGAAGGCGGTTGAGGAATCCACCTACCAGGCTGGAGCCAGGGAGGTGTTCCTTGTAGAGGAGCCCATTGCCGCTGCCATTGGAGCAGGGGTGGATGTGACAAAGCCTTTTGGAAATCTGATCGTGGATATCGGCGCAGGTACAACGGACGCCGCGGTGATCTCTTTGGCGGGAGTGGTAGTTTCCGGTTCCATTAAAGTGGCTGGAGATGTATTCGACCAGGCAATTATGAATTATGTGAGAAAAAATCACAGCTTGTTTATCAGTGAAGACGCTGCGGAGGAAATTAAGATTAAGATCGGGACTGCATGTGAAGAGGCGGATCCCAGAACTATGGAAGTAAAGGGCAGGAATGTGATTACCGGACTACCTAAAGTGGCGACCCTTACTTCAGAAGAAATAAGGGTGGCCTTAAAGGACGCTACAGGACAGATTGTGGAGCTGGTACACAGTATCCTGGAAAAAACGCCGCCGGAGCTTGCGGCGGATATCGTGGACCGGGGGATCGTTCTTACAGGAGGGGGAGCCCTCCTTCATGGCATGGATACCCTGATTGAGCAGAAAACCGGCGTGAGCGCCACTACTATACAGGACGCTATGGGAGTGGTAGCAATAGGAACAGGAAAATATGCGGAAGTTATGGCAAAAATGGATGAGTGACAAGGGGGCTGGGCGACAGCGCCCTTTTGCTTGTGGAAGGTTTGCCGCACGTTACTGGTCGATGTGTGACCAGTGACGTATATACAGACGAGAGAAAAGTTTGGAAGTAAACTTCCAAATCTACCATTATTGACGCAGCCGAGTGCGTCAGAAAGAGGTAAACATGAGTGAAACGGTCACCGGGTACATAGATCATATAATTTTTCGAAATGAAGACAATGGGTATACGGTAATGGTACTGAAGGATGCGGGGGAGGAGGAAGAGCTTACCTGTGTGGGAACTTTTCCTTCTGTTTCCCAGGGAATGACTATCGAGGCTACTGGTTTCTATACCCGCCATCCGGTATATGGAAAACAGTTTCAAGTGCAGTCCTTTCTGGAAAAAATGCCGGAGGACGCCCTTGCCATGGAACGGTACTTAGGTTCCGGGGCGATCAAAGGTATCGGCGCGGCCCTTGCCGCGAGGATTGTGCGGCGCTTCGGAGAGGACACCATCCGTATCGTGGAGGAAGAACCGGAGCGCCTTGCGGAGGTAAAAGGGATCAGTGAAAAAAAGGCCAGGGAGATTGCGGCCCAGGTAACGGAAAAGGCGGATATGAGAAAGGCCATGATGTTTCTTCAGAAATACGGGATTTCCCTGACTCTGGGAGCAAAGATTTATCAAAAGTACAAGGAATCCGTGTATACGGTCCTTCAGGAAAACCCTTACCGCCTGGCAGAGGATATCAGCGGGGTGGGATTTAAGATCGCTGACGAGATCGCTTCCCGCATAGGAATCCATACAGATTCAGATTACAGGATACGCAGCGGAATGTTGTATACTTTATTGCAGGCATCGGGGGAGGGACATACCTATCTTCCGAAAGAACAGCTGTTTTCCCGTGCTTCTGCTCTCCTGGAGGTGGATCCTTCCTATATGGAAAAGCATCTGATGGATATGGCTATTGACAGAAAAGTGATCTTAAAGGAGACAAAAGACCAAGTGATCGTCTATCCCAGCCAATATTATTATTTGGAGCTGAATACAGCCAGGATGCTGCTGGAACTGAATATTCTGTGCCCGGAAGAGGAAAATCTGGTGGAACGCCGGATTGCCGGGATAGAAAAAGAGACAGGGACCACTCTGGATGAAATGCAGAAAAAAGCAGTTATGGAAGCGGCCAGCCACGGGGTTTTCGTCCTTACCGGAGGACCGGGAACAGGAAAGACCACGACTATAAACGCTATTATCCGCTTTTTTGAAGGGGAAGGCGCGCAGCTTCGTCTTGCCGCTCCTACAGGAAGGGCGGCCAAGCGTATGACAGAGACCACAGGTTATGAGGCGCAGACGATACACCGGCTTCTGGAGCTGACCGGAATGCCGGATGAGGACCGGGAAGGACAGGCAGTTCACTTTGAGCGGAATGCGGAGAATCCTCTGGACGCAGATGTGATCATCATAGATGAAATGTCCATGGTGGATATTCATCTGATGCATTCTCTTCTGCTCGCTCTGACAGCAGGAACCCGGCTTATATTGGTGGGAGATGAAAACCAGCTTCCAAGCGTAGGGCCGGGAAATGTCCTTAGGGATATTATCCGTTCCGGACAGTTTTCCGTGGTGGAGCTGAAGAAGATATTCCGTCAGGCATCAGAAAGCGATATTGTGGTGAATGCTCATAAGATAAACAGGGGGGAACCGGTGATCTTAGATAATAAGAGCCGGGATTTCTTCTTTTTAAAAAGATACGATGCGGATATCATCATCCGTGTGCTGATCGCTTTGATCCAGGATAAGCTTCCTGGATATGTGAACGCGAAGCCTTATGAGATACAGGTGCTTACTCCTATGCGCAAAGGCCTTCTAGGCGTAGAGCGGCTGAATGAGATTCTGCAGCGGTATTTAAACCCGCCGGATCCGTCCAAAAAGGAAAAAGAATCCGGACATGGCCTGTTTAGGGAAGAAGATAAGGTCATGCAGGTAAAAAATAATTATCAGCTGGAATGGGAAGTACGGGGGAAATACGGCATACCTGTGGAAAAGGGAGTAGGCGTTTTTAACGGCGATACGGGCATTTTAAAAGAGATCAATGAATTTGCGGAGACTGCTTCAGTGGAATTTGAAGACGGCAGGTACGCGGAGTACTCTTTTAAACAGTTGGATGAGCTGGAGCTGGCCTACGCCATTACCATCCATAAATCCCAGGGATCGGAGTACCCGGCTGTGGTCATGCCTGTTTTATCAGGGCCAAGGATGCTCCTGAACCGTAATCTCCTTTATACGGCGGTTACCAGGGCGAGGAAATGTGTTACTATAGTAGGAAGTGAAGAGACATTCCAGGAAATGATACGGAATGAAAAACAGCAGAACAGATACAGCTCGCTGGATGTGAGGCTTCGGGAGCTGGCTGATGCTTAACAGAAAGAGAGCGCAGTCGGGGAGAAAGGACACTCTTTGAAAAAACTGTTAAACCATATATTAAATATTTTATATCCAAGATGCTGCCCCATCTGTCAGAAGATTTTAAAAGACCAGTCTCTGCTGATTTGCCCGGAATGCGGGGAAAAATTAAAACCCATTTCCCAGCCCCGGTGCATGTGCTGCGGCAAGCCAGTGAAGGAGGAGGCGGAGTACTGCCGGGATTGTACGGGAAGAAAAAGAGAATTTTTCCAGGGAAAAGGGATATACCTGTATGACAGCAGGATGAAAGTCTCTGTTTTAAGATATAAGTACGAAGGAAGAAGGCAGTATGGAGATTTTTACGCAAGAGCCATGTGCATGTACGGAGCCGGGGAGATACGCAGGTGGAAACCGGATCTGATCGTGCCGGTGCCTCTGCATCCGCGCAAAAAGAGGATGAGAGGCTTTAACCAGGCAGAATACATAGCAGATCAGGTGGGGAGTTTTTTCGGGATTCCGGTGGACAGCAGTTTGCTGAGAAAAGTAAAGGATACCAGATCCCAGAAGAAAATGAACGCCGCACAGCGCCGGAAAAATCTTAGGGATGCATTTGCCGCCAAGGGCAGAGCTGACGGTAAAACTATTCTTCTGATCGACGATGTGTATACCACGGGAAATACAATAGAAGCGGCGGCAGAATGTCTGAAAAAGGCGGGAGCCGCGAGAGTATGTTTTCTTACTGTCTGCACAGGCTCTGATCAGACACGGGGATTCTAAAAAATGCTTTCCTTAAAAACCTATATATGTTACAATAAAACCATATGATTATCTGTTATACGGCAGAGAATGCCCGTAAGCTTTTTCATCAGGATATCCCTGACCGGGCACAAAAGGAACCGTAAAACGAGGAGATTATAAGGAGTACGTTATGTTAAACGAGGAAAAGGTAAAGATAATGAACAGACTCGCCCTTTATGAAAAGGGTGAAGGGAAAAAATACCTTCCGGTCAGTAAGTTTTACCGAAGTGATTACATCGGCCTGGCATTAATCAAAAACTTTTTTTTGGTCACCATAGGATACGGACTTGTTTTGCTTGCTGTAGCGGCGTATTTCGGGGACTACCTGATGAATAATATTCATAAAATGAATCTGGTAAATATGGGAATTTCCATTTTGATAGGTTATCTTGCAGTTCTTGTGGCCTACTCGGTCCTGACTTATATCCAGTATTCTGTGAAGTATCACCGCGCCAAGAAAAGTGTGAGAAAGTATTACGAAGAACTCACGAAGCTTGACAAGATTTACGGACGGGAAGAAAAGAAATCCGCAGGAAGAGGTACGTCGGGAGGATATAAGAGATGACAGCACTACTGGAATTTAAACAGAAAATAAAAAGGTTATACGGACAGTATGAAATATACATCCTGCCTTTTTTGAAATTTATCGTTGCATTTGTTTATTTTATTTGGATCAATATGAATATGGGATATATGTCCCAGCTTGACAATATATTTATTGTACTGATCCTGGCGCTGGTATGTTCCATCCTGCCGTCTTCGGTGATGGTATTTTTAGGCTTTGCAATGATGGTTGTCCATTGTTATGCGCTGGGGATCGAGGTGGCCGGCTTTATGCTGGTGCTGATCCTTTTTATGGCTATTCTCTTTTTGAGGTTCAGCGGAGGAAAAAATATAGTCCTTGTATTTTCTCCTCTCTCCATGGCCTTGAATGTTCCGGCCCTCCTTCCTATCGGAAGCGGCCTTTTAAGCAGTCCCATATCTGCTTTTCCGGCAGGCTGCGGCGTGATCGTATATTATTTTGTACGGTATCTGCGGGCGCAGTCCAATGTTCTTCAGAGTTCGGAGACAGAGATAGTGGATAAGCTGACCCTCCTTGCGGATGGTCTGATACAGAATTGGGAAATGTGGATTACAGCGGCGGCCTTTGTGATCGTTATTCTATTAGTAAACCTGATCCGCACCCGGTCCTTTGATTATGCGTGGAGGATTTCCATCGTGGTGGGGGGAGTGGTCTATGCTCTTATCATGATGGCAGGTTCATTCTACTTCAGCGTACAGATAAATGTTCCGGTACTCATTATTTACACTGTGATTTCGGTCCTGATCTGTATTGTCCTTGAGTTCTTTGTATTTGGCGGGGACTATACCCGCACGGAGAGGCTGGAGTACGAGGATGATGAGTATTATTACTATGTAAAGGCGGTTCCCAAGGCTGCTGTGGCTACCTCAGAGAGAAGCATTAAGAAAATAAACGCAGCTCCGGCGAGAACACAGAAAAAGACAGAGGGAACTCCTTCTTACCCGAATCCTATTTTCCAGAAAGAGGAAAAAAAGCCGGTAAAGAAAAAGAAGGAAGCCCCGTTGGAGATGAGCAGTGCTGCTCCGGCGGAAAAGCCCGATACAGACGATATTGATTTCGAAAAAAAACTTGAGGAGTCTTTAAAAGATCTATAAAATTGAAAGGAGGACACAATGCAGAATATAACCGATATCATTTCCAGATATATATCTAAAATAACCCTTCCGGAAATTGGCGTGATTGATATTATCGAGATCGCTCTGATATCGTTTTTTGTATATCAGTTCATGGTATGGATCAAATTCACACGCGCCTATACGCTGCTGAAGGGAATCCTGGTAGTGCTTGTGTTTCTCCTGGTTGCTTATATCTTTAGGATGAATACGATCCTATGGATCGTGACCAATCTGGCCAGCGCCATGATCACCGGCGTGATCGTCATCTTTCAGCCGGAGCTTCGAAAGGCCTTGGAACAGATAGGAGAAAAAAAGATCATGTCTGCTATCCTTCCCTTTGACACGGGGAAAGACGTGCAGGAGCGTTTTACGGATAAAACGGTAAATGAACTGATAAAAGCTTGTTTTGACATGGGCGAGGTAAAGACCGGAGCCCTGATCGTCATTGAGCAGAATATACTGTTGACAGAATATGAGAGAACTGGCATCAATGTGGATGCAGTGCTCTCCAGTCAGCTTTTGATCAATATATTTGAACACAATACCCCTCTTCATGACGGAGCAGTCATTGTCAGGGGAAACCGGATCGTAGCAGCCACCTGCTATCTTCCCCTTTCTGATAATATGGAACTGAGCAAACAGCTTGGGACCAGGCACAGGGCGGGAGTAGGGATCAGCGAGGTGAGCGATTCTCTGACCATCATCGTTTCAGAGGAGACAGGAAAGGTTTCCGCAGCACAGGGCGGACGGCTGGAAAGCGATATAAACAGCGCGCGTCTGCGGGAACTGCTTGAAATAGCACAGAATAAAAAAGTAGTGGACAACAGTAAGCTGCGCCATCTGCTGAAAGGGAGAGTGAAACATGAAGAAAAGAAAGCTAACCGATAACATCCCTTTAAAGCTTATGTCCATTTTTGTAGGGATTCTTGTATGGCTGATCGTGGTAAATATTGACAATCCCACTACAAGAAGATCCTTTGTGATCCATGACGTGGAGCTGATGAACCAGGCTTACATTGACAGCATGGGACTGGTAAGCTCTATGGATGAGGATCAGGCTCCCATTCGTGTTTATATTACCGGCACAAGAAAGACGGTAAGCGGGATTACAGAATCCGATATTAACGCAGTGGCGGATCTTCAGCAGGCGATCAATCTGGAGGCTGCCATAGAGCAAAATACGACTACCTCCCTGGTTATGGTTCCCATTACCGTCACCTGTACGGGAATATCACCCGAAAATATAGAGGTAACACCGAAAAACCTAAGTGTGAACCTTCAGAAAAAAGCAACCCAGGAATTTGTCATTAATGCCACGACAGAGGGAAAACCAGGAAGGGGATATGAGATCGGAACTGTCACAGCGAATCCGGAAAAAATACGGATTACAGGACCGTTTTCACTTATAAATAAGATTAATCAGGTCAACGCGGTCATCGATGTGGACGGAGCTACAGAGGATGTGACAGAAGATATCGACTTGAGTATCATTGATAAAAACGGGGAACCTCTTACCACTACCCAGATGAGTTATCTTACCTTCGAAAGACAGGTGGCGGTTACAGCCAGACTATGGCGGGTTCAGACTGTTACTATCAATGCCGAGTACAGCGGAACGCCTGCTCAGGGCTATAAGGTAGGAAGCGTGGAAGAAATTCCCAGTGAGATAAGCGTGGCGGGAAGCGAAGATGCATTGGAAGAGCTTTCGCAGGCAGGGAATTCAATATGGATTACGGAAGACGCTATTGACATTTCTGGAAAGAGCGATAATATGGAAATAAAGGTGGATATTTCCGAATATCTGCCGGAAGGTATAAAGCTTACAAGTGATTCCAGCACCGATGTATTCGTGAGAGTAAATATTCTTCCGGAGGGAAGTATAGAATACGAGATTTTGACCAGTGATATTGAAGTGAAAAATCTATCTGAAAATCTGCAGGTTACATTTGATACGGCAGCCATAGACATCCGGCTGAAGAAAGACGATGAAAGTCTGGATGATCCGGATGAAGAGTCGATCAAAGCTTCTATTGACCTGGAAGGAAGAGAAGAAGGAAGCTATGAGGTTCCTGTGGATATTACTCTTCCGGAGGGGTATGAACTGGTAGACGATGTGGTGGCGGAAATTAATATCTCGGAGATATCTGATGTTTCTGAGGTGGAGAACAGCGAGGAATAAGGGAGATACCAAATGATCAGACAGAAAGTTACCATAAAGAACCCAACAGGCCTTCATCTGCGTCCGGCAGGAATCCTGTGCCAGGAAGCAATGAAATATAAATCTCTGATAACTTTTTCTTTCAATGGAGGAACATCAAATGCCAAAAGCGTTTTAAGTGTTCTCGGCGCATGTGTGAAAAGCGGAGATGAGATTGAGCTTATCTGTGAAGGCCCAGATGAAGAGGAAGCTTTAAAAAATCTTATAAATGCCATTGAAAGTGGCTTGGGTGAATAGGAAAGTTTGGAAGTAAACTTCTAAATTTACCATTATTGACGCAGCCGAAAGTGCGTCAGATAGAGGAAAGAATGAAAAAAGTAGTTTTAGGGAATGAGTGAAGGAGGAACATGCTTTGAAAAAGAAAGTAGTGGCAGTTTTGCTGAGTACAGTATTGTGCGTGTCAATGACAGCCCAGGCGGGAGCGGCAGCCTTTAGCGATGGCACAGAGGACACGGCCGCTGTAATAGAAACTTCAGAAGCAACAGAGGAATTTACGGGAGGAGAGGTTTCAGATACTACCGGAGAGGATTCTGTATCTGTACCGGATGGAATATCTGAACCGGAACCGACACCGACGCCGGCAGCTCCGTCTGTGACGCCGGAACCTGTTATAACAGAGACCCCGTCAGAAGAGCCGGACCAAGATGTAGAGGTGTTTGAGCCGGCGGAACCTACGCCCACTCCCACCCCGGATGTATCGCCCACCCCGACTGTAGACCCGGAGGAACCGGATATTTTTACCAGCGGTGATACGGCTTACGGCATTTCCGTTGTGACCGCCACAGAAGTAGATAAAGAAGACTGGGAACAGGCGGATCCTGTAAACAACCGCTACAAGCTGCGCAAGGCGGACGGTACATACTATACCAGTGCGGATGGTATTGTTTATATTAAAACAGTAGAAGATAAATCCGCCCCAAGTACAGATACAGATGCGCATACCGGATATGCCGGCTATTATATGTTTGACGGGGAAGGATATATGCTTACCGGTCAGCAGATGATCTCGCCGGGAACCCCGGGCTACGATCTTGCTGCGGAAGAAGAGTTCTTCTTTATGGATGCTGTCCATGCCTCTCCTTTGATGGGAGACGGGGCGGTGGATGTTACCAACTGCTCTCCTCTGACTACGGATATGGGACAGTTAAAGCTGAAATACTGGTTATGGACAGGTACTGCCTTCCGCTATTATGACTCCACAGGAAAATTCCTGACAATGGCGGAGCTGAAAGAGATCCGTGAAGCGGCAGGCACTTATACCGGATATTATAACATTAACGGTTACTATTATTGTATGGATGAGAACGGTGTTCCAAGACTGGGAGATGTGGTGATCGAGGACGGAACTAAGCCAGGCACCTATTATTTCCAGGAAACACCGGGGGAAAACGGCATTGCAGGAGCTATGCTCCGCAGCCAGTGGCATTACAGAGAGACCAGCAAGGGCGAGCAGTGGCGCTATTTCAAATCAGACGGACGCCTTTATGAGAGAGGGATCGTTGCTACCAGGCTGGATACAGAGATCATGGGAGACAGCAAGTATCTCCTTGGAGCAGCCGGATACATCCAGAAAAATAAAATGCTCAAAGCAGCAAACGGATATTATTACGCATCTGACGAAAACGGCCGTGTTCTTACCAATACCATGGCGAAATTCGGCAGCGCGAGATATTACTTCAGCAGCGATGGACGCCGTGTAAAATGGCAGAATTGCTGGCATCGCTGCCCGGGTGCGGGAAATCGTTTTTATTATTTCGGAAATACAGCCGGAAGAGTGGTAGAGAAAAAAGGATGGCAGAAGGTTACCAATACCGCGGGAAAAATGTACGGCTGGTTCTATTTCCCAAGCAGCGGCGATCATTATACAAGCAGATGGCTGGACGGAACCTACTATTTTAAAGAAAATGGACAGCTTGCAAGCGGACTGACCGAAATAAATGGAAAGACTTACTTCTTCAAAGTTTCCAACGCCAGCACACGAAACGGCCAGATGTTTAAAAATACCATGATCTCCTACAGGAGCAAATGGTACTATGCAGGCCCAAAAGGAATCTTAGCCCAGAACAGATGGGTAAAGGACAATGGAAATTATTATTATTTCCAGGATGACTTCACCATGCTTACAAATGAATTTGTTAAGCGGGGAGATACCTACGGCTATGTAGACAGCAGCGGTAAGTTCTGTACCGGCTGGGTAGTGATAAGCAATGCCAAGAATCAGGTGAAATACCTGAATCCGAATGGAAAAGGATTCCTGACCAATACTTCTAGAGTTATAGATGGTCTCAGATATTATTTCGACAGCAATGGATACCGCAGAAACGACCTGACTTCCATTATCAAAGGACCGTACTATGTAGAGGTTGACCGTGTGAACGGTGTTATGACTATCTTTGATCAGGGAAGGACCACTCCGGTGAAATCCATCCGCGTATCCGTAGGTCTGGCGGGAACGCCTACGCCTACCGGAACTTATACTCTCAGCAGAAGCTTAAGATGGCAGCCGCTGATGGGCCCCTCCTGGGGACAGTATGGAACTCATGTAGAAGGCGCCGGACAGGGCGGAATCTTCGTTCATTCCGTATCCGGAAGCTACGCGAACAGCTACAGCCTTCCGGCAGCCGAATACAACAAGCTGGGCAATCCGGCATCCCACGGCTGTATCCGCTGCTGCGTGGCAGACGCGAAATGGGTATATGACAACTGTAACGGCGCAACCATTAAAATCTTCGACGGCACTTATAAGGCCGATGAAGTGTTCAAAGGTCCTCTGGGACGAAGAGCTCTCGTGCCGCTCTACGGCAGCATGAACTTCGACCCCACAGACCCGGCGATTTAAAAAATAATCGAGAAGGAGGGAGTTAGCCACTCCCTCCTTCTCTGTGCATATAAAATGTTGCGTGGAAATAGCTATTTTGATCGAGCCGCTAATTCCTGCATCCGCGCTTTCATTTCAGACAGTTCTCTTTCTTTTTCTGCTAATGCCTTATCTCTTTCCGCTAAGTATTTGTCTTTTTCGGCTAAAGCCTTATTTTTCTCAGTTAAGGCTTTGTCTCTTTCGGCTAAGGCATCCGCTAAAGCATTGTCTTTTTCGGCTAAAGCCTCTTTCTGCCGATCGATGGTTTCCTGCATTTCATCAATCATATACTGGACGGTATTCCTGTCCATCTGTAATAATTCTTCTGAAAATATTCCCATAATATTCTCCATATTCCTGCAGATCTGGTAAATGTGTTCGTATAAATCCCGGAAGTCAGGATAACAGTCTAATAAGGCGCAGATATCCTCCGGGTCATCGCTGGACAAAAAGGTCAGCCATCCGTCCAGTCTGTTCTGAATACCTTTATTGTGCAGGCTTTCTTTGAAAATGTCAAGGGGAATGAAGAAATAGTTCTGAAGAAGATCCGCCCCATAGCAGGCGCTGCGCTCGCCGGGAAAGGCGTAGCCCAGCCTTGGAATATGGTGTTTTGTTTCTGGTTCGCCTGGATTTCCTCCAGTAGTTCTTGTCTGGCGGGGATAAGGGGGAAATATGTGCTTATCCTTTATTTAGAAAATAGATGTTGGCACTTTTCACGTCTCGGCATGGGCAACATGAGGCTGCCGGAGGCGGAGAGAACATTTGGGTCAAACGCGAAAATTGACTGGGTAAAGTCCCAGGAGGTCATCGACTACGCTATGAGCCACGGTATCAACTACTATGATACTGCCTATATCTACAATGATGGGGATTCTGAGCGATTCCTAGGCAGTGCGCTTCAGAAATATCCCCGTGATAGTTTTTATATTGCCACAAAATTTTTTATTCAGACAACACCAAACCCCGGGCCCCCTTCATGTTACATATTTTAGTAACTCCGTATTGCAAAACCCCCTTAACCCAGGTATAATAAAAACCGTAACAAAAACGTAATATCTTAAAAAACTTTGAAACCAAATTTTGACAAAAACGAAACAAGAGGGATGAGATATGAATATGAAAAAGTGGATCCGAAAAACCATTGGGATCGCCGCGTTATGTCTGGGGCTTCTTTTTGCCGGCATCTGCACTGCATCGGCCCAGACTTATCAGAGATGGGATACTCTGGATCAGGATGAACTGGCTGCGAAAAGAGAAGGACAGCTCCTCTTTGGGACAGCGAGAGCGAACTCCAGGGCCTGGCAGAAGATCAACGGCGTTTGTTACAATGGAAGCGGCGTAGAAATCCCGGGAGCCATTACCAGAGGAATCGATGTATCTGAATGGCAGGGGACTATAAATTGGCAGAGTGTAAAAAATTCTAATGTAGATTTTGCTTTCGTGCGGATTGCCTACGGTTCTAATTATCTAGATAAAACCTACGATTATAACATGCAGCAGGCAGAGCAGGCAGGAGTTCCAGTAGGCACTTACATATACAGCACGGCCACCACGCCGGCTATGGCCTTGAGAGAGGCGAAACTTGCCATTGAAAAAATGGACGGTTATAAGGTTTCTTATCCGGTGGTTTTTGATCTGGAATATTCCCAGATGGGTCAGCTTTCCACAAAGCAGGTAGCCAAACTGGCGGTGGTATTCTGCAACGAGATTAAGAAAGCCGGCTATTATCCCATGGTCTATTGCAACACAAACTGGTATGACAACGAAGTGGACTGGAGTTATTTAAATGGAATAGATGTATGGATTGCAAGATACGGCGACACGATCCAGGCCCCTTCCAGTTCTTCCTATAATTATACGATCTGGCAGGCCACAGACGGTGACGGAGGCGGAACCTTAAATTCCACTGCAGGCCTGATCGCAGGTATTCCAAGTGGAAACAATGTGGACATTGATTTCGGCTATGTGGATTATACGAAGATCATCACTCCCCGCTGGAATGCGGTTTCTACCTATGAACCTTCCACCACGCCTGATCTGGATTGGGACGACAGCGGTGTCAGTACCGGAAAAAACGGATGGGTGACAGAAAACGGCTACACTTACTATTATAAAAACGATGAAAAAGTAAAAGGCTGGCAGAGGATTGACGGGAAGTATTACTATTTCAGCAGTAATGCAGGCGCGCTTTTTAAAAATACCCTTCTTACCTCCAGCAAGAATAATATCTGCTATGTGGACGAAGACGGAGCCAGAGTGACCAATACCTGGGTAAGCTGGGAAGGAAAACGATATTATATGGCTTCTAACGGCTATGCGGTAAAAGGTTCCCAAAAGATTGGCGCCAAATATTATTTCTTTGACGAAACGCTTGCCTATATGTATAAAAGCAAAAAGATCATAGCTCAGGATGGAAATATTTATTATGCAGGAAGCAACGGCTGGTGCTGTGACTTTGGATTCAAGACCATTACGGAAAACGGGAAAAAGAATACCTATTATTTCGGAACAAATGCAAGAGCTTATAAAGGCTGGCATACTATCAACGGAAAGAAATATTATTTCTATAAGGGAAATACCCAGGGATCGGCAATAATGGCAAAAAGCATTACCCTCACCAGCGGTTCCGGCATAGTATCCGTCTTTAACAAAAATGGAGTTTGCATAAAACAGTATAAAAAGTAATAAAGGCAGAGGGAGAAAAAGGTGAAAAAGAAAAAGTGGATTATACTTCTTGCGGCGGCAGCAGGCTTGGCCGGTATTTTCGGCGGCTTTGCCGCCTTTGCTGCGCAAAAAGCACCCGCAGTAAAAAAACATGTGGTAGTACTGGACCCGGGGCATGGAGGCGGCGAGACAGGAGCCTGGGCGCGGCATAACGGAGTATTGTACAAAGAAGAAGAGATAAACTGGAAAATATCCAACTATACCATGCAGGAGCTGGCTAAGCATGGAGACATAGAGGTACATCTCACACGTTCTTATCAGGAACGGCTGGGCCTTCGGGCAAGAGTGCAGAGGGCGAAAGATTATGGCGCGGACCTTTTGGTAAGCCAGCATATTAATTCCGTGGCCAATCCTTCCGCCAAGGGCGCCTCGGTGATGATTTCCAAGGGAACCTACCGTCCGTACCTGTCCCAGAAGGAAAAACTTTTCGGAAGCTATGTAATGGAGGAACTGGGGAAATTAGGAATCTATCAGCGCTTTCCAGAGACTGGCGGGATGGAATACCGCATGACGGAAAATAACAGCAGATATCCTAACGGAGCTCTGAGAGATTATTATGGAATTGTCGCCTCCAGCGTAGAAATGGATCTTCCCGGGGTGATCATCGAACATGCCTTTATCAGCAATGCCTCCGATGTAAAAAACTTTTTAAGCTCTGACGCAAAACTCCGCCGTCTTGCAGCAGCAGACGCCCGGGCGATCGTAAGGTACTGCGACCAGCTTCCGGACGAGCCGGTGGATGACGGACAGGATACTTCAGGGAAAAACGGTTGGTATAAAGAAAACGGAGATTATTACTACTACGAAAATGACGAAAAGATTAAAAATAAACTTCTCTTTTTGAAACCAGGCATCTATTTCGTAGGCCCGGACGGCAAACGCCAGTATGGATGGCAGGAATTCCAAGGGAAACAATACTTCTTCAAAGACGATGGCATTGCCCACTGCAACTGGATGAATGACAACGGCACCTGGTACTATTTTGATATCACATACGGATTCATGTATAAGGACACTGCCATGGTATCTGCCTCAGGAGACGTATACCTTCTGGGAGCGGACGGAAAACGTCTGAAAGGCTGGTGCACCTTTAAAGGAAAACAATATTACGTAGGCTCCCAGGGGTACGCCCTTCGGGGAATGAAAAAAGTAAACGGAAAATACTACTACTTCCATCCCTCCAAAGCATACCTCTATAAAAACAAAAAAATAACCATGAAAAACGGAGACATCTACTATGTAGACCAAAACGGAGTCCGCTACAACAAAGGCTTCAAAACCCTCAAAACCCTCAAAACCAACGGAAAAACCCAAACCTACTTCTTCCAGATAAACGGAAAAGCACGAAAAGGCTGGATGAAACTAAACGGAAAATGGTATTACTTCACCAGCAAAGCAGGCGTAATGCTCAAAAACTGCAAAGTAACAAACTCCCAAGGCCAAACCTACAAATTCAACTCCCAAGGAATCTGCACCAACCGCCGCTAAACCACCGCGCCCACCGTCCACTACAGGAATACTCAGCCGCGAGGAAGAAGAAGCTGTACACCGCCCGGCGCACAGCTTCCCCTTCCTTACGGCGTCCGTATTCACCCATTCCCCCTCTTGCCCACCCCCAACATTAGTGTTATAATAACTTGAATTCAAGCGATAAAAAAAGGAGAACAAACCATGCGCACATACCTGGTAACCGGCGGAGCCGGCTTTATCGGCTCCAACTATATCCACTACATGTTCCAGAAATACGGAGACGCCATCCGTATCATCAACGTAGACAAGCTCACCTACGCAGGAAACCTGGAAAACTTAAAAGACATTGAAAACAGAGAAAACTATACCTTCATTAAGGCGGACATTTGCAACGGAGACGCCATGATGAAAATTTTCGAGGAAAACGACATTGACCGTGTAGTTCACTTCGCAGCGGAAAGCCATGTGGACCGAAGCATTAAGAACCCGGACGTTTTCGTAAAGACCAATGTGCTGGGTACCCTGAACATGCTGAACGCGGCGAAAGCTGCCTGGGAACTTCCGGACGGTACCTTTAAGCCGGATAAAAAATTCCTGCATGTATCCACAGACGAGGTCTACGGGTCATTGGAGGATGATGGCTCTTACTTCTATGAGACTACTCCCTATGATCCCCACAGCCCTTATTCCGCCAGCAAGGCTTCCTCAGACATGCTGGTAAAATCCTATATGGATACCTATAAATTCCCGGCGAACATCACCAACTGCAGCAATAACTACGGCCCTTACCAGTTCCCGGAAAAACTGATCCCCCTGATCATTAACAATGCTCTCCAAGGAAAGAATCTGCCTGTATACGGCGATGGAAAAAATGTCCGTGACTGGCTGTATGTAATGGATCACGCCAAGGGAATTGATATGGTCCAGGAAAAAGGAAGACTTTTCGAGACCTATAACATTGGAGGCCATAACGAAAAGCAGAATATCCAGATCATCCATATCATTCTGGACACATTGAAAGAAATGCTGCCGAAGAGCGATCCACGCCGGGCTTTGGTAAGTGAAGATCTGATCACTTATGTGGAGGACAGAAAAGGCCATGACCGGCGTTATGCCATTGCACCGGATAAGATCAAATCCGAGGTGGGCTGGTCTCCGGAGACCTGTTTTGAGGACGGCATCCGCCTGACGATCCAGTGGTTCTTCGAGCATGAAGAATGGATGAAAAATGTCACCAGCGGAGATTACCAGAAATACTACGAAGAAATGTATCATACCAAATAAAATGCTCCAAGCGTACCAGTGTACTGGCATATCCATATCCAAATTGACAGCACAGTTAGTGAGAATATGAACGTGTCAGTACACTAGGAGCCACTTTAAATGCCTTATTGTTTCTCTGAGAATGCTTTTTGAGAGTGCAGTTGTAAAAGCAGACCGGTGAAACGTAGGGATATGGTGCGAAAAGAAACGCGGAGACGGAAATGTTGCAAAATACAGGGTTTTGCAACATTTCCTTGTCAGAGGAATATTATGAGAAAAATTGTCATCATCGGCGCCAATGATTTCCAAAGGCCGCTCATTCAAAAGGCAAAGGAAATGGGATATGAGACCCATGTTTTTGCCTGGAGAGAGGGAGCGTCAGGGGCGGCGGACGCAGATAAATTTTACGAGATCAGTATCACAGAAAAAGAAAAGATACTGGAAATATGCAGAGAAATCTGGCCGGAGGGCGTGGCTACCATCGGTTCGGATCTTGCCAATATCACGGTGCAGTATCTGGCCAGGAAGCTTGGCCTTCCCGGCAACAGCCAGGAGTGTATAGAAAAGACCACCAATAAATATCTCATGCGAAAAGCAATGAAGGAGGCGGGGATTCCCGTTCCTTTTTTTCAGGTGGTGGGAGAGGAAGATAAGAAAAAAATTTCTGCCCAAAACGGGGATGGAAGGAAAGACATTTCCATTCCGTCTTATCCCGTTATCGTAAAGCCCACCGACCGTTCCGGAAGCCGGGCCATTACCCTGGTAAAGGAGGAAAAAGACTTGATTCCCGCCATAGAACGGGCAATAGAACAGTCTTTTGAAAAGAAAGCCATTGTGGAAGCCTGTCTTTCTGGGGCGGAGTACAGTGTGGAGTCCATAAGCTATAAAGGCAGACATACCTGTTTGGCAATTACAAAAAAGTTTACCACAGGCGCGCCCCATTATATTGAGACAGGCCATCTGGAACCGGCTCCTCTATCTAAAGAGCTGAAAGAAAAAGTGGAACGGACAGTCTGTGCCGCCCTGGACGCCCTGGGGGTGGAGTACGGGGCGGGACACAGCGAGCTTCGCATTGACCGGGAGGAAAACATACATATCATAGAGATCGGCTCCCGCATGGGAGGAGACTGTATCGGTTCAGACCTTGTGCCTTTATCTACCGGCAGGGATTATGTAAAAATGGTTATTGACATTGCCTGCGGCAGAGAACCGGAGATTTCAGAAAAAAAAGAGCACATAGCGGCAATCCGCTTCCTTATGTGCAAAAAAGATATGGAACGCATGGAGGAGTTAAAGAAAAGCCATCCCCAATGCCTGAAAAAAATAACAGTGCCGGAAACCTTTCCCAGCGGGGAGATCCTGGACAGCGGCGGACGCCCGGGCTTTTATATCCTTCAGACAGAAACCATGGAGGAAATGGAAGGGCTTCTCCACCGGGGACCAAAGGAGAATCCGATCCAGATTTTTGAAACCCCGGTACATAAGCTGCGGCTTTCTGACGGAGAGAATCAGTTTTTTGTAAAGCGGGACGATCTGCTGTCTTTTTCCTTTGGGGGAAACAAGGTGAGGTTCGGAGAGAAGTTTGTGGAGGATATGCGGAGAAAGCACTGTGACGCCATGATCATTTACGGCAATTACCATTCTAATCTCTGCAGGATCCTTTCCGCAGTGTGCAGAGAACTCTCCATTCCCTGCTATATGGTGCATAATACAGAGGATATAAAAGAGGAAGGAGAGTCCTGCAACAGCCGTCTCATCAAGCAGATGGGCGTAAAAGAAATAAAATGCAGAAAAAACGAAATTGCCTCCGCTGTTTTAACGGCAATGGACGAGCTTAAGGAGCAGGGATATTCCCCTTATTATATTTATGGAAACCATCTGGGAGAGGGCAATGAATGTATTCCTATGGAGGCCTACGTGCAGGCCTACCAGGAACTGTGCGCCTGGGAAGAAAAAACGGGAAAAGCCTTTTCGTATATTTTCCTCGCCTCCAGCACCAATGCCACCCAGTCCGGCCTTCTCATGGGAAGCCTGTTAAAGAAAGATAAAAGAAAGATCGTAGGGATCTCCGTTTCCAGAAACGCCGCCAGAGGCAGAGAGGTCATAGAAAATAATATAAAAGTCTATGGAAAAAAATGGAACCTCTCCCTTCCAAAAGGATGGGAAGACCAGATTTATTTTACAGACGCATACATGGAAGGCGGCTACGGAGCCTATTCTGAAAAAGTCATGGATGTGATCAAAAGAGTATATGAAGAGGAAGGCCTGCCTCTGGATATGACCTATACCGGCAAGGGATTTCACGGAATGCTTTCCTATCTGAAAGAAAAGGAAATATGCAAAGAGAATATTCTTTTCTGGCATACAGGTGGAACCCCTCTTTTTTTTGATCTGCTGCATATGAAGGGAGCCTTAGAGTCATGAAAAAATTAATGATACTGGGGGCGAGTTATTCTCAGATTCCCCTTTATAAGGCGGCCAAAGACCTTGGGGTAAAGACAGTGGCCGCCAGCACGAAGGGAGACTGGCCTGGATTTTCCCTGGCGGATGAATGCGCTTACGCGGATATTTCAAAGCCCAGTGAGGTGCTTAAGGCTGCCAGAGAGTTTGGGGTGAATGGGATCGCCACCTGCTGTGTGGACGCAGGCGTACGCTCCCTTGGCTATGCCTGTGAGACCCTTGGCCTTCCCGGACTATCGAAAAGCGCCGGAGAAAAAAGCTCCGATAAATATAAAATGAAAGAAGCCTTCCAGGAAGGGGGCGTGCGCTGCGCCCGCCACATATTAATAAGAAGCCGGAGAGAATTAGAGGAAGCCCTTGAGAAGCTTCCCTTTCCGGTGATCGTAAAGGCAGTAGACCTTATGGGCAGCCGGGGGATCTTTCGGTGCGATACGAAAGAAGAGGCCCTTCTTCATTATGAGGATACCATGGCTGCCACAAGAAAAGATTACTGTCTGGTAGAAGAATTTATTCAGGGAAAGCTTATGGGCTGTGAGGCAATGATGTATCAGGGAGAGCTTTTATATTGCCTTCCAAATAATACCCTTGCCTTTGAAAGTACGGTGCCTACTCCTGTAGGACATTCTGTTCCCTATGAGAAACAGGAAACCCTGGGAGATGAGGTGAAACGGCAGGTAATGCTGGCCATCAAGGCTGTGGGACTGGATGATTGTCCGGTGAACTGCGACCTTATAGAAAAGGATGGAAAGATCTATGTGATCGAGATCACCGGCCGTGCCGGAGCAACCTGCCTTCCCGAGATCGTGGGGCTTATGTACGATATAAATTATTATGAGGCCATCGCCCGGCTGGCTCTTGGAATGCCGGTGGCCCATATGTTTGAAGAAAAAGGAAAGTGGGGAGCCGTATTGGCAAAGACGCTTTCTTCCCAGAAAAGCGGAAAAGTAAAAGAAATCCGAAATGAGAATCTTCCTTCTCCGGATCTGATCGATCTTTCCTTTAACATCCGGCCGGGAGAGGAAGTGCGCCGCTATCAGAATGGAAGAGACCGGATCGGCCAGGTAATCCTGGCAGGGGATACCCTTTTGGGATGTAAAAAACGTCTGGAAGAGGTTTTGTCGAAAATAAGCATTGAATTTAATTTATGATTGTGAGAAAATAACATGAGAACTTCTACTTCTACAAAAAAAAGTGTATTTCTGGCCCTTCATGGAAGCCTATTGTTAAGTTCCTTAAGCGGTGTGTGTTCTAAGATGGCATCAGGCTATATGGAGGATATTTTTTCCCTTCCGTTCCTGTTCTGGTTCGGACTGGTTTTTGTGATCATGTTTGTATATGCGGTTATTTGGCAGCAGATCCTTCGGCGGATGCCTCTGACCGTGGCTTATTCCAATAAGCCTGTGACGCTGGTCTGGGGAATCATCTGGGGAAGCCTTATTTTTAAGGAAGAGATCTCCTGGAATATGGTTTTAGGAGCAGCCATTATTTTCGCAGGGATTTATCTGGTGGTGAGCAGCGATGAATAGTTTGGGAAATTCCATCTGCGTGCTTTTGGTATCTGTGTTCATTTCTTCCGTATCCCAGATACTGCTGAAAAAAGCAGCGGATAAAACCTATAAAAACCGTATAAGAGAATATTTGAATCCTGTGGTGGTGACTGCTTATGCTATGTTTTTCTGCTCGGTGATCCTGACTATGCTGGCTCTTCGCAGAGTCCCCCTTTCCATGTCTCCTATACTGGAATCCACAGGTTACATTTTTGTGTCCGTACTGGGCTATATTTTCCTGAAGGAACGTTTTGGGAAGAGAAAGCTTTTAGGCCTTGCCTTGATCCTTTTAGGTATTGTAGTTTTTTCAAGATAACGGCAGACCGTAAAAAATAAATTTCAAATCTGCCCGGACGGCACGTCAGAAGAAGGAAAGTTAGGAAGAAAACTTTCAAATCTACCATTATTGACATAGGGAATGTGTCAAGAGGAGGCAAGAATGCTGGTATCTATTGTCATACCATGTTATAATTCACAGGAAACCATCGGAAAGGTCGTGGAGCTGGCTATGGAGGAATTCCGCCGGCTTTCGGACTACGACTGTGAGTTTATTTTAGTCAACGATTATTCAAAGGATGCCACCTGGCAGACCATTAAGGGCCTGACAGAAAAGTATCCTAATGTAAAAGGCATTAATTTCGCGAAAAATTTCGGACAGCACAATGCCATCATGGCGGGTCTTTCCTACACCAGCGGAGACCTGATTGTGGGAATGGACGATGATATGCAGAACCATCCTTCTCAGATTCCTCAGTTCCTGGAGAAGATCCAGGAGGGATATGATATTGTGTTCGGCGTTTTTAAAGAGCGAAAATTCTCAGCAGTTAAGAATATAACCGGGGCTGTCAGCCGTTTCCTTTTATGGCGGCTGTTAGACCGGCCCAAGCATATCCAGATGAGCAGCTTCTGGTGCTGCCGCCGGTATGTAAGGGATGAAGTGGTGAAGTATGACGGCTATAATGTGTTTCTCCAGGTGTTGTTTTTCAGGACTACCCATAACATTGCAAATATTGAGATCGAACATTACGCCAGGGAGGCAGGAAGCTCTAATTATACCTTCCGTAAGGGCTTGAAGCTTTTTATGTCCTGTCTGAATTTTACAGTGATCCCTCTGCGGGCGGCTACTCTTTTGGGCACCCTGTTTTCAGCGGCGGGATTTATTGCCGCCATTGTCGTGCTGATCCGTAAGCTTTTAAATCCCTGTATCGCTGTGGGATGGTCCTCTCTTATGTGTGCCCTTTTGGTGTTTTTCGGATTTAGTTTTCTGATGCTGGGCATTATAGGAGAGTACATAGGAAAGGTGATTTTAAATATTAACAGGACGCCTCAGTATGTGATTCGAGAGAAGGCAAATATAGAGAAAATAGAGGAAACAGATGATTGATTTTAACCGTCCCGCCTTTGTGGGAAAAGAACTGGATTATATAAAGGATGCGGTAAACAGAGGGATGCTCTGCGGAGACGGGGCCTATACGAAAATGTGCTCCCAGTGGATACAGGAAAAATTTCAGGTAAACCATGTGTTTTTGACTACCTCATGTACCCATGCGCTGGAAATGGCGGCTTATCTGTGTGACTTGAAGCCGGGAGATGAGGTCATCATGCCTTCCTATACCTTTGTCTCTACGGCGGACGCCTTTGTCCTTCGGGGAGCCAGGATTGTGTTTGTGGATATCCGTCCGGATACCATGAACATAGATGAGAAACAGATCGAAGGAGCAGTCACTTCCCGGACCAGGGTAATCGTTCCGGTCCACTATGCAGGAGTGGCTTGTGAAATGGACACCATTATGGGCATAGCGAAAAAATATGGTCTTAAGGTAGTAGAGGACGCTGCCCAGGGCGTGGATGCTTTTTATAAAGGGAAGGCTCTTGGTACTATAGGAGATTTTGGATGCTACAGTTTCCATGAGACGAAGAATTATACTATGGGTGAGGGCGGCGCGCTTTTATTCCAGGATGTCAGGTACCAGGAGCAGGCGGAGATCCTGAGGGAAAAGGGAACGGACCGCAGCAAGTTTTTCCGGGGACAGGTGGATAAGTACCGCTGGGTGGATTACGGCTCATCCTATCTGCCAAGCGAACTGAATGCCGCTTACCTGTATGCCCAGCTGGAAGAGTACCAGCGGATCAATAAAAAGCGTATGGATATTTATCAGTATTATCACCGGAATCTGAAACATCTGGCAGAGGAAGGAAAGATCCAGCAGCCCTTTGTACCGAAGGAATGTATACACAATGCCCATATGTATTACATTAAGGTAAGAGACATAACTGTACGTACGAAGCTGATTGCTTATCTTAGAGAAAAGGGTATCATGAGTGTGTTCCATTATGTTCCTCTTCATTCCGCACCGGCGGGAAAGAAATTCGGCCGTTTCTTCGGAGAGGATGTGTATACTACCAGAGAAAGCGAACGGATTTTGCGTCTGCCCATGTTTTATAACCTGGATATGGAGGATGTAAAACGGATCGTAGATGCTGTCGATGGATTTAAGGAATTTTGAGGTCAAGCTATGAAAAAAATAAGAAAAATATTGTATAAAGCCGCGGCTGCTTTATCAGCGCTTGTATTTGCCCTGCCGGTATCTGCGGCATCGGTGGATCTAAATGCCGTTTATCCCATTTCTACAAATGATATACAGGGATGGCCTGCAGGACCCGAGATATCATCGGATACGGGGATTCTTATGGAAGCCCAGACAGGAACAGTAGTTTATGATAAGGGGGCGGATGAGCTTCGTTATCCGGCAAGTATCACTAAGCTGATGACTTTGCTGGTGGCAGTAGAGAACAGCAGTCTGGATGATATGGTGACCTTTACGGAGACTGGCGTTCGGGACGTCACCCCTGATTCTGGAAACATCGGCATGCAGCTCGGGGAGACCATGAGCATGGAGGATTGCCTGTATGCTATGATCATTTATTCTGCTAACGAGGTGTCCGCCCAGATTGCAGAATACGTAGGAGGTACGGAAGAAAATTTCATCGCCATGATGAATGAGAGGGCGGCAGAGATTGGCTGTACCAATACGAACTTTGTCAATGCCAGCGGACTGCCTGATGAAAACCAGTACACAACAGCCAGGGATATGGCCCTGATCTTCAGGGAAGGCTTAAAGAACGATATCTTCCGTAAGATCATCGGCACTCCTACCTATTATATAGAACCTACGAATCTGAACAGTGAAACACGGAAGCTTCACACCCACATTCCTCTTTTTGCGGAGGAATCCGCTCTTTATTATGAGGGATGTCTGGGCGGAAAGTCCGGTATGACCAACGATGCCGGCTATACCCTGGTCACGGGAGTGCGGCAGAATGGAGTCACTTATATTGCCGTTGTTATGCGGGGGGCGGATATGAACCAGGTAAGCATGGACAGCCGCCTTTTGTATGATTACGGATTCCAGAATTTCCAAAAGACAGAATACAGGACCGGTAATGTGATCATTCCAAGCGGAACGGGAACAGAGTCTGTCACTGTGCGGGAAGAAGAGATAGACGGCAGAAATAGGGAGGGCTACTACCTGGGAGATTACCGGGTCGGCATAGGAAATGTGGAGCAGGCTGCGGCAAGCCCTACCCCCACTCCCCAGGCAGAGGAAGCGGAGGACGCCAACCAGGCTCCTCTTTTAGGCCAGACAGAAAATAGCGATACCACACAGGAACCAGCCAGGGACGGGATCACGGACCTGGCAAAGTTCCTGTTTATAATTATGGGGGTTATGGTGGTGATCCTTGTGATACTGCTCATTGCCCTTGTAAAAAAGAATAAAAAGGCAAAGAAAAAGAGAAAATAGGAGGTTTTCCATGAAAGGAATCATTCTTGCGGGTGGGTCGGGAACCAGGCTTTACCCTCTTACCGTAGCTATCAGTAAGCAGATCATGCCGGTTTATGACAAGCCTATGATCTATTATCCTCTCTCCACGTTAATGCTGGCAGGGATCAGGGAGATCCTGATCATCTCCACACCCAGAGACCTTCCGGTATTTCAGGAGCTTTTCGGAAGCGGGGAGCAGCTGGGCCTTAAAATGTCCTATGCAGTACAGGAATATCCCAGGGGATTGGCGGATGCTTTTATCATCGGAGAGGAATTTATCGGGACAGATAATGTGGCCCTTGTTCTTGGAGATAATATTTTTTATGGGCAGAGTTTCACGAAAGTTCTTCGCCAGGCAGCAGCCAGGACAGAAGGAGCGACCATTTTCGGATATTATGTACGTGATCCCAGAGAGTACGGGGTAGTGGAGTTTGATGAGACCGGAAAGGCATTGTCCATTGAGGAAAAGCCGCAGAATCCTAAGTCTAATTATGCTGTTCCCGGACTGTATTTTTATGATAATTCTGTTGTGGAGATCGCGAAAAACGTAAAACCTTCCAAGCGGGGGGAGATTGAGATCACCAGTGTAAACAACGAGTATCTAAGAAGAGGGATGCTCCATGTGGAAACTCTGGGAAGAGGCTTTGCATGGCTGGATACAGGAAATCCGGACGCGCTTTTGGATGCGGCGGAGTATGTATCGGCAGTTCAGAAACGCCAGGGCCTGTATGTATCCTGTATTGAAGAGATCGCTTACAAGCAGGGATTTATTACAAAAGAACAGCTGGTAAAGCTTGCCCAGCCTCTTTTAAAGACAACTTACGGAAAATATCTTATGGAAATCTCAGAAGGGCTGTAAAGGCTGCGTATCACACCAGTAACGGCGGATGAAAAGATCCTTCCGGGAGAAAATAAAAAGGAGATTATTATGGGAAAAATCAAGGTAACGGATTGTGCAAATATAGAAGGCCTTAAGGTTATTGAGCCGACAGTATTCGGCGATGACAGGGGCTATTTTATGGAGACTTATAATTACAATGATTTTAAAGAGGCGGGCATTGATGTAGAATTCGTCCAGGACAACCAGTCTGGCTCCAGATACGGGGTGCTTAGGGGACTTCATTTTCAGATCCATTATCCTCAGGACAAGCTGGTCCGTGTGGTAAGCGGAGAAGTGTTTGACGTTGCGGTAGATCTTAGAGCAGGCTCCGCTACTTACGGACAGTGGTACGGAGTGGTTCTGTCCGCGGAAAATAAAAAGCAGTTTTTTATCCCCAAGGGCTTTGCCCACGGTTTTCTCGTACTATCCGAAAAAGCAGAATTTACTTATAAATGTTCGGATTTTTATCATCCTAACGATGAAGGGGGAATTCTCTGGAATGACCCGGATATAGGCGTGCAGTGGCCTGTCCAGGAGGGAATGGAGCTTATCTTTTCCGAGAAGGACAAGAACTGGGGGCTTCTTAAGGATTTATGACGTTTACTATAAAATGTTAGGAGAAGGTCATGCTGAAAACAATTTTTTCCCTGCCGGCGGATGTGTGGAAAAACCGCCGGCTGGTTTTAAAACTGGCGAAAAATGATTTTAAGACCAGGTACGCAGGCTCTTATCTGGGCGCTGTGTGGGCGCTGATCCAGCCTATTGTCACCATCCTGGTATATTGGTTTGTCTTTTCCGTGGGAGTCAAGCCTTCCATGGAGGGAGTGGACGTGCCCTTTGTTCTTTATCTGGTAGCGGGGATCGTGCCCTGGTTTTTCTTCCAGGATTCGTTAAACGGAGGGACGAACGCTCTGATCGAATATAACTATCTCGTGAAAAAAGTAGTCTTTAATATCAGTGTGCTTCCAATTGTAAAGATTGTTTCTGCCTTGTTCGTACATTGCTTTTTTGTTGCGTTTACTATTATTTTATATATGCTTTATGGAAGATTTCCGGATGTGTATTATCTTCAGATCCTTTACTACAGCTTTTGTACCTTTGTACTGGTGCTGGGACTGTGCTATGCTACCTGCGCCATTGTGGTATTTTTCAGGGATCTGACCCAGATCATAAGCATAGGACTTCAGGTGGGAATCTGGCTGACCCCTATTATGTGGGTGGCGGAGACAGCGCTTATTGACCATCCTATTCTCCATAGAATACTGCAGCTGAATCCTATGTATTATATTGTATCCGGCTACAGAGATGCTTTTGTGGCGAAACAGTGGTTTGTGGAACGCCCTTACTGGACGCTTTATTTCTGGGTATTTACTATTTTGTGCTTTTTGCTGGGAAGCTGGGTATTTAAGCGTCTCCGCGTCCATTTCGCAGATGTATTATAGATACTATAGAGAGGTTTTTTTAGTGGAAAAGAAGAAAGTCATTCAAGTTCAACATTTATCAAAGATGTATAAGCTGTACGACAAGCCTTCCGACCGTCTGAAGGAATCCCTGGGACTGAGCCGGAAAAAGCGGTACCGGGAGCATTACGCGCTGAATGATGTGAATTTTGATATAGAAGAAGGAGAATGTGTGGGTATCATTGGGGTCAACGGTTCCGGAAAATCCACCATTCTAAAAATCATCACCGGAGTGTTGAATCCCACCCAGGGAGAAGTGAAGGTGGACGGAAGGATTTCCGCTCTTTTGGAGCTGGGAGCCGGTTTTAATATGGAATACTCCGGCCTGGAAAATGTGTACTTAAACGGAACCATGATCGGATTTTCCAAGGAGGAGATTGACGCTCGTCTGGATGATATTCTTGCCTTCGCGGACATTGGAGATTACATCCATCAGCCTGTAAAAATGTATTCCAGCGGTATGTTTGTGCGGCTTGCCTTTGCGGTGGCCATTAACATTGATCCGGAGATTCTGATCGTGGACGAAGCGCTAAGCGTGGGGGATGTGTTCTTCCAGGCGAAATGCTATCATAAGTTTGAAGAGTTTAAGGCCCAGGGAAAGACCATCCTTTTTGTCAGCCATGATCTCAGCAGTATTTCCAAGTATTGCGACCGTGTGATCCTTCTCCATAAAGGAAAAATGCTGGATCAGGGAAC
>DWYZ01000212.1 GCA_019118425.1 Candidatus Blautia faecavium | reverse complement strand
TGGTCTGATACCGTTTCCCGTCCGCCGCAGTTGTTTCCATTTTGGAAACAACTGAATCCTCGCTCAGTTCGCCGGATTCAAAAATGTTTTTCAGATGCTTGGAAATGGCCGCTTTCTGCACCTCGAACAGCTCTGCCATTTTTGCCTGCGTCAGCCAGAGATTTTCCTGAAAGAGCAGGATTTCCACCCGCACCTCTCCGTTTTCGGTCTTGTAAAAGAGGATTTCTCTGGTTTCATACGGGGTCAGCCCCTGTTCCTCGCTCATTCCTCGTCACCTCCATATCGTTTTGGTAAGTTTGGATTGTATTTTGTAATTCATTTACAAAATGCCAGGTATTCCATTTACTTCTTTCGATGAATCGTATTGGATTCCCATAGTAAGTTCTTTTCCAAATATACCATATCAATAAGCTGAACGCCGCATTCAAAGATAGGATGATCATAATTGTCCGTGAAAAAGTTTTTGATACGATGGCTTTCTATAAAACCGCATTTCTTATAAAAAGGGAGCGTCAGCTGACTGTCACCCGTCCCCACACGAAGAATACGAAAATTATCACGGTATGTCTGCTCAATAAACTCAATCATCCGTTTTCCGTAGCCCATGCGCTGGCATTCCGGCAGAACAGCAATATTCTTGATTTCAAGAACTTTGCTGCCTTCGTCAGTAACAACACATTCCGCTTTTACGCCATTTTCCTCCAAAACATACATCGCACCTTTTTCAAGATACCGGTCGATCATATCTTCCTGCTCGTCCGCAAGAAAAAGCAGGCTCATGTATCTCTTTTTATTATCCTCAATTTTGCTTATTTTCATCAACTGTCATCCTCACATACTTTACATTCCAACTGGCAGTCATACGGCTCGGTTTCTACATGAGACTGATTGTAGACAGCCGCCTCTGCACAGCCCATTTTGTGATAGAATGCCTGGCTTTCAACGGCTGAATGGGCTGAGATGTACAACTTTTTTGCTCCATGTGCCTTTGCCCATTCTTTCGCTGCTCGAAACAGTGCAGTGCCAACCCCTTTTCCTCGCATATCCTCTGACACATGGATACTTGAGAGGTCAAGGTATCTGTGATTTCCCCCAAAAAGTTTCGGTTCAACTGACACGAAACCTTTCAACACCCCTTCGCAGAAAGCAGCATATACCAATCCACCTGTTGCTGCTGTGTTTCTCAGGCAGGAAACCAGGAATTTATAATCCGCTTCGCTCCAATCGTCAATAAACGGATCATCTTTGATAATCCATTTTCCGTTTTCTTTTCGCCTACATTTAACAACAGTTTGATGCCGTACAAAATGTCTAAATAGCTCTCGGCTTATCTCATTCTCTTGTAAGTTTTTATATATAATCTCCATTTCTATTATCCATGCAGCTCCCTTTGGTGTTTACTTTATTTTCAAATTCTGGATTCCAATAAATGCCGCTCCAATCGAACGCAAAATGATTTATCGGGTCTCTCCAAATGTCTAATTTTTAACGATAACCGTTTCTATTTCAAATCATAAACATACATCCTCGACAAATCTACCTCACCATCGCCCTGCGCCATACACAGGAACTTCCATCCGTAGCGCTCATAGAAGCCTGTGTGGTCTGTAATGAGATATAAGGTTTCCAGGCCAAATGAACGCATATCCTCACAAACATATTCCAGCAGCTTTCCTGCAATTCCCTGACAACGGTAGTTTTCCTCAACATATACCGCGCAGACATTTGGCGTCAAATCCTTGCGGTTATGAAAATCGTTTTCGATGACCCCAATACCACCAATAATCTGCTGATTCTCGACTGCAACATACCACTGCGGAACAATGCTTTTGCCCGTCAAGCACTCCTGTATGCTTCCCGCATATTCTTCAACTGGAATATCCCACTTGGAATGAAACCACTCTGCGGCCTCCGATGCCAGTTCGCTGTGTTCCCTGAGTTTCAGAATTTCCATAGCGTATCATTCCTCCTCATCTCCGCCCTTTTTAGAACGGCTCTTGTAGACATTGTACTGGTTCTTGCACCGTGGGCTGCAAAAGGCAGCGTTGGATCGGCTGCCCAGGAACACCTTCTGGCAGTGCTTACACAGGCGCAGGGGCTGGTCGCCGTCCACCAGCATGAAGCTGAACATCATCTGAATACCCAGCAGCAGCGAATGGAAATCCCAATAGATGGTGGGCTTATCCAGCAGCTCAATGTGGTAGCTGGGGGCGATCCCGCCGAACGCAGCCATGGCCTTGCGGTACAGCCCCCGTGCGTCCTCGTCGATGGAATCATAGTCATTGTAGTACAAAATGGCGGTGGTCAGGGTAAAAGCCCAGTCCTTGAACTGCTGGGCAATCCAGTCGTAGGGTTCCGCATATTCCCGCTGGAAGCTCATGTTCTTCGCCATCGGCTCGTCCATGAAAGTCATGGTCAGGGCAATCATGGCCCGATCTCCAGATACATTCCATATGGATTCGATCCCCTTTTTCACCAGGTCTAACTTGTCAAAGGGGTAAAACAGGGACAG
>DWYZ01000211.1 GCA_019118425.1 Candidatus Blautia faecavium | reverse complement strand
ACTTTAAACTGCCCATTTGTCGGGCAACTCATCTTATATTTTTTTGATGCATACCTGGAAAATAGTTCTTTCCTTTTCTGTAAAAACAGATATATCTCCTCCGTGAAGTTTTATATACTCCAAAGAAAGAGCCATTCCAATACCGCTTTGTCCTCCTGCCCCTTTATAAAACCGTTCAAACATATGGGCAGCGTCTTCTTTTGAGATCGGCTTTCCGTCATTAGAGAAGATGATTTTTATATGAGATGGTGACTTTTTAAACTCCGCTTGGATGGAAATCTCCTTCCGGGCATAGCGGATACTATTTGTGAGAATGTTGGAAAAAACAGAAAACAGCATCTCCTCATCACAGAGGCAAAGCATTGGTTCCGGCAGTTCCAGAGAAATTTCTATATGATCCTTTCTTGCCTGGGCTTCGATCACCTGCACTGCGTCATACAAAATTTCTCTTACATCGTTTTCTTCCATGTGAGGCTCTGCAATTCCTCCGTCTAATTTGCTGAATTCCAGGATATCATTGATCAGCCCTGTCATACGGTCAATTTCTTTGTCGATAACCGCGCAGGCCTTTTCCTGCGGAACAATCCCGTCCCTCCAGCCGTCCACATATCCTCTTATTCCCATAAGAGGGGTTTTCAGCTCATGGGAAGCATTGGAAAAAAAATCTTTCATGCTTTTATCTTTACCGTCCAGAATCCGGATCGTATACCGGCTCGCACCATAAAGCAGGAAAGAAAGCCCTGCTACAACTCCAATAAGGATATAGGTGGCTGTCCTTACCGTACCTGTGGTAAAACTCACATCTGTATAAAGTAGTGCTTCACCGCTCTCATCTTCATAAATTTCATTTGCGTTCACCGCAGCAAAATATATATCAATTTGCTGTCTGCGAAAATGCTCTATGTGCTTTAGCGGAATCTTTTCTTTGTTTGTCCTATAATATTCCAATAATTCTTTTTCCGCATCCAGCAGATATTCCTCTCCCGCTGCTTCAGTGCCAATATAATAAACCTCCGGCGCGTTATCCGGCTTCTTTATCTCCGGCTGCTCCATAAATTCAGTTAAAACGTCCTCTGCCTTGCTTTTAATATGCATCATTTCCACTGCGTAAAATAAAGAAGCAATGACAATGCCGGAAAAAATAGCAAGGGCAACGATCCGGTACAACACCCGCTTATTCAAAGATGTTTTCTTATTTCTTCTTCTGGTCATGATCCGCCTCTTTCTTTGTCAGTTTAAATCCATAACCCCAGACAGTCTGCACATAAATATCCGCCCCTGCGGCCGTAAGTTTTTTGCGAAGTCTTCGGTTGGTTTCATCTGCCACCCGGCTTTCTATATCAAAATTTATCTTCCACACCGCATCTAAAATCTCATTTTTACTGACTGCTTCTTCAAAATGCTGCATCATAAATTCCAGAAATTTCATTTCCGTAGGCGTCAGGCATACTTCCTTCTGTCTGACTGTAAATATATGCTGTTTTGGCAAGTATCTTACATTTCCGCACTGCAGATCCTGCACATTCTGTTTTTCTTCCGTATTTTTTTCATATTCAATGCGCCGGAGCAAGGCTTTGATCTTTGCGGAAAGGATCAGCGGCTTAAAAGGCTTGGCAATATAATCATCGCTTCCCAGAGCCAGGCCGCTGTAGTAATCGCTGTCGCTGTCCTTCGCCGTCAGCATGATCACAGGAACTCTGGAAATGGAACGCAGTTCCGTAAGCACAGTGATCCCATCCTTTCCTGGCATCATAATGTCCAGTATCACCAGATCACAGGGAGATTCCCGAAATTTCTCCATCAATAGATCGCCTCTTTCAAATGTATGGATCTCATATCCCTCATTCGCCAGAAATGCAGCGACAATATCCCGTATTTCTTTTTCATCCTCTGCATAGTATATTTTAGCCACAAAAGTCACTCCTTATTTTTCGTTTGTCGAAAATACTATAAAACCGCCTGCCATAAGGAGACAATACAATATATATACTAAAAAAGCAAGTGCAACTCCTTTTTCTTAATCTAATTTTGAAATCCCTCTGGTTTTTTACATATTTTTATGATATTATTTAGAAAAAATTTAGAATTGAAAGTGTTCGATGAAAAACGTTCCTATGTATGCCTGCTCCCGCAAAGGATCGGATATCTTACGGACACAGGAAGTATGTGTGAAAACAGATATTTCTAATAAAAAGAAGGAGGAAGTTATGGAAAATTTTTTTAAGCTTAAAGAAAACGGTACCAATGTAACTACAGAAATCATGGCCGGATTAACCACCTTTTTTGCTATGTCTTATATCATCGTGGTCAATCCCAGCATCCTTTCTCAGTCCGGCATGGAATGGGGCGCTGTATTCCTGGCGACCATTATCGCATCCATCATTGGTACTCTGGTGATGGGACTGGTGGCAAATGTGCCCTATGCCCAGGCTCCCGGAATGGGACTGAACGCATTCTTTGTGTACACCGTATGCTTTGCCCTTGAGTTTACCTGGCAGCAGGCACTTTCTATGGTTTTCATCTGCGGTATTCTCAATATCATCATCACAGTAACAAAGGTACGTAAATACATTATCAAATCCATTCCTCTCAGCCTGCAGAACGCGATCGGCGGAGGAATCGGAATTTTTGTAGCCTACATAGGGCTGCTGAACGTAGGCATCATTAATTTTGACGGAGGGGTACCGGCCCTTTCCACCTTAAACCAGCCATCCTTCATTGTATTTATTTTTGGACTGGCTCTGACAGTTATTTTATTGGTGCTTAATGTAAAAGGAGCGATCCTGATCTCCATTATCGTCACCACTTTAGTGGGTATCCCCGCCGGCGTTACCAGCCCACAGGATACAGTAAGCTTCACAGAAGCGTGTCAGGCTCTTCCTACTACCTTCCTCGCTATTTTTAAGGAGGGAGGACTTACCAGCCTCTTCACAGACGCTGCAAAACTGCCCCTTGTACTGATCACCATTTTTTCCTTCAGTATTTCAGATACCTTCGATACTCTGGGAACCTTTATCGGAACCGGACGGCGCAGCGGCATTTTCAGCGAGGAAGACGAGCAGCTCATGGAGACCTCCACAGGCTTTAAATCCAGGCTGGACAAGGCATTGTTCGCAGATGCCACAGCCACTTCCATCGGCGCTTTATTTGGAACCTCTAATACTACTACCTTCGTAGAAAGCGCGTCCGGAATCGGCGCTGGCGGAAGGACTGGGCTTACCTCAGTGGTCGTGGCCATCTGTTTTGCCCTCTCTGCATTTTTGGCCACCTTTGTCAGTGCCGTTCCTTTTGCCGCAACCGCCCCTGCACTGGTATCAGTGGGAATCATGATGGTTTCATCTTTTAAGGACATTGAATGGAATAATCTGGATGAAGCGATTCCAGCATTTTTCGCAGGCATTTTTATGGCACTGTGCTACAGCATCTCCTACGGCATCGCCGCAGGCTTCATTTTCTACTGTATCGTAAAGATCTGTAAAGGAAAGGCGAAAGAGGTACATCCAATCTTGTGGGTATGTACGGGACTGTTTATTTTGAACTTCATCCTGTTAGCACTTCTGTAAAATCCCGGCAGCCGGAGCAGGCGGCTGAATGGATTTTTATCCCAAAAAGGCACTGGAAATTTTCCAATGCCTTTTTCATATGCTTCTTTATTTTACTTCTACCAATTCAATCCTGAAATTCAATTCTTTTCCAGCCATTTCGTGATTGGCATCCAAGGTGATGGTCTTTTCTTCTTTTGCTGTTACCTTAACCGGAAAGGACCGTCCATACTGATCGGAAAGATATACCTGCTGCCCTACTTCCAGATTTTCTGCTCCTGGAAGTTTTTCTATCTCTATGGTAAAGATAGCATTGGGATCCGGCAGTCCATATGCCTCTTCCGGCATAAGGTGAATATCTACAACCTGGCCTACTTCCATATCCGCTACCGCCGCGTCAAATCCCCGGATCATCATACCCGCACCGCATACGAATTCTAAGGGCTCGCCGCGGTCGTAGGAGGAATCAAATTGGGTTCCGTCATTAAAGGTTCCTCTGTAATGGGTGCGGCAGGTTTTTCCTACGTTGCGGCCTGTGATAGGGTTTGAGGCGCCGCATCCGCCGCAGGTATCCCCGCAGGAATGGCCTCCTTCATGGTGGCCGCAGGAGTGTTCCTCTCCATGATGGCCGCAGGAATGGCCCTCGTCGTGGTGATGGTCACAATTTGCTCCAGTGGACGTCAGTTCGCCTTTAAGGTAGGCTTCTACAGCCTGATCTGCCTCTCCCTGTGCGCCCGCGAATAATTGGATACCGGCCTGGGTAAGGGCATTCAAAGCGCCGCCGCCGATACCCCCGCAGATCAGCACATCCACCTTCTCTTTCGCCAGCAGCTCCGCCAGGGCACCGTGTCCTGCTCCGTTCGAGCCTATCACCTGGCTGGAAACCACTTTATTATCCTCCACTTCATACACTTTAAAAAATTCGGTCTTTCCAAAGTGCTGAAAAATCTTACCATTGTCATAAGTTACTGCAATCTTCATTCTCTTTTATCCTCCGATTTTTTCTATTTTTCCTTATATCCGGCAAAACCGCCGCCTTTTCGGGATAGATCCTTCCTTTTTTTATATTACGGCAGAACAAGGGCCGGACGGAAATTCAAGTAATCTCCGGATACCAGCATATATGGGATTCCACGGTAAGTTCCCCGGATACTGTCTCCGAAACGGCTCTCCCCATGGCAGTGGGAATATACCACTGCGGCAGCATGATATTCTTCCGCGATTTCCGTAAAGGGCGAGGTCTTCTCCAGTATATTCGTAGGCGGATAATGCAGGAACATGACGAATTTCCGGTATCCGGCTTCCTCCGCAAGGCGGAAGGATTCCCGAAGACGTTCCATTTCTCTTAAGACAAGCTTTTTCGCCTGTTCCTCCTTCTCTTCATCCCAGCCCACGATTCTCCCAAGCCTGTCCAGGTAAAAAGGGCCTTCAAAGGTATATCCCTTCGTTCCTACAAGAGCATAGTCCTTATATACAGCGAAATTATTCTGCAGGAAAAACAGCCGGCCTTTAAATTCTTCATTTAAGCGGCTGGTCTTTTTTACATCCCAGAACATATCATGATTTCCTCTGAGCAAAATTTTATTTCCCGGAAGACCTTCGATAAAAGCAAGATCTTCCCGGCATTCAGGAAGCTTTCTGCCCCAGGAATGATCACCGGTGAGCACAAGGGTATCTCTTGGACTTACCGTGCGGTTCACGTATTTCTCAATTTTGCGTTCATGATGCTTCCATACTCTTCCAAATGCATCCATAGGCTTATCTGCCTGAAAGCTAAGATGCAGATCTCCAAGGGCGTACAATGCCATGGGCTAATCTCCTTTTCCTTTAAAATTATAAGGCCAGTTCTGTGACAGATATCCATATTATACCATCACTTTCCCTGTATTTCATCTATATTCTTTTTAAAGAATGACAGATCAAATAAGGATCTCTGTCCATTCGCCAAGGAGACCATTTTTCTCTCCCGGATCACATCATCGGGATTTAGACTGTCCAAAAGCAGCGAAGAAGACGGATCATAACATTTGAAATGGTCTGTCATTGTCTTTTTGTTATGGTTTGCATAGCAATAAATGCAGCCGTTTTTACAGGTATTATAAGCTCCGATATCTATGCTGGAAATGCAGCCGCAGGCTTCCCTCTGGTTGGGATCTTTTTTCACATCCAGTTTATATTCGCCTATACGCTCAAAAAGGCTTTTATCAATACAGCAGGCATGGCTGACGCCATACCTGCTGAAATCTCCTTCCTCCGCACAGGTAGAAAGAATAAGACCGCAGTTCCCGGCAATCTTGGAAAATTCCTCCATAAGCCGGTCCTGCTCCTTCTCTGTGGGCGGCCGTATCCCCAGATTTTTCATGCTGGTTTTTATATTTCTATACATATCTAAAAAACTAAGGATGCACCTTTCTGTGTAAGGGGCTAATTTAGCTGCCAAAATCCGGAAATATTTGATATGATATTCTATTGTATAAGTGCTGCTTAGAAAAATCGGATCATACCTCCATAAAACCCGCTCTTTCCCAATTTGTCCTGACAGCCGGCCAAACGCCGGAATGAGCACCGCGTTTTTTGACGGAAGATTCGGTTCTATCTCTCTTCCGTAGGAGGTAAGTGTAAATTGAAAATAATAATTGTATTTCTTAAGTTCCCCCAGTCTGTCCATCATAGGAACCGGATTTTTCGTCCAAAAAACAATCCCGTCAACCACATCCGGCGAAAGGGCGATCCTTCCCACCTGATGCAAATTCACAGGATTTCTCACAAGAACATATCCTTCCTTGATCCGGTTATAAAACCATTGGGAATAATAGGATGGAATATCCGTACGGCGGCTGGCGCTTATGATCATGGCAAATTCCTCTTTTCGTCTCAAGGGGATGCCGGCGGCATCCCGGGGCTGATACCTGTTTTTAGCTGTATACTTTCCAAACAGTATAGCCCCTTTCGCCGGGAAACACAAGCCATTTCTTTTAGAGAGAATGCGCCGACAGTTTTACAGAAGCTCCTTTAAATCCTGTTCCGGAGTGGAGATGGGCTTGATTCCATAATTTTCCACCAGGAAATTAAGGATATTCGGAGATACGAATGCCGGAAGGGACGGGCCAAGGCGGATATTTTTAATCCCCAGATGCAGCAGCGTCAGCAAAATACACACTGCTTTTTGTTCGTACCAGGACAAAACAAAGGATAAGGGCAATTCTTCCACAGAACATTCAAAGGCTTTTGCTAAGGCCACAGCCACCAAAATGGCTCCATATGCGTCGTTGCACTGTCCCATATCCATAAGCCGCGGCAGGCCGGCCGCTTCTCCCAGGTCAAGATCATTAAACCGGAACTTTCCACAGGCAAGAGTTAATACAATGCTGTCCTTCGGTGTCTGTTTTACAAACTCTGTATAATAGTTTCTTCCGGGCTTCGCCCCGTCGCAGCCTGCTACAAGGAAGAAATGCCGGATTTTCCCTTCTTTCACTGCCTTTACCACATCTTCTGCATGGGAAAGGATCGCTTCGTGTCCAAAACCGGTCGTTACCTGACTGCCTCCATTGATTCCGAAGAACTGTCTGTCCTCTTTAAAACCTCCCAGTTCCAAAGCTTTTTCGATTACAGGAGTAAAATCCTTTTCTTCTCCTATATGCACCGTTCCAGGGAAATTCACCTCGCCGGTGGTATACACACGGTCTGCATAACTGCTTTTCGGCGGCATAAGACAATTCGTGGTAAACAAAATCGGCGCCGGCAGTCCGTCGAATTCTTTTTTCTGGTTCTGCCATGCAGTACCGTAATTTCCTTTCAGGTGAGGATATTTCTTTAATTCCGGATAAGCATGGGCCGGAAGCATTTCCCCATGTGTGTAAATATTGATGCCTTTTCCTTCGGTCTGTTCCAAAAGCATCTTAAGATCCTTCAGGTCATGTCCTGTGACTACGATAAAAGGACCTTTTTCTACCTTTAAAGAAACCACTGTGGGCGCAGGCGTCCCATAGGTCTGTGTATTCGCCTTATCCAGCAAAGCCATACATTTCAGGTTCACTTCTCCTACCTTTAAAACCACCGGCAGCAGGGCCTCTGTCGTTTCTTCATATCCGATCCGAAACAGCGCTTCACAGAAAAATTCATTGACCTCCTTATCCGTATACCCCAGCACCTGGGCATGGCAGGCATAAGCCGCCATTCCGCGGATACCAAAAAGGATCAGTGATTTCAAAGAGCGGACGTCCTCATCGCCCCCTTCCCAGAGCTTCTTCATATCATATTCCTCGTTGCGTCCGCAGGGAGAGCCGCACTCCCCGCAGTCCGGAACCAGCCTGTTCTTTTCTTTTCTGACTAATTCTATCTGCTCTGAGATGGCTTCATTGTCAAAGTTTACATTTGTCACTGTCATAAACAGGCCCTGGATCATTACCTTATAGGTATTTTCATCAGGCTCTGTATTTCCATCTGTGGCGCGGGCAAGCCCGATCAGCGCGCCGGTCAGCTCATCCTGTAAAGCTGCCGTATCCGCCTTTTTTCCACAGACTCCCGCTTTTCCTGTACATGCGGCACATCCTGCCGTCTGTTCACATTGATAACAAAACATAGTATTTTCCATTTTTTCCTCTTTCCGACGCGCTTGCCGCGTCACAATAATGACAGATATAAAAGTTTCCTTTCATATGCACTTTACTCACGCAGTACGTTGTCTGCGTCCGTAATTGCAGATTTTCTCTTGCTCTTCTATGATTCTTCTACGATATTTCCGTCAATAGAAAGAACCGTTACACTCCATGGGACAAATTTCCCGCTGTTCATTAGCGCGGTTTTTACTGCATTTACAATTTCTGAACAGCAGGGCACTTCCATTCTTACCACCGACACACTTTTAATTTCATTTTGACGGATGATCTCTGTCAGCTTTTCCGAATAGTCCACCACATCCAGCTTCGGGCAGCCTACAAGAGTAATGTGGTCCTTCATAAAACGGTCATGAAAGCCTGCATAGGCATAGGCTGTACAGTCAGCGGCCACCAAAAGTTTCGCTCCATTGAAATAGGGCGCATTTACGGGAGCAAGCTTGATCTGCACAGGCCACTGTCTAAGCTGAGATACAAAAACAGGGGAAGCCTGTCCATAAATCTGCTCCTGGTGTTCCTTGCGGACGGCTTTCGCCTGTGAGCCCGGGCATCCCGAAGGAATTCTCTGTCTCTCTTTCTGCATTTTTTCCATCTTATTTTTCATTACGGCTTCTTCATCATAAGCAGCCGCCTCTCTTTCTTCAAAGGTAATCGCTCCAGTGGGACAAGCCGGCAGACAATCTCCCAGCCCATCACAGTAATCGTCACGGAGAAGCTTTGCCTTTCCGTCTACCATGCCGATAGCCCCCTCGTGGCAGGCATCCGCGCAGGCTCCGCATCCGTTGCATTTTTCCTCGTCAATATGGATAATCCTTCGTTTCATACAGCATTCCTCTTTTCGTTTTGTTAATGGCTCATGCCTGTATCATACATCTACTTGCTTTACAGGACTTACTATAGTACAATATTCTCCACAAGTATGTTTGATTTCCAACAAAGGAGGCGATTTTTTGAAAAAATATTTGTGCATATTAAAAAAGAGCCCTTTTTTTCAGGGAATGACAGATGAGGAAATCCTCTCCATCCTTCAATGTGTAGATGCAAGATACCGATCCGTAAAAAACGGAGAATATATTTTTCAAATTGGGGATCATACCACAGAAATGGGTCTTGTCCTATCCGGCTCTCTTTTGGCAGTCCAGGAAGACCTGTGGGGACGCAGAAACATCATAACAAAAATAAACGCGGGCGACTTTTTCGGAGAGCCTTATGCCGCGACTCCCGGCTCTGTTTTAAATGTCAGTGTAGTAGCCTGCGAAGACTGTGAAATTTTAATGCTGAATGTAAGTCGGCTGCTCACTGTCTGCCCTACAGCCTGTACTCATCACAACCGGCTTATACGGAATCTGGTTTCCGTCCTTGCGGGAAAGGTACTTCTGTTTAATGAAAAGGTTAGCCATATGAGTAAGAGGACTACAAGAGAAAAGCTTTTATCCTACCTCTCTTCCGAATCCATCAAACAGGGAAAGCGTTCCTTCTTTATTCCCTTCGACAGACAGCAGTTGGCAGATTATCTCTGCGTAGAAAGGGCCGCCATGTCAGCCGAGCTTTCAAAGCTAAAAAAAGAAGGGCTTTTAAACACCAGCCGAAATTATTTCGAACTATATACGCAAAAAGAATGACGGCAGCGCTTTTTCGTCTTTCGTCCGGGACAATCCGCGTATCATAAGAGAGCTGCCACATCCATTGTTCCAAAATATATGGCAGCTCCTTTTTATCATAAAAATTTTCCTGTAAGGCTATCCGCGGATTTCTTTATCTCCTCCGGCGTTCCGGACGCTACAACACGTCCTCCTTCTTCTCCGCCGCCAGGCCCCATGTCAATGATATAATCTGCGTTCCGTATCACGTCCAGATCATGTTCGATTACTAGAACCGTAGCCCCATTTTGAAGCAAGGCCTCAAATACCTCCAGCAGGGTCTGTACATCCAAAGGATGCAGTCCGATCGTAGGCTCATCAAAAACAAAAACGGAATCCGCCTGCGCTTTTCCCATTTCGCTGGCAAGCTTCAGACGCTGGGCTTCTCCGCCGGACAGGCTGGGCGTCTCCTCTCCTAAAGTCAAATACCCAAGTCCTAATTCTTTCAGCACCTTTAATCTCTGGCTTACAAGACGCATTTCCTCACAGGCTTCTAAAGCAGAATTCACGTCCATGGCCATAAGATCGGGAAGGGAATATCCTTTTCCGTCTTTTCTTAAATACCTTATCTTTTCTGCTTCCTTTCCGTATCTGGAACCTCTGCACTGGGGACAGGGAATATCTACATCCGGAAGGAACTGTACGTCCAGGCTGATCTCCCCTGTCCCATCACAAACCGGGCAGCGCAGCCGGCCAGTATTATAGGAAAAATCTCCCGCTTTCAAGCCCTCCTCTTTGGCATCCGGTGTTTTTGCAAAAATTTTCCGCAGTTCATCGTGTACATTGGCGTAAGTCGCTACAGTAGAACGGACATTAATGCCGATAGGGGTGGCGTCGATCAGCTTGACCTGCTTAATCCCTTCCGCTTCCGCTAAGATTACATGCTCCGGAAGCGTCCTTCCATGAATTTTCGCCTCAAGGCCGGGAACCAGGCTTTCCAGAATCAAGGTGGTCTTTCCAGAGCCGGACACCCCGGTCACCGCGGTCAGTCTCCCTTTCGGTATTTCTACCTGAAGAGGTTTTACTGTATGGATCGCTCCGGTAGAGAGACGGATTTCTCCCTGGGAGAACATTTCCTCCTTTGACGCGCGGCTCCTGCCTTTTGTCCTCGCATTAGGCAGCAGAAACGGACCGATTTTGGACTGGGGCATCCCAGAAAGTCCAACGGGAGTTCCCTGGGCGATCACATTGCCGCCCTCTGCTCCGGCATCCGGGCCCATTTCAATGATCCAGTCCGCCTCGCCTAAAATCTGGGTATCATGATCTACCAGGATCACGGAATTTCCGTCCGCTACCAGATCCCGCATCACACCGGTGAGCCCCACGATATTGCAGGGATGAAGCCCGATGGAAGGCTCGTCCAGCACATAGAGGACTCCTGTGGTCCGGTTCCGCACCGCGCGGGCAAGCTGCATTCTCTGACGTTCTCCAGTGGAAAGGGTGGAGGAGGCCCGGTCAAGAGTCAGATATCCCAGACCAAGGTCTAAGAGTCTCCTGGCAGCTGTCTGAAAGGATTCGCAGATGCTCTCCGCCATCGGCCGCATTTCTTTGGATAAAGAGTCCGGCACTCCTGTCACCCATTCGCTAAGGGAGGAAAGAGTCATTTGGCAGGCTTCATCCAGAGATATTCCTCTGATCTTCGACGCCCTGGCTTTTTTAGAAAGGCGGGTTCCCCCACAGTCAGGACAGCTCTCCCTTTTCAGGAATTTTTCCACCCGTTTCATTCCTTTTTCGTCCTTCACCTTTGCCAGGGCATTTTCCACGGTATGGACTGCATTAAAATATGTAAAATCCAGTTCTCCTCCCTGGTTGGAATTCTTCGCCTTATAAAAAATATGCTTTTTTTCCGCCGGGCCATTATAAACAATGTCCTTTTCTTTTTCTGTCAATTGGCAAAAGGGCACATCTGTACGTACCCCCATAGCCCGGCATACATCCGTCATTAAAGACCACATCAGGGAATTCCACGGCGCCACTGCCCCCTCGTCAATAGAAAGGGATTCGTCCGGGACCAGGGTTGTCCTGTCCACTGTCCACACCACGCCGGTCCCATCGCAGGAAGGGCAGGCTCCCTGACTGTTAAAGGCAAGTTCTTCTGCTGAGGGAGGATAAAATTCAGTCCCGCACACCGGGCAGACAAGGGTTTGGCCTGCCGCCACTTTAAGCGTGGGCTCCATATAATGTCCATTGGGGCATTGGTGGCTCGCCAGCCTGGAAAACATCAGGCGAAGGCTGTTTAAAAGTTCTGTACCCGTGCCAAAGGTACTGCGCACGCCGGGAACTCCCGGACGCTGGTGCAGCGCAAGGGCGGCCGGCACATAAAGGACTTCATCCACCTGGGCACGGGACGCCTGGGTCATACGTCTTCTTGTGTAAGTAGACAATGCTTCCAGATATCTTCTGGATCCTTCTGCATATAAAACCCCAAGAGCCAGGGAGGACTTTCCGGATCCGGATACTCCGGCAATGCCTACGATCTGATTCAGGGGAACATCCACGTCTATATTTTTCAGATTATGCACTCTTGCGCCCCGGATTTTTATTTTGTCGATCATGATTCTCTGTCTCCTTTTCTCTATAATAGGATGCTTCTCTATTTTCCAATATCTCTTTAACTGCTTTCATCCAATCCTTTTACAAAACACTTTTTAAACAATAAAAATTCCTCTAAATCCATAAGGATATGGTATAAAACCGGGCATACGGCGTATCTTTTTTTATTTTCTGACGGAGATTGTGCAGGATTCCCAGCTGTTCCAGCCGCATTTCAAAATACTCGATATAATATTCCGGATGAGAATGGAAAGTATTATCCTGATATTCACATGCGTCTTTAATAAAGTTCTGCAGCTCTTCCTCCAGGGTGCGTAGTCTTTTCATACATCTCTTTGCATTTCTTTTTACATTTTTCCCTTGTCTGCATGTTTCTCTCCTGTCTGCACTTTTTTAATTTCTTCCGATCATACTCATATAGAAAATAGTATAACACAAACTCCCGTGTTCTAACTAGCGGAAAGCCAAAAACCTCGCGTGAATAAATATCTGGCCGTCCGGCCGATATTTTGTTACAATAACCTACAGCCAGCGTTCCTGCCGGATCTGTCCGCAGAAATCACCGAAGACAGGAACACCGGGAAAAGAATGCAAGTGTGAAAGCAAACTTTCACATCACCGTTATTGACGCAGTCAACGTACTCCATGAGTAAACTACATAGAAAGAGGAAAAAAATGAAAAGACGAAGAAAAAAATCCTCCGGATTTGGCAGATTTCTGACCTTTGTCATCTGTGTATGCTTTGTTCTGTTCGGCGGGTCAGAGATAAAAAACGAAGGCATACCTTATCTTAGCAAGGAAAGCATCCCCTCCGTTTCTCTTGACTTACAGAAGCTTCCTGAATATACAGGAACGCCCTATGTCGCCGTCAATGGCAATGAACCGGAATTTAATGCCGATGCTTTTACCACACAGTCCTTTGAAACCTATTCTTCCCTGGACTATCTGGGAAGATGCGGTACTGCCTATGCCAATATCGGCACGGATCTGATGCCTGATGAAGACCGGGAGAGCATCAGCCAGATCCACCCCACCGGATGGCAGAGCACCGCCTACGACATTGTGGATGGAGAGTATTTATATAACCGCTGTCATCTGATCGCCTTCCAGCTGGCAGGAGAAAATGCAAATGAAAAAAATCTGATCACCGGGACCAGATATATGAATGTGGGAGGAATGCTTCCCTTCGAGGAACGAGTGGCAGACTATGTACGGGATACCGGGAACCATGTCCTGTACCGGGTCACCCCTGTTTTTTCAGGAACCGAGCTTGTGGCAAGAGGCGTACAGATGGAAGGGGAATCCGTCGAAGATCAGGGAAAAGGGATTTCCTTTAATGTTTATGTTTTTAATGTGCAGCCCGGCATAGAGATCGACTATGCCACCGGAGACAGCCGCCTGGCCTTAAGCGGAGAAGACCAGGATGAAAATACGCCGCCTCCAAGTCCGGCGGAAAATAAAGAGGGAAGCTATGTTTTAAACACCTTCTCTCATAAATTTCATCTTCCTTCCTGCGATGGGGCCGCTTCCATGAACCCGGCAAATAAAGAGTTTTACTCCGGAAGCCGAGAAGAGCTGATCCAGGAAGGCTATTCCCCCTGCCAAAGCTGCTGTCCCTGAAAGCATCTTTTGTCGTTTCCCATAACGGGAATTTTCTCTCTAACAGACAGAAAAACCGCTGTACGGGCTTTCCCATACGGCGGCAGCCGGTTTATTTTCCGAGGGGCACGTCTTTCTCCTCTACAGGAATACAGAACCCAAAACGGCTTCCGACTCCGTACTGACTCTCCGCAGAAATTTCTCCTCCATGGGCTTCCACGATCCATTTTACCATGGGCAGTCCTAAGCCGGAGCCGGAATCTTCTCTTCCTGACCGGGAAGCATCTGCCTGATAAAACCGCTCCCAAATATGGGGAAACTGTTCCTTCGTGATCCCGATCCCGTTGTCCTCCACTACACCTTTAAGTATGCCGTCCTTTTTTTTCAGGCTTACCTTAAGCCATCCCTTTTCCTTTCCGTAAGTAATCCCATTTCCAATGAGATTCATCCATAAACGGATAAACAAGGTTTCATCCACATATCCGTAAATTTGCTCCTGAATGTCCGTTTCTATCCGGATCTCTTTCTTCCGGGCTATCTCTTCCTGTTCTTCTACCGCCATCTCCGTGAGAAGAGACAGATCCAGCCATTCCTTATGCAGTGTCTGCCGGTTCTGGTCTGTTCTTGATAAAAACAAAAGCTGGGCGATCATCTTAGCCATATTCTGAGCCTTTCTCTGGATTGCTTCTACAGAAATCCGCTCGTTCTCTCCCAGCTTCTCATCTTCCAGAAGGTATTCACACTGGGACAGGATCACTGTCACAGGCGTCCGCAGCTCGTGAGATGCGTCTGAGGTAAACTGCTTTTCTTTTTCAAATGCCTTCTCCACACTTTCCAGCATCAGGTCAAAGGTCTCTGCCATTTGATAAAGCTCATTTTTTTCTCCGGTAAGGCCAATCCTTTTAGACAAATCTTTTTCTTTATATATGGCGCGGGCGGTATCTGTGATCTGCGCTACCGGCCGCAGGGTCCTATTCACGAAAAAATATCCTAAAAAAGCAGCCAGGATAACCAGCAAAGGAAACAAGATGATTGACAGGCGAAGGGTTACCTTAAGACTGCTTTCCGCTTCTGTGATAGAGGCGATCCCCCGCACATAAACCCTGCCGTATTCCTGGAAATCCGAAGCTGCGTCCCACACGTACCATTGGATTCCTCCTTGGGTCAGTCTTTTCATCCCTTCTGCAAGGGGAACTTCCTGGGTAAATTCGTAAGGAATCCTGCCGCCGATCAGATTTTCCGCCTCATCATAGGCGGAAAGATAGATTCCATTTTCCACGTCGTAAAAGTCCTTGTCAATCTCCAGCCTGCTGCCATCCCATTTAATATCATCGAAGGCCTCAAAAACCTGCTTTTCCAGATCCTGTTCCACAGAGGATAAAATCTCACTGCTGCTAAGGGAAAACAGGATTCCCAGCATAAGGGCTGTCATCAGGATCATAAATACAGCATATAAGATCGTCAGCTTCCATTTCAGCGGTAGTTTTTTCATTTTATCCTCCTTCTTCCTGCACCTGCGGCGTTATCCAGTCAGATTGGGAGATTTTTCAAGTTTCCTCCCTGAGTACATAGCCTGCGCCTCTTACTGTATGGATCAGCTTAGGCGAATAACCCTCATCGATTTTCTTCCGAAGATAACGGATGTACACATCCACCACGTTAGATCCCCCTGCATAGTCATAATTCCAGATATGCTGCTCAATTTTATCTCTTGACAGAACAATCCCTTGATTCATACACAAATACCGCAGAATAGAAAATTCCTTGCTTGACAGCTCAATCTTAGTATCATCCCGAAATACCTCCTGGGTATTAAAATCCACCGTAAGATTGGCAATCTTGATCACATTTGTCTTTTCCTCCCCAGGAGCCGTCTTTCGAAGCATCACACGGATGCGGGCCAAAAGCTCCTCAAAGGCGAAAGGCTTCACCAGATAGTCATCCGCCCCCGCGTCCAGTCCGTTCACCCTGTCTTCAATCCTGTCCTTAGCCGTTAAAAGCATGACAGGAGTATTTTTTTTCGATCTGCGGATGTTTTTTAATACTTCCAGGCCGCTTTTTTTCGGCATCATGATATCCAGAATCACCGCATCGTAATCTGCCCCCTCCAGATATTCTAAAGCTTCCTGCCCGTCATAGCAGGCATCTACCGTATATTTCTGCTTTTCCAGCCTCTTTTTTAAAAGGGCGTTCAGATCTCTCTCGTCCTCTGCGATCAGAATTCTCAATTTTTCCCGCTCCTTTCCCGAATACTGCATCCTCTCATTCTCTATGTAAACAAAGAGACGACTGACAGAATTTCTCCTCAGCCGTACTCTTTTTTCGTGTCTCTTATTATACCATTTTCCCTCTGCAATATCCATTCAAGAACGGAAAATTTCTTATTTCTTTGAAACAGGCTTTATTCCTTTCTCTGGTGTCCGCCAAATACCTGAAATTCCATTTTATCCAGTCTCTGGTCAATGGCGGAAATCTCCTCCTTAGTCAGAATGATTTCACCTGCCCTGAAATTTTCTTTTAAACGATCCAGCTTTCTGGATCCGGGAATGGGCAGGATATATGGCTTTTTATTCAGCATCCAGGCCAGGGAGAGCTGGCCTTGGGATACGTTTTTCTCTTCTGCTAATTTATTAAGGAAGGATAAAAGCTCCTTTCCTTTTTTGTATCCGCCTTTTGTGTACTGGGGCATTCCTGCGCGAAAATCCGTGTTTTTGTCGAATTTCGTATCCGGCGTATATTTTCCTGTAAGAAAACCGTTGGCCATAGGCGAAAAGGCAACAAACGCGATCTGAAGTTCCTCGCATACGGGAAAGAGACTTTCATGCCATCTGGCCATCATAGAATAACGGTTCTGGATAGCGGTCACCGGACATACCGCGTTTGCCCGGCGCAGGTATTCCTCTGTGACTTCAGAAATTCCCCAGCAGCGTATTTTTCCTTCTTTGATCAGCTCTGCCATAGTCTCTGCTACTGTCTCCGGCTCTACCTCGGGATCAATGCGGTGCTGATAGTATAGATCAATATAGTCTGTCCCAAGCTTTTTAAGGCTTTCCTCCACACTTTTCCGTATTGTCTGGGGACGGCTGTCTGTGCGCAGGGAGAGATCCTCATTATGGCTCACTCCCATCTTTGTGGCGATCACGACTTTGTCCCGCACATCGCCAAGGGCCTTTCCTACCAGCTCCTCGTTGCAGGAAAGGGAACCGTCCGGGCAGATTCCCACGTAAGCCTCTGCTGTATCGAAAAAATCATACCCCATTTCATAGGCTTCCCGGATTGTTTTTATCACCTCATTTTTTTCCATGGGCTCGCCGTATGCATGGCTGAATCCCATACATCCAAGTCCCACAGGATTTACATATAATTCACTGTTTCCAAGTCTTCTTTTTTCCATTTCTTCTTTTCCTCCTGCATCCTTCTGCCACCGATGGCATTTGCCGGATGACAAAATTTATTTTCTTACTCATTATAGGAAATGCGGTTTATGAAAAGAAGTCTCGTTTTGTTTGGTTGTTATAACCTTTTCCTTTATACTTCGTCTTTTCTCGTCTGCCGTAAAAGCCCCTGCATGGCTACTGCTCATTTATCGTATCCACAATAGACATCTGCCGGATCCGTTTTGCAGGGGCATATACTGCCAGGATCACAGAGAAGAACAATACCGAGCAAATGATCAGCAAGGCTCCCGTTGGAATCTGCCATGGACTTCCAAAGCGGCTGGTCACCAAAGAGCGGTACAGCAGCCAGTTTAAGGGAAGCCCCGCCCCACAGCCAAAGACCATTCCCCATCCCACATAGGCGCCCGCTTCAAAAGCCACCATGCGCACCAATTGCCGGCCGCTCATGCCGATCGCCCGCATTGCCCCATACTGATGCATACGGGCAGATACGCTCATGGCAATACTGTTTATGATGTTAAACACAGAGATCAGGGCGATCACCGCTAAGAATCCATAGACAAACACGGCAAAAGAGTAGTACGTCCCTCTAGCTTCGCTGTTTTTTAATCTCTGATCAGAAAAGGAAATATCCTCTCCCGCCATTTCTCTGATTTTATCCACATCCTCATCTGACGCAGCTTTCGTTAACTGCACATCCAGGATGGTATAGCCCTCTTCCCCGGTAAGCTCCCGAAAAAGTTCTTCTGAACAGATCACTGTCTCCACGCCGTCCGTCCGGCTAAAAGGCGTATAGGAAAGGGTTCCGGTCACCGTAACCTCCCTTGTTCCCCGCGGTGTATCCATAGTGATCTTATCTCCTGGGGCAAAGGTCTTTCCTTCCCCAGTCTCCAACAAAACACCTTTCCCCTCTTCCGCTTCTGAGATATTTCCTTCCGCGAGCATCTCCTCCGCCCAGCCAAACTGGTTTTCCTCGTAGGAGATCAGGTTTACCTCTGCCTCTTTTCCATTGATCGTCACAGGAAGATCATAGGCAAAGCTGCGCCCAAATGCCAGTTTTACCTCTGGAAGCTCTTTCACTTCTTCCAGAAGGGAAGGAGCGATGCTGCAGGTATTGTCCGCGCTCACCACTGACACATCCGGGGTATAGGGACGCAGAGGGATAAGAGCATGGTGCATAAAATCCACCACCGTACTGAACGCCAGAAAAAGAATCATGCTAAAGGCAAAAGAACCGCTCATTAAAAAGAAATTCTTTTTACTCCCCGCCGCATGATGAAAACCTAAAGCACCCTCTACAGGAAAGAACCGGGTATGGGCCGCTCTTCGTACCGCCGGCAAAGCCTCGCTGTTTCCGGAGACTGCCGTCAGGGGCGATACACGGGAAGCTTTTTTAGCCGGAGCGCGCACCGCCAGCAAAACCGTGACCAGCCCTAAAACAGCCCCGGCTAAAATTCCCGGCACGCTGATCCCGAGTGCCGGCATTCCATAAAAGAAGGTAGGAGTCATCCACCTGAGCAAAGCACATAATAACCATACGATCAGGATACTTCCGGCTACTCCCAGTGGGATGGCTGTTCTGCACCACAGCAGAGCCTCCCGCCGCACAAATTTCACCACCTGCCTGCGTGTAGACCCCAGGCAGCGCAGCATCCCAAAGAACCGGATCCTTTGGGCAACGTTGCTGTTCAAGCTGCTGGAGATCATCAGAATTCCCGCCACCATGACTAAAACAGCCAGAACACCAGCCGCTGTATAAAGCTGAATCATATAGGGATCATCGCTTTGGAGCATAAGGGCCAGCAGCCTTGTATTTTGTCCTACACTGGATGGGTCTATATTAAGGCGAGAACAAATATCATTAATGGTCTCTTGAATATCACAGAACTTGGTAAATTTCACATAAAGCTCTGCGTCCTTGGAAAGAGTATTGTCTTTAAAATGTTCCCGATACGTGTCTATATCCAAAAAGAGTCCGTAAACATCCAGACTTATCAATGATGAGGTATCTCCGCTGATTCCTGATACGGAAAAAGAAAGAGGGCCTTCCTGCGTTTCCATAGTCAAAGTATCGCCCACTTTTATCCCCATTTGTTCTTGGGCGTTCCTGGTTATCACCGCCTGGTCCTTTTCCTTAGGGAACTCCCCTTCTATGATTTCCAAAGAAGGATACAAATCCAGCATAGATTCATCCATGCCGCAGATGACCGTCTCCCTCCCTCCAATGGTATATCCTTGATCCACCGTATAATTAATGGCCTCGTACCGGCCGCTTTTTACTACCTCCGGACGGGCTGCAATCATTTCCGCCGTCTCATCTGTCATATTTCGAAAAACAGCATGCCAGGCTCCGTCCATTTGTATGCTTTGATTCCGCTCATTCTTGATCTGCATATCCGCCATACCAAAAATCGTTGACACTAAAAATACAGAAAGAACGATGCAGATTTTCGTCATCCTGCTTTGACGGCGGCGCTTTGCTGAAAAAGAAACCAGCTCCAGATAATGCTTCATGCCTGCACACCTCCCAGATCCTTAAGCCTTCCATCCCTTACCCTAAACACCCGGTCCGCACAGGAGGTCAGATTCGTATTATGGGTGATCATCAATATGGTCTGCTGATAATAGCGAGAGGCTTTTACCAGCAGATCCACCACATCCTGGCTGTTTTTCGTATCCAGGTTTCCTGTGGGTTCATCGGCAAGCACCAAAGTAGGCTTGGTGATCAAGGCCCTCCCGATCGCCACTCTTTGCTGCTGCCCGCCGGAAAGCTGGCTGGGAAGATGATGACGCCGGTCCTTTAGTCCCAATACCTCCAGAATTTCCTCTATCCGCTCTTTATCTGGCTTTTTATAATCTAAAAGCAATGGAAAAACAATATTTTGTTCTACATCCAGCTCCCCAATGAGCTGAAAGGACTGAAAAATAAATCCTATGTTCTGCCTCCGGAATATGGTGCGGGCATTCTCCTTCATGGAGAAAATATCCTCTCCGTCTAAATACACCTTCCCTGAAGTAGGATCGTCCAATCCTCCGATACAGTTAAGGAGAGTGCTTTTTCCGGATCCGGATTCTCCCACTACCGCAGCAAATTCTCCCTTTTCCAGGGAAAAAGAAACGTCCTTTAAGGCTTCTACCTTGGCCTCGCCCATCCCGTAGGTCTTACACAGATTTTCTACTTTTAATATTTCCATTCTGTCACAACACCTTTCTTTCTTTTTTCTAAAAGAAAGCATACTGCATCCACCTTACAGCCAGATGAATTTCCGGATGTTTTTTTCTTACGTTTCTGTAAGGAAGGACAGGGTAAATACGGCTCCCTGCCCCGGTACGCTTTGTACAGATAAGATCCCTCCCTGCCCTTCTATGATGGATTTTGCCAGAGGCAGCCCTAGGCCTACTCCCTGGCTGTCTTTGGCATTTTTGCTCCGGTAAAACCGTTTAAAAATATGATGGATGTCTTCCGGAGCGATCCCCTTTCCATCGTCCGTCACCGTCAGCCGTGTCATAAGAGCGGAGCCTTTCCAGGAAACTTTGATATGGCCTCCTTTTTCCGTATGATCCAAAGCATTTTTAATCAGATTTCCAAGGGCCTGCACCGTCCAGTCCCGGTCGCAGAGAAGCACAGACCTCTCATCTCCTGAGAAGGACAGACTTTTCTCTTCTCTCTCTGCCCTGGTTTTTAAGTCTTCACAGGCAAGATCCACCAGTTCTGAAATCCTGCAGGGGCTTTTGACAAAGGAAACGCTCCCTGCATCCAGGCGCACGATCTTAAGCAGCATTTGTATCAGTCGTTCCATACGGTCCAGGGACTGCATGGATTTTTTTGCAAATTCTTCCACTTTGTCCGGATGTTTTGTTTCCTCCAGTATGATCTCCGTATACATATGAAGGGCCGCCAAGGGTGTTTTTAATTGATGGGAAATATCTGAAATGGTGTTTTTTAAAAATTTTCTAGAGTGGTGCTCTGCCTCATTTTTTGCCTTAAGCGCGGTGGCAAGCTTGTCGATTCCTCCAAACAGATGGTAGATCGTTCCTGTTTCCTGCCTGGGAAGGCGATGGGTAAAATCTCCTTCCTGATATTCTTTTATCACCTTATCCGCCTTTTCATAAAGTTTCTCCCTCTTTTTCAGAAAAACAAAGGTTCCCGCCATAAGTATTGCCGACAGCACAACGGCCCCTCCCGCCAGGAAGAAAAACATTACATACATTTCTTTTCTTGCCGAAGGAAACATCCAAAAGCCGGTTTCGTCCAGACGTCCGAGCTTTTCCATGAAATCGTTTCCAGCTAAAGTAACCTTTTCGTTATTTAAAGCAGCGGCGATCTCTTTTTCCTGGATTCCCGAATCTAAAAGAGAAGATACCATCCGTTTTTCAAAGAGAAGCTGGCTTTCTTTCCCAAGCTCTCCCTGAAGCCATCCCCCTCCCGACGCCATCAAGAGCAAGGCTGCGCAGAACAATCCTAAAAAAATCCCGTATCGTTTTGTTGCCTTTTCATAAAAAATATTCATAGAGCTTCCTCCCAGCGATACCCCAGTCCTCTCACGGTCAAAAGCTGCTTTGGTTCTGAAGGATTTTCCTCTACCTTTTCCCGCAGGCGCCGGATATAAACAGAAAGGGTATTGTCATCTACGAAATTTCCGCTTCCGTCCCACAGCGCGTCTAAAATCGCATTCCGGGTAAGGATCTGCCCTGTATGAGATACTAAAAGGCAGAGGAGCCTATACTCAGCCGTGGTAAGATTTAAGGTTTCCCCGCCTAAAAATACTTTTCCTTTCATTTGATCGATCAAAAGATTTCCGGAAATCAGCTTTCCGTCTGTTTCTTTTTTGGTTCTTGTGCTTCGCCTGAGAAGTGCCCGTATGCGGGAGCACAGTTCTCCCAGTTTAAAAGGCTTGGTAATATAGTCGTCTCCGCCGCAGTCCAGCCCCCGGATAATATTGGTCTCCTCATCTGCGGCAGTGAGGAAAATGATCGGTGTCTCCTCTCCGGCACGGCGTATTTCCTCGCACAGCGAAAATCCTGTTCCGTCTGGAAGTGTTACATCCAGTAAGAGCAGGTCATAAAAAATACGCCCTTTCAGCTTCTCTCTGGCTTCCTGGACTGTATTCGCCACATCTAAAACAAATCCGTTCTTCTCTAAAGAATATTTCAGCCCGTCTATCAGACTTTCATCATCCTCTAAAAGCAGCAATTTATTCAACCTGATCCCTCCTGCCTTCTTATTTTAATCCTGATCCTTTTTTATTCGATCTCTGCTTTTTCATTATAGCATAAATAAAATGCCATTCGCGCTGCCTTACAAAAATGTAAGAGTAAATTTGATTTCTGATAAACAAGAAAGAGACTATCCTGCAAGATCCGGGCTTTTATAAAACTTTGAATCTTTATAGGATAGTCTCTTTCTTGTTGAATTCTCTATCTTGGGCTGCAAGCCCCTTTTTGTAAAAAATGACTTCTCTTTCTTTATATTTTTCTAAGTTTTAGTTTTTCCTTTTCTTCTTATGATAGAAAAAGATCCCTGCCGTCAGGATAACTCCAGCCGCTGTCAGGACGGCGCCCACGCGGATATAAGGCGTCTCATAATTTAAGGTGATCTCATGGCTCCCTTCTGTAAGCTCCGCTGCCATAAACAGGCCGTTGGCTTGTTTCAGCTCTGCCTTTTCCCCATCCACGGTCAATGACCAGCCCTTGTTATACGGGATGGAAAAGACTACGGCTTTCGGCTCTGTCAAAGTAACGCTGCACCGGACCTTATTTCCATCTGCCTCAAAACCTTCTATCGTATCCTGGTTTCTCTGGGCAGCCCACTGGTTCAACGGCTCCATCTCCTGGCAGACCACCTCCAGCTTTTCAAAAAAATATTTCCCCGGACTCCCGAAGCTTAAGCGGATCCGCTTCACGCCATCCTTACGGTATCCCAAATCCATCATATAATTGCTCCGGTCTCCCTGGAACCGGCTTTTGGGGGAACGAAGGCTTAAACCCCGGGTAGCCCACTCCCCTTCCTCATCGATCTTCGCCACGATGCTCCCCTCTGTAATGGTGGAATCCTCAAAGAGCATCCGGTCTGTCCGGTCCAGACCCTCGTAATGCAGGCCGGTAAATGCCACATAGGTTTCACACAGGGGGGCTCCTTCGATCTCCAGGACCAGGCTTCCCTCCTTTCCAGACACATAAAATCCGTCCTCTTCCAGCCGGACCCCGTTTTCTTCCACAGCTTTATAAGAAACCGTGCCGGAATGGAACTGGAGGCTGGCCTTTGGCAGATCACTCTCTTTTAGGACCACGGCCTGGAGCATGGCCTCCTGCTTCTG
>DWYZ01000210.1 GCA_019118425.1 Candidatus Blautia faecavium | reverse complement strand
AGATCCAGATCAATTTTTTTATTGTCCAAAGCTCTGCGCGCAAGAACTATTTCACTGCAGTGAAAAACACTTGCTGCTTCTTTTATTTTTGCATAAATATCGGAATTTTGATTTTGTTCCCAATTTTTTTTAAATTCCAGTTTAGGTACCGCTAACTCAGCTGCCGCTGCATTGCAGGTAATTTCAACGGGATCAATTTCTCTAAAAAAATGCGTCCCGCCAGTATATAAATTACTTTCTCCCATCCAGATATGGACCACTTCATGCAATAAAGAAAATAACCTTCCTCCTAAAGAATCGGCACTGTTAATAAAAATCAAAGGGGCCCATTCGTTCGTCATGGCAAATGCTCTGAACTCATTTATGTTTAATGAACGATGGGTATTCTTTCCGACAATACCACTCATTATCACAAGAATCCCACATTGCTCCAATAGATTTCTGATTTTATAAAAAGCATCAGAAGCATTGCTGCATTTCTCATACCATCTTACACTAAGGCCCAAATCCTTACGAATACATTTCGCGATTTTATATGCGTCTGTATGTCCCTTTAAACTTCCTGGAACTTCAAGTATGTTATCCTGTCTTTCTTTTCTATAATTTGTCATCCATTCCTGGATTGTTCCCATTTCAAATATTGTATCGATTAAATCCCGGCTGGGCTTTCTAAGCTCACTGCTATTTAGCGTTCGATAACGGAGCGGATTCATTTCTTCCACCGGAGGTTTTTTTAAAAAGAAATATCCTAAAGGAATGTATGTCTTTTTACTGAGTTCTTCGATTTGACGAAAAGTCGGAGTTTTACTTCCATCAAGCCAATATTTTATATTGTCAGTAAGTTTTTTTCCTAGTTTTTCTTTCGTAACTTGGCTAAGCGCCCAGACAAGTATTTCTGGATGAATATGTACATTTACCGCCGGCATAATCCAGCCTCCTTTCCATACAGTAAAATACAGCATAAAAATATACTGTATGCAGTTCTATAAAATTGCATTCATTATTATTTGTATCAGAAGCTCTAAGAAAACAGCCCCTAATATCGTGCAAATTATAATTCCCAGTATCGGATGTCGTTTTTCCCATTTTTGCAGACTTGAATATATATTTTTTTCTATCATACTCTCTTTTTCTAAAACGTTATTTATGCGATTTCCTAATGTATTTTTATCTTGTGATCCTGCATATTCTTTCATTAATAGTTTCCAATACGTATACAATCTTTCTGACTGCTGCCGTTCAAATTCGTACTTTCTATCCACATAAAGCTCTTGTTCCATATCCAAATTTCTCTCTTTCATCTTGCGTATTATAAATATTGTTTTACTTTTTGGTGTACGCGCAGGGCTTCGGCGTACATGATGAGTCTTTCCAGCATTTTATCCTTTCGGTTCTGATAGGCTTCTACAATAATCTTAAGATTTTCCTCTCCGATATGATCAGAAAACCTTATGCAATCACATACGCTTCGATCTATATCAGAAATAGAATAACTGCCAAATTCTGTATAAACCTGTTTGTATGAAGCTTTAAAAGATTTTTCCGAGTAATAATGTCTAGCTATCGGAAAATTCATTTCTATTTTCTTTCGGTCGGTTCTCCTGGTAGCTATGGAAAGAATCTCCGGCTCTTTTTCTAAAAGCCCCCAGTAAAAGCAAGCACTATCAGCACAGATAACAGCCTCTGAATCCGTCATACAGACTTCCAGTGCCTTATATTCTCTGGGCTTTTTATACCCTGCACATTGAAACCAATAGTGTCCGCGTGAAACCTTTTCCAGTATTCCTTGATCTGTGAATTCTTTTATCTGTCTGTTTGTAACGCCTTCCTTCAGTAGTTCGGGGGTACTGATATACCCTTTATATTTTAAGGATAGGCTAATAATCCTCTTTTGAGTCTCTCTTCTCATGATATTCTCCTTTAAATTATAATTGCATTTTTTATTACACACGTCAAGTCTTTTGAGAAATTTTTTAGTAGTTTTCTTCCTCCATCATTGTTCCGCTTCAGGCTACTTCTTAAAGATTATTCCTAAAAAAGCAGCCAGTCTTACCGACTGACCGCTTTAATATGGACGATTCTTCTTTTATTTTTCTTCCCTTAATCCTTCAAAAACCCAAACGGCTCCTCATCCTTCAAAAAGTGCATCAACATATACGCGCACATAATCGCCACATTTTCTTCCTTCAGGATCCGTTTTACTTCCTTCCGGTCCGCGAGCACGACTTCAATCTCCTCTGTATCCTCCTGGGCATCCTTGCTGACCTCGCCGGACGCATACCCGTAAACTGTGGCACAGGATTCGTCCGTCATGCCGATCGTAGTAAAATAAGGCTTCTCAAAGGCCGGATCGACACGCAGCGGAGTGAAGCTAAGCCCTGTCTCCTCATACATTTCCCTGGCCGCTCCTTCATGAAAGTCTTCTCCTGGCTCCACAAGTCCTGCCGGGAACTCATAAATATAGTCGTCCAGCGTATATCTGTACTGCCGTACAAGGACCACCTTATCCTTTTTCTCCCCGTAAATGCTGTAAATGATCACGCCGTCCGGTTTATTTTTCTTTGTTTTTAATTTGAGTTCGCTGACTGCCTTTGCCCTGGATGCCACATAATAAGATACCGGCGTATTATGTATACTGGTGGCCTTTAAAGCGTATAAATTCACATACTTGCAGTCCGTTAATTTTTCTACGCTGTGAATCTGTCCCATTTTCTTTTCCTCACTTTCTTATTTCCCATGTCTTCTTTTTTCATGTTATATATCGCACACCCAAACCTCGCATCTGCTGTATAATTACGGCCTAATGTGATCCTGCAGGCGTTCCTGATCCGGTTTCGCCCAAAGCTTTTAAAGAACAGATTGCCCGCTGCAGATAACCATACTGCCGGTATTTATTGTTCGTATTTTGCCAGGCGCGCCTTATATTCCTCACTTATAGAATCCCTGGGCTTCACGTTTACCTTAAGGCCATATTTATAAATATCTATCCATAGCTTATCTTCGCCGTCCGCCAAGTCCACCAGGTCAAGGGCTCTGTACAAAATGATCTCTTTGTTGCTTTCCCTGCAATTTTTAAAATAATATTTGACCCCTTCTTCAGGCTCCGCCAGCACAAAATACACAAGCAGGATAAAATCACAGATATTGTTAATATTTTCATTAGTATTTTTTTACCAACAGCTGATACAGATCCGGCTGCTGCCATCCGATAGAACGAAATGGATCGTCCGAAGAAAAAATGTAATAATTACATCCATGACACATTAACTTATATATAGCTTCCAGCAATATCACAGCTCTGTCATAATTCGGATCCTCCAATTGGATCTTCTCCAAGGCTTTGATATAATTTTTTACAAGAAAGCGCCATTTGGACCGCTGATTTTTAGGAATGATACGATTGGGAGCCAAGTAATTCTGAGCCTTTGCGTTAGCTATAAAATCCAATACCTCCTGTTCGAATGCATCGAAGTCCAATACTGCGTTTTTATCTGTCTTTTTTACTTCCTTTCCTTCCAGGATTTCCTGGATCAGCAAATCTACTTTCTCTTTTTTAGCTTTAGAGAACTGCTTATAACTTTCCACAAAAGCTTTTTCCAAAAGCGTTCTGTCCACCCCTGAGAGAAGCTGTCTTAATTCCTGGACCTTCATTCATTATCTCCTTTCCCCTGTCAGCCTGCAGGGATAGTCTTCATTTTTGGCAAAAGCCGCAATGCTTTCTATTCCACATTTTACCATACTATCCACTGCTTGTTGAGTATAAAATGCCATGTGCTGGGTCATGATCACATTGGGGAACTGGCGAAGGTAGGCCATCTCTCTGTTTTTAATAATATCTGTCCTTCTGTCATGGTGATAAATCCCGTTTTCGTTTTCAAAAACATCCAGGGCCACTGCCCCGATCTTTTCTTCTTCCACTCCATGTATCACAGCTTCAATGTCCATCAACTCTCCCCTGGCACAGTTCACCAGTATCACATTCTTTTTCATCTTATTTATGGCCGTTTCATCGATCATATGGTAAGTGGAATCTAAAAGAGGGATATGAAGGGAGATGGCGTCACATTCCCTGTAAATGGTATCCAGATCCTGGTAGGAAGCATACTGCTTCACGGTGTCTTTTTCATAGACATCGTAGGCATATATTTTACAGCCAAATCCGGAGAGGTTTTTTATCACTGTATCTCCGATCTTTCCTGTGCCTATGATTCCCACTGTCATCTCATGCAGTTCACCCCCGATGAGTCCGTCCAGAGAATAATCATTCACATTGATCCTGTACAATGCAGGCTTATACTTTCTAAGGCTCATTAACAGCATCATTACTGTATATTCCGCCACTCCATGGGGAGAATAGGAAGCATTGCTTACCTGGATGCCGTACTTTTGCGCTGCATTTAAATCCACATGATTATAACCTATCGTTCTTGTGGAATAACCTGTGATTCCCATTTCATGAAGGCGGCTGCAGATTTCTTCATTGATTTTGCTTTGCCCTAAAGTTGTAACCCCCACGGCTCCTTCTGCCAGATCCAATGTCTCTATCGTAAGGGGTTTTTCCGTAATCACCAGTTCCTTAACCCCACATGCTTCCGCCACCTGGCGCATCTTTTCTTCTTCGTCTTTTCTCACTTCATAAGCTGTGATTTTCATTTTCTATCTCCTCTTCGCTGCTTTATAGTGCAAAAGAGGGAGCGGCGCTTTTCGCCGCTCCCTTCTAATTACAGGCATATGATTCTGTTTTATAAACATGATAAGACCCAAAGCGTGGCTTCATCCCAATGCTTCTCTCCGTCTTTTTCAGCATTCTCATATCTCACTTTCATCCTGTA
>DWYZ01000209.1 GCA_019118425.1 Candidatus Blautia faecavium | reverse complement strand
GAACAAAACACTCCGAGGAAAATTCCTATGGCAATCGAAATCATCCCCATTACAAAAGTTTCCGCAAAAAACAGTCTGCCAACGGTTTTCTGTTCCATTCCCATGATGGATTGAACCGCAAATTCCTTTTGTTTGCGCCGCAGCATATAGTTATTGACAAACCGTATCAGAAACAGCAGAAAGAGGGTGATCACACAAATAGCCGCTTTCATCCCGTCACTTAATACCGTAAAATTGTATTCACTCCCTATATCCGGCTGATAGCAGCTGCTGGAAATGGACAGGAATGAATAAAAGAGTGTGACGCAGATTGTCAAGGTTACGATATAAACCAGATAGTCTTTGACAGACCGCTTCGCATTTTTTAAAACAAGTTTAGCATACATGGCTTTGTCCCCCTCCGATCATGGTAAGGACATTCAGGATCTTATGGAAAAAAGCACTCCGGCTGTCGTTTCCCTTATGCAATTCTGTAAAAATCTCTCCGTCCTGTAAAAAGAGAATACGGTTCGCATAGCTGGCCGTGAAAGCGTCATGTGTTACCATGAGAATGGTTGCTCCCATCTGCTCATTGATACTTTGTATTGTGGAGAGAAGCATTTGAGAGGAATGACTGTCCAGTGCACCGGTGGGCTCATCAGCCAAAAGCAGCTTTGGATGGTTGATGATGGCTCTGGCGCAGGCACAGCGCTGCTTCTGGCCCCCGGACACCTGATAGGGATATTTGTTCAGAATATCACGGATGTTTAATTTTTCGGCAATATTCATAATACAAGGATTCACTTCTTTCACTGGGGTCTTGTTGATCGCTAACGCCAAGGCGATGTTTTCAGAGATCGTCAGGGTGTCCAGCAGATTGAAATCCTGAAATACAAACCCTAAATTCTCCCGGCGAAAGCGGGCAAGAGATTTCGGTTTTATCTCTGTAATGTCTGTCCCCTCCAAATAGATGTGGCCTGCGCTTACTGTGTCAATAGTAGAAATACAGTTGAGCAGCGTTGTTTTCCCGGAGCCGGACGCTCCCATAATTCCCAGAAATTCGCCTGCTTTTACGGAAAAGCTAATATCCTGAATGGCTTTTGTGATGTTTCCCTCGCTGCCGTAATCTTTTTGGATATGCTCCAATTTCAAAATAGGTTCCATGTGTGTTCCCCTGCCTTTCTAAATCTTTCCTGCTTTTATTGTAAGCTGTATTCCTGGCTTTTTGTATCAAGTTTTCTTACGCAGTTCTTACAAAAACGTAAGAAGTGCAGAGCCTATGAGCCCTGCACCCCGGTCACAAAATCGTTTATACGAAAGGAAAGAGATATGGTGGTTCCCTTCCCTTCGGAACTTGCAAAAATGCCTATTCCCAGCTTATCACAAAGGCGTTTGCATAGATACAGGCCAATTCCGGTAGAGCTGTGGATCGTCCTTCCGTTCTGTCCTGTAAATCCTTTTTCAAAAATACGGGATAAATCGCTCGCCGGTATGCCTATGCCGTTATCTTCAACAGATAAGATGATTCTATCCTTTTCTTTTACAGCGAAAAAATGTAAAGCCGGCTGCTGACATGCACGGTATTTTACTGCATTGCTGATCAGCTGGTCTAAAATAAACCGCAGCCATTTATCGTCTGAATAAATACTGTACTCCGCATCCTCTACGGTAACGGCTACATTGTTTTGCCGCAAAAGATATTTGTTATCTGCGATCGCTCCATGTATCACATTGTTAAGGGCAATTTCCCGGATAGAATAATCCTTTTCTGTATGCTCGCTGCGGGCGTAGTATAAAGCCTGTTCTGTAAAGCGGTTGATGTTTTCTAGCTCGGCCATTAAATCTCTGGTAAAAGAACAGCGGTTATTTTCGCAGATCAGCTTCATAGCTGTAATCGGCGTTTTTACTTCATGTATCCATTGTTCGATGTATTCTTTATATTCTTTCCGTTCCCTTTGTACCTGTCCGATCCGTTCCAGCATGGATTTTTCAGCCATCTTCATGATCTGATAGAATACCTGTTCCTCGGCTTTTTCCGGCTTCTGCATGATTTCCGGCAGCAAATACCGTTCTTCTAACTGCTCCGTCATATCCAGTAATTTGTCCAGATATTTTTTCCGGGAGAGATAAAAAAGCAGCAGACAGGAAGCAAGGACGATCAGCCAGACAACAAGGATGAATAGGATGGTTTGAAGAGTATTGCCGCTTGCGATTAAAAATAGGGCAAGTGCAAGCATACCCAGCAGATTGACCAGAATGACAGGCAGTTGATTTTTCAGATATTGTCTGCCGCTCATAATGTGTACCCTTGCCTGTGTTTCGTTTTAATAAAGCCGGAGAGTCCAATGGACGCCAGTTTCTCACGGATACGGGTCATATTCACACTTAGGGCGTTGTCATCTACATAAAGCTGATTATCCCAAAGAAAATCCACAATATCACTGCGAGGACATATTTTTCCTGCGTTCTTAAAAAGATAGTAGAGTATTTTTAGCTCATTTTTCGTCAGATCGGCTTTTTGTCCATTGTATTCCAGGAAACTGCTCTCTAAATGTAAGTCTGCTCCATTCCATGAAAGTACTTCGGCTTGACTAAAAGCATACGCCCGCCGCAGTAAGGATGCGATCTTTGCAAGCAAAATCGCTGTGTTATATGGCTTTGTGATAAATGCGTCCCCGCCCAGCATGATGCTGTTCAATTCGTCCATATCTGTGCTACTGCTTGTCACAAATACTATAGGAATATTAGAGAAGCTTCGAATTTGCGAACAAATTTCAAAGCCGCTGTTTCCCGGCAATTTTATATCCAACAGAACCAAATGAGGGGCAAAGTTTTTTAACTGCTGGATCACCTCTGCGAAATCGGTAACTGCCAGGACCTCATATCCATTGCCTGCCAAGAGGTTTTTTAATTGTATCTGTATTGTAAGATCATCTTCAACGATTAGTATTCTCTGTTTCATCTTTATCCTGCTCCAAATTTAATTTAATAAAAAATACTGCGATTCAGGGCTTTGCAAATACAAAGCAACCCTTTCCTGCATAAATGCCGGTTCCGTTTTACTTCACGCCTTCCTCCAGCATCCTCAAAATCGTCTGCCGATTATAGGTAAGATGCATGATCATAGCGCACCTGGCTCCCACGTCATCCCCCTTTAAGATCGCCTCCAAAACGGCCCTGTGGGAGCTTAACGTTTCCTCCATTAAAATCCGGTGCGTCACATTGGCAAAGGTAAGCACAGCCGTATTGATCACCGGGATCAGCCGTTCCACCACCTGATTTCTGCTGCATCTGGCAATGCAGGTATGGAACTCAATATCCTTCCGCAAGTGATTCGCTCCCCGCTTGTATAAGTCCTCTGTCTCACGACACAGCCGCGTCAATTCTTCCAGCTCGGCCTTGGTGGCCTTTCTGCTGGCAAGAGCCGCGGTTTCCGGTTCGATCATAAGGCGCACGTCAAACAGTTCTAAAGCCAGAGTATATTTATCCTCAATTTGAGAAAAACCTAAAGGGTCCTCCGCTAACGCGCAGGTACTGATCACATAAGTGCCGGAGCCTCTGCGGACGTCCAGGATTCCTCTGGAGACGAGACCCTTCACCGCCTCCCGTATGGTACTTCGTCCGACTTTGAATTTTTCTGCCAGCTCAAATTCATTGGGGATTTTTTCTCCAATAGCGATGGGTTCATTTACGATATATTTCATCAGCTCGTCTTCAATCTGTGCCCCCAGGGAGGGTTGGTGCAGTTTACCCTTTTCGTAATACATATTTATCACTCCAGTTTATAAATAAGATTGGTCATTGATATTAGGTGCGTCGGCGGCTGCCAAAAAGGAGATTCCTTATCTTATATATGGTATCAATGAAATCTGCTTTCTGCAAGAAGGAATTAGGATGATAAGTAATCTCAAAAATTTTTTGATATTGCCAAAAAAATTGTATTTTGCTATTGAAATACCCGGAGAATTATGCTACATTGGTAGTATAAAATTCCCAAAAAAATACGCAAAAAGCCTAGTGTGTTTAGAAAAAATTTACAAGCAAAAGGAGGATACCATATGCTTATTATTGGAAACGGGAGAATGATCACAAGGGACGCATCCAACGCATTTATCGAAAACGGCGCAGTTGCAATGGATGGTAACACCATTACCATGGTGGGGGTAACAGATGAGGTAAAGAAGGTCTATCCGGATGCAGAGTACATAGATGCCAAGGGTGGGGTAATCATGCCCGCATATATCAACGCCCATGAGCATATCTACAGCGCTTTTGCAAGGGGACTGAGCATCAAAGGATATAATCCCAAAGGCTTTCTGGATATTTTAGACGGGATGTGGTGGACCATAGACCGCCATTTAACCTTAGAGCAGACGAAGCTTTCTGCATATGCCACTTATATCGATTCCATTAAAAATGGTGTGACCACTGTATTTGACCATCACGCCAGCTTTGGACATATTACCGGTTCTTTAAGCGCGATAGAAGAAGCGGCTAAGGATCTTGGCATCCGTACCTGCCTTTGCTATGAGATTTCCGACCGGGACGGCATGGACAAGGCAAGAGAGTCCGTGATGGAAAATGTAAACTTTATTAAACATGCCCAGAAAGATGACAGCGACATGCTGGCAGCTATGATGGGAATGCACGCGTCCTTTACCATCTCCGATGAGACGATGGAACTTTGCAACGAATTAAAACCAGAGGGCGTGGGATACCATATTCATGTGGCGGAAGGAATCTATGATCTTCACCAGTGCTTAAAGGAGCATGGAAAACGGATCGTGGACCGTCTTTACGACTGGAATATCCTTGGCCCGAAAACACTTTTAGGACACTGTATTTATATTAATGAACATGAGATGGATCTGATCAAGGAAACAGACACGATGGTAGTCCATAATCCAGAGTCAAATATGGGCAATGCCTGCGGATGTCCTCCTACCATGGCTCTTGTGCATAAGGGCGTGCTTACCGGACTGGGAACAGACGGCTACACCCATGACATGGTGGAATCCTGGAAGGTAGCAAATGTCCTTCACAAGCATCACCTCTGCGATCCAAACGCAGCATGGGGCGAAGTTCCGCAGATGCTTTTTGAAGGCAATGCAAAGATTGCAAACCGCTATTTTAAGAAGCCTCTGGGCGTTTTAAAAGAAGGAGCGGCAGCGGATGTGATCGTGGTGGACTATGATCCGCTTACTCCTATGAATGAGAATAACATAAACGGCCACCTGATGTTCGGCACCAACGGCAGCATGGTTATGACTACAGTATGTAACGGTAAAGTTCTGATGAAAGACCGGGAAGTGCTGGTATGCGATGAAGAAAAGATGATGGCAGACTGCCGCCAGGCTGCAAAAGAACTTGCAGAGGATATTAACAGCGGAAGATAGGATAACAGATAACAGGATATGACAGGGCGGCAAAAAAGCCGCCCCTAATAACAGGAGGAAATGATATGAGTGAAAAAATGACCTGTATGTCCTTTGGACAGCTTATGGACTGGGTTTTAGAAGAAAAGAAAAAAAGAGGGACTGTATTCGGGATCCATAGGCCATATATGGCAGATCCTTCTAAAAAAATGGAGATATTCGGAAGAAACTTAGAGACTCCCATAGGACCAGCGGCAGGCCCTCACACCCAGCTTGCCCAGAATATTGTAGCGTCCTATTTTGCAGGGGCACGTTTCTTTGAACTGAAGACGGTGCAGAAGGTAGACGGAGAGGATCTTGCAGCCTGCATTAACCGCCCCTGTATCCTTGCAGAGGACGAATGTTATAACTGCGAATGGTCTACCGAGCTTTATGTTCCCCAGGCAATGGGAGAGTATATTAAGGCATGGTTTCTCCTTCATGTGATCGCCAAAGAGTTCGGGCTTGGAGATGCAGACGGATTCCAGTTTAACATTTCCGTAGGCTACGACCTGGCAGGGATCAAGGAACCGAAAGTCAACGGCTTTATCGACAGCATGATGCATGCGGAAAATACAGAGATTTTTAAAGAATGTAAACAATGGCTTTTAGACCATGTGGATAAATTTGAAAAAGTGACCAGAGAGGATATAGAAGCCATCCCGGCAGAAATCTGTAATTCCGCTACGATCTCTACTTTGCACGGATGTCCGCCAAATGAGATCGAAAGCATTGCCAACCATCTGTTTAAGGAAAAACATCTGAACACCTTTATTAAATGCAATCCTACTCTTTTGGGCTATGAATTTGCACGAAAGACCATGGATGAGATGGGCTACGATTATATGGCATTTGGGGATTTCCATTTCCTGGATGATCTTCAGTATGAGGACGCTATTCCTATGTTCAGACGGCTGATCGCGCTTTCAGAGGAGCTGGGTCTTGCCTTTGGAGTAAAGATTACCAATACCTTCCCGGTGGATGTGACCCGGAATGAACTTCCAAGCGAAGAAATGTATATGTCAGGAAAATCTTTATTCCCTCTGTCCATTTCCCTGGCAGCGAAATTGTCCAGAGAGTTTGACGGAAAGCTTCGGATCGCTTATTCTGGCGGGGCAGATTACTATAACATCGACCGGATCATTGGCTGCGGCGTATGGCCGGTGACTGTGGCTACCACTTTATTAAAACCAGGCGGGTACCAGAGATTTTCCCAGCTGGCAGATAAGATTATGGAAAAGGGCGTAAAAGAGTGGACTGGAATCGATGTGGAAGCATTGGAGAAGCTTGCAGAAGATGCCAGGACAGACGTTCACCATGTAAAGAGCATTAAACCAAATCCAAACCGTAAAAACGATAAGGAAGTGCCTCTTTTAGACTGTTTCTTTGCTCCTTGTATCGAAGGCTGCCCCATCCATCAGGATATCACCAGCTATATTAAGCTTGCAGGAGAAGGCAAGTACGCAGATGCGCTCCGCGTTATCCTTGAGAAAAATGCCCTTCCCTTTATTACAGGAACCTTATGTGCCCATAACTGCATGAGTAAATGTACCCGTAACTTCTACGAGGAGCCGGTGAATATCCGTGGAACCAAGCTGCTTGCGGCAGAAAAGGGATACGATGAGGTAATAGGAGAGATAAAGGCAGGAGAAAAGAATGGAAAGAAAGTTGCCATCATCGGCGGCGGTCCGGCTGGTATTTCCTGTGCTTACTTCCTGGCAAGGGCAGGGGCTTCGGTAACGATCTTTGAAAAAGAGGCGGCTCTTGGCGGCGTGATCCGTTATGTGATCCCGGGATTTCGGATTTCAGAAGATGCCATTGCAAAGGATATTTCCTTTATAGAAAAGATGGGTGTTGACATTCGGACAAATACAGAAGTTGCTTCTTTGGCCCAGGTAAAAGCACAGGGCTTCGACGCAGTGGTAGTAGCTGTAGGCGCAAGCAAACCGGGCACCTTAAAGCTGGAAAAAGGAGAGGCAATAAACGCCCTGAAATTCCTGGCGGATTATAAACAAAAGGACGGAAACGTAGATCTTGGAAAGAACGTAGTGGTGATCGGCGGCGGAAATACGGCTATGGATACTGCCAGAGCTGCGAAGCGCACCAAAGGCGTGGAAAACGTATATCTGGTTTACAGAAGGACCAAACGGTATATGCCGGCAGCAGAGGATGAGCTTTTAGAGGTACTGGAAGACGGCGTAGAATTTAAAGAACTCCTTTCTCCGGTAAGCCTTGCAGACGGAAAACTGATCTGTAAGAAAATGGAGCTTGGAGCTATGGACGCATCCGGCCGCGCCAGTGTAACAGAAACCGGAGACACCGAAGAGGTTCCGGCAGATTCTGTGATCGTGGCAGTGGGAGAAAAGGTTCCTACAGAGTATTATCAGGCAAATGACATAAATGTAAACGAAAGAGGAAAGGCAAAATTAAATGCCAAGACTTTAGAGTCCAGCGTATCCGGCGTTTACCTTATAGGAGACGGCGCCGGCGGAGCGGCTACCATTGTGGAAGCCATCCGTGATGCCAAGCTTGCGGCGGAAGCTATTTTAGGCGAAGAAGTGGTGAAGGACGCACCGGTTACAGGGGAAGAAGAAACCTGTTTCGGCAAAAAAGGAATCCTTATGGAAAGCAAAGAGACCGATAAGGAAAGCGACAGATGCCTCACCTGTAATAAGATCTGTGAAAACTGTGTGGACGTATGTCCTAACAGAGCCAATATTTCCATTAAGGTTCCAGGAATGGAAATGAACCAGATCATCCACGTAGATTACATGTGCAACGAATGTGGAAACTGTAAGAGTTTTTGTCCTTATGCAAGCGCGCCTTATAAAGATAAATTTACTCTTTTTGCCACAGAAGACGACATGGCGGACAGCGAAAACGACGGCTTTACCGTGCTGGATCCGAAGACAAAAGAATGTAAAGTACGTCTTTTAGGAAATATAAGTGTTTGTAAGGCAGACGACCCAGAGGATGAGATTTACGAGGGACTTCGCAGACTGATCTGTGCAGTGATCGACGACTACGGGTATCTGCTGATGAAATAATTACCGGCCATGCAGTGACCGGCAGCATAGAAAAAAGGAGGTTCGCTTATGTACACCCTGTTTGTAAACGGAAAAGAATACCAGGAAGAAAAAGATATGAAGCTGCTCCCCTTTCTTCGGAATGTGTGCAAGCTGAAATCCGTCAAGGACGGGTGCAGTGAGGGTGCATGCGGAACCTGCCATGTGCTCATAGATGGAAAACCTACGAAAGCCTGCGTTCCCAGACTTTCCAGGCTTGAGGGAAAGCATGTGCTCACAGTGGAAGGGCTTGCGGATGAAGAAAAAGAAATCTTTGTCCGGGCTTTTGGGGAGGCAGGAGCCGTACAGTGCGGTTTCTGTATTCCCGGCATGGTGATCAGCGCCAAGGGGCTTTTGGATAAGAATCCGGATCCCACCAGGGCACAGGCGGCGGATGCTATAAAGAACAATATCTGCCGCTGCACTGGATATAAGAAGATCATAGATGGGATCTTGCTTGCGGGAAAGTATAAAAGAGAAGGTCTTCCACCTGAAAAAGAATATGCCTGGAAATTAGGAGAGCGTGTGCCCAGAGTGGATGTGCGGGAAAAGGTCTTAGGTTATGGGGAATACCCCGATGACATGGAAGTGGAGGGCATGATTTACGGAAGCGCCCTTAGAAGTGCTTATCCCAGGGCCCTTGTAAAAGCTATCCATACAGAAGAAGCAAAGGCGCTTCCCGGCGTGGTGGCTGTCTATACGGCGGCGGATATTCCCGGCGATGTGAAGGTAGGACATTTAAAACAGGACTGGGATGGAATGATCCCTGTGGGAAAGATCACCCATTATCTGGGAGACGCCATTGCCCTTGTAGCGGCGGAGACGCCTGAAATCGTGGAAGAGGCAAAGAAGCGGATACGGGTAGAGTACGAAGAACTTGAAATGGTGAAAAATCCCTACGAGGCAATGAAAGAGAATGCGCCCAAGGTTCACGAAGACGGCAATCTTCTTGCTCACTGGCATGTACACCGGGGAGACGCTGAAGGAGCCATCGCATCTTCCAAATATGTTCTTTCCGAAAAATTCCATACGCCCTGGACAGAGCATGCTTTTTTAGAGCCGGAATGCGCGGTGGCGCTTCCTGACGGTGAAGACGGGGTGATCATTTACTCCACGGACCAGGGCGTGTATGATACCCAGCATGAATGTATGCTCCTTTTGGGGCTTCCCGCAGAAAAAGTAAAGGTGCGAAACAAGCTGGTAGGGGGCGGATTCGGAGGAAAAGAGGATGTCACAGTGCAGCATCATGCCGCTATGATCGCTTATTTGACGAAACGTCCGGTGAAGGTAAAACTGACCCGTGCGGAAAGCATCCTGATCCACCCCAAACGCCATCCTATGGATATGGAGTTTACTTTGGGATGTGATGAGAACGGGATCATACAGGGCGTAAAGGCTACGGTGATCGCCGATACCGGGGCATATGCCTCCCTTGGAGGACCTGTGCTGCAGCGTGCCTGTACCCATGCATCGGGCCCTTATAATTACCAGAACTTTGACATTGACGGAAAAGCTTACTATACCAATAATCCTCCGGCGGGAGCCTTCCGGGGCTTTGGCGTGACACAGACCTGCTTTGGCATGGAGATGCTTCTTACAAAGATGGCGGGGCTGGTGGGAATCTCTCCCTGGGAAATCCGTTACAGGAACGCTATCCGTCCGGGCCAGGAGCTTCCAAACGGACAGATCGTGGACGAATCCACAGGCCTGGTGGAAACCCTTCTGGCAGTAAAAGATGTTTATGAAAAGAATCCCTATGCCGGTATCGCCTGCGCTATGAAAAACGCGGGGGTAGGCGTGGGACTTCCGGATTGGGGAAGATGCCGGCTGTATGTAAAAGACGGACGGGTGGAGATCCATTCCGGTGCCTCCTGCATTGGTCAGGGACTGGGGACGGTTCTTGTCCAGATGGTGGCGGAGCGCTTGGGACTTTCCCGGGAACAGATTTATTACGATGCGTCGAATACCTATAATGCGCCGGATTCCGGAACTACCTCAGGATCCCGTCAGACTCTTGTTACAGGAGAAGCGGCCCTTCGCGCCTGCGCCCTTCTGGAAAAAGATTTAAAGGGACACACCCTTAGGGCTCTAGAGGGAAAGGAATATCTGGGAGAATATCTTGCAAAGACAGACGCCATGGGATCAGACGTAAAGAACCCGGTTTCCCATGTGGCCTACGGTTATGCCACCCAGGTATGTATTTTAAATGAAGAGGGTATGGTGGAAAAGATCGTAGCCGCTCATGATGTGGGAAAAGCAGTGAATCCCCTGTCTGTAGAGGGACAGATCGAAGGCGGCGTGATCATGTCCTATGGATTTGCCTTAACCGAAAAATATCCAATTACAGATTGCAAACCTACTGCCAAATATGGTACACTAGGATTACCAAAAGCGAATAAGATTCCTGAGGTGGAAAGCATCATCGTGGAGAAAGAAGGACTGAATGTAGCCTGCGGGGCGATTGGAATCGGAGAGATCACTTCTATTCCCACAGCGCCTGCCATAGCAGGAGCATACTACAAACTGGACGGAGAATTCAGAACTTCCCTTCCTGTTGTAAATACTCCATACGAGAAGAAGTAGGAGAAAATTTCAGGGATAGCCATAAGAAAGCAGCATGGTTCGGAGCCGGACAAAAGTCCTGAGGGGAACAAAGAAGAATTCCTTAGGACTTGTCCGGCTTTCTTTATAACTAAAAAAAGAAGGTGAGTAAAATGATCGGAAAAAGCATTCCAAGAGTAGACGCGTATGACAAAGTAACCGGCCGCGCCAAATTTACCGATGACCTTATATTGGATAAATGTCTTGTGGCAAAGGTATATCATGCCACCATCGGAAATGGGATCGTGACATCCATAGACACAAGTGAGGCGGAGGCTCTGGAAGGAGTAGTGAAGGTGGTTACCTTTAAAGACGTACCGGATCATTGTTATCCCACGCCGGGACATCCATGGTCCGTAGAACCTGCCCATCAGGACGTGGCGGACCGGAACATCCTTACCGGGCGGGTACGCTATTATGGAGATGATATTGCCGCCGTGGTGGCGGAAGATGAGGTAACGGCATCCAGGGCATTAAAGCTGATAAAAGTAGAATACGAGGAGTATCCAGTGGAGATCCATCCGCGGAAATCTATGTATGGAAGCAATCCGCCCATACATTTCGATAAAAAAGATAATGTTCTTGCCAGATCCAATTTTTTCATCGGAAACGTGGATGATGGATTGAAGCAGTCTGATACAGTGGTGTCAGGGACTTATACCACGCCGATCGTCCAGCACTGTCATATAGAGAATCCTGTTTCTTACGCTTATATGGAAAAGGGAAGGATCGTGGTGGTTGCCTCCACACAGATTCCGCATATTATGCGCAGGGTGATCGGCCAGGCCCTGGGAATCCCCTGGGGAAAGATACGGGTGATTAAGCCTTATATAGGAGGCGGATTCGGAAACAAGCAGGATGTTCTCTATGAACCGTTAAACGCTTTTTTGACCATGCAGGTGGGAGGAAGGCCGGTAAAGCTGGAAGTGACCAGAGAGGAGACTTTCTGCAATACAAGGACCCGCCATGCCATTGAATATGATCTGACAGCCGGCGTAGATAAAGAAGGACGGCTGGTAGCAAAGGAAATGAAAGCTTACTCTAATCAGGGCGCATATGCCTCTCACGGACATGCCATTGCGGCGAACGGCCTGACGGCATTCCGCCTTCAGTATGCGTGTCCGAATATCCGGGGAGAAGCTTATACTATTTATACCAATACTCCTGTGGGAGGAGCTATGCGGGCTTATGGAATCCCTCAGGCGGCATTTGCCATTGAAAGTCTGATGGATGACATTGCAGTGAAGATCGGGATGGATCCTTTGGAATTCCGGAAAAAGAATTTGATCCACGGATATTATGAGGACGCGTATTTAAAGCCGATCGCCGCTAATACCAACGGTATTTTCCAATGTCTGAAAAAAGGCGCCGAGCACATACGCTGGGAAGAAAAGAGAAAAGCCTATGCCGGCCAGACAGGAGACCTTCGCAGAGGTGTGGGGATGTCTCTGTTTTCTTATAAGACGGGAGTATGGCCCATTTCCCTGGAGATTGCGGGAGCGAGGCTTTCTTTAAATCAGGACGGAAGCATGCAGCTTTCTCTTGGCGCTACGGAGATCGGCCAGGGAGCGGACACGGTATTCTCTCAGATGGCAGCAGAGACTCTTCATATGGATGTGAAAGATATTCATATAGAAACGGTACAGGATACGGACGTATCGCCCTTTGACACCGGCGCGTATGCGTCCAGGCAGTCCTTTGTCACCGGAACGGCGGTGAAGGAGTGTGCGCAGCTTATGGAGGAAAAAATCCTTGCCTATGCGAAAAAACTCCTTCCGGATGAGAGAAGGGGACTGTCTTTAGATCACGGCTTTATCTATGCGGGAGAAGAAAAAGTGATGTCTCTGGAAAACCTGGCGATGGAAAGCTACTATAGTCTGTCAGATTCCTCTGTTATCACAGCGGAGGTTTCCACCCAGGTAAAGAAAAATACCATTGCCACCGGCTGCTGCTTCGCAGAGGTGGAAGTGGATCTTAAGCTTGGAAAGATAAAGATTTTGGATATCATCAATGTACATGACAGCGGAAAGCTTTTAAATCCCAAGCTTGCCGAGATGCAGGTGCATGGAGGCATGTCCATGGGAATGGGCTATGGGCTCAGTGAACAGCTTCTTCTGGATGAAAAATCAGGGCGTCCCTTAAACGGAAACCTTCTGGATTATAAGTTGATGACGGCATTGGATACACCGGAGCTGTATGCGGATTTTGTGGAACTGGAGGATCCGGTGGGCCCTTATGGAAATAAAGCCCTTGGAGAGCCCCCGGCTATTCCGGCAGCTCCGGCCATACGAAATGCGGTCCTGCATGCTACCGGAGTGGCCTTTAATGAGATCCCACTGACGCCTCAAAGACTGATCGAAGGCTTCTCAAAAGCCGGATTGATCTAGAAGGGAGGAACAGCGTATGTACGATATAGAAAAGTATTATCAGGCAGAAAGTATTGCTGAGGCAGTTCAGCTTCTAAATAGGTATCCAAAGGCCCGCATCATTTGCGGAGGCAGCGATGTGCTGGTAAAAATACGGGAAGGCAGACTGGCGGGAACCTCTCTGGTCAGCATCCGGGAGATAAAAGAGATCCAGGGGATCACACGGATGGAATCCGGAGATATTTTTATAGGAGCGGGAACTACCTTTTCCCATATTACAAACAATCCCATTATCCAGAAATATATTCCCGTCCTTGGAGAAGCGGTGGATCAGGTAGGCGGACCGCAGATCAGAAATGTAGGCACCATAGGGGGAAATATCTGCAACGGAGCGGTAAGCGCAGACAGCGCGCCGACTTTGTTTTCCCTTAATGCCATGCTCCGCACCTCAGATGGAAAGGGAGGAAGGATGATCCCCATAAAGGACTTTTATCTGGGCCCAGGAAAGGTGGACCTTCAAAAGGGAGAACTCCTCACCCATATCGTGATCCCGGGCAGGGAATATGAAGGCTATACGGGGCATTACATCAAATATGCAATGAGAAACGCCATGGATATCGCCACCTTAAGCTGCAGTGTGGTAAGCCGGGCGGATGTAAAAGAAGGACGGCTTGAAGATGTGCGGATCACTTTTGGTGTGGCGGCTCCGGTGCCTTTGCGCTGTACCCGCACAGAGGAAGCCTTGAAGGGCAAAGAAATCAATGAAGAGCTTTACCAGGAAACAGCCCGCCTTGTCCGGGAGGAAATCCATCCCAGGGACTCCTGGAGGGCATCCAAAGCCTTCCGCCTTCAGATCGCGGGAGAGATCGCCAGAAGAGCCCTTCAGCGCACAATAGAGCTTGCGGGAGGTGAGAGCTGATGAAAAAGGAAATGCAGCTTGTGCAGTGTGTGGTAAACGGAAAAGACGTCATGGAATATGTAGATGTCCGGGAATCTCTGCTGGATATGCTGAGGAACCGGCTTGGACTTACCTCTGTAAAGAAGGGATGCGAAGTGGGAGAGTGCGGCGCCTGTACGGTCATCATAGACGGGGAGACAGTAGATTCCTGCATCTACCTGGCTGTCTGGGCTAACGGAAAGAATATCCGCACCTTGGAAGGCCTGGAAAAAAATGGAGAGCTTACCAGGATCCAGGAAGCGTTTATCGAAGAAGGGGCTGTCCAGTGCGGTTTCTGCACCCCAGGCTTTATTATGTCCGCCACCGTACTTTTAGAACAAGGGAAAAAACTGTCCCGGGAGGAAATAAGAAAACAGATGTCCGGGAATCTGTGCCGCTGCACTGGGTATCAGAATATTGTAAACGCAGTGGAAAAAGTAATGAAGGAACAAAAAGAGCATGGAGAAAAATAACATTGTAATGGTCCGGGGCGGGGGAGATCTGGCAAGCGGGGTGATCCACCGGCTGTACCGGTGCGGGTACCGGGTGGTGATCCTGGAGACAGAAAGGCCCAGCGCGATCCGCCGGATGGTTTCTTTTTGCGAGGCGGTCTATGATGGAGAAGCCTTTGTAGAAGGAGTATTGAGCAGGAGGATAGAAGAGGTGAGCCAGTGCCAGGACGTATGGGATGCAGAAGAGATCCCTCTTCTCATTGATGAAAAGGCGGAAGCGGCGGCAGTCCTTTCTCCCGCAGCCCTGGTAGACGGAATCCTGGCGAAACGAAATCTGGGCACCAGCCGGGATATGGCTCCGGTTACCATTGGCCTTGGGCCGGGATTTGAGGCTGGAGAGGACGTGGATTTCGTGGTGGAGACCATGAGAGGACATGACCTTGGACGGATCATTGAAGAAGGCTGCGCCCTGCCGAATACGGGAATTCCCGGAACAGTAGGCGGGGTGAGCAAGGAGCGGGTCATCCATTCTCCCTGCGAGGGCGTGATAAAAAATAAAAAGGAGATCGGAGACCTGGTGAAAAAAAATGAGTACCTCGCCTATGTAGGAGAGACTCCGGTTAAGGCTTCCATCTCCGGAGTCTTAAGAGGGATCATCCGAAATGGCTATCAGGTTCCGAAAGGAATGAAGATCGCAGATATCGACCCCAGAAAAGAAGAAAAAAAGAATTGCTACACGATTTCCGATAAAGCCAGATGCATTGCCGGAAGTGTGGTGGAGATACTGCTTTCCCAGGGAGTGATGCCGTAATGGACAAGAAGGAAAACTTTTTAGAACTTTTAAAGATCAATGTGGAAGAAACCCCAGCGATCGCAGTAGTGGGAGGAGGCGGAAAAACAAGTCTTATTTTCCGGCTTTCCAGGGAACTTACTGCAAAAAAGAAAAAAGTGGTGATCACCACCACTACCCATATGGCCTATGACCCGGATCAGCCCTTTATAGAAGAAAAGGAGCTTGACAAGCTTCCTCAAATGCTGGAGCGTTACGGTTATGTGACTGCGGCGGCGCACAGGGAGGGGGAAGAGAAGGTCAGCGCTCTGCCAAAGGAAAAGATGAGGGATCTTTTAGCTGCCTGTGATGTGCTTTTGATCGAAGCGGATGGTTCCAGGCAGCTTCCCTTAAAGGTTCCGGAAAGGTGGGAGCCGGTCATTCCTTCTTTTGCGGATCTGGTGATCAGTGTGGTGGGGCTGGATTGTCTGGGAAAGCCAATACGGGAGACTGCCCATCGCATGGAACGTACAGCGGACTTCCTGAAAAAAAGCATGGATGCCCCTGTGACCCCGGAAGATGTGATAAAGATCGCTTCTTCTATCTGCGGCCTTTTTAAAGATGTGGAAGACCGGGTATACCGGGTTTATCTGAATAAGTCGGATACTCTTCCGGAAAAGGAAGCGGCAGAGAAGATCTTGCAGGGGCTTAAGGAGAAAAATACCATAGCTGCTTACGGAAGTCTGAAGGAGAGAGGACAGGAATGAAGAAGTTGGCATTGATCATGCTGGCAGCAGGAAACAGCAGACGCTTCGGCTCCAACAAACTGCTCTATCCTGTAGAGGGAATCCCTATGTACCAAAGGATCCTGGATAAGCTGGTAAATGCAGAAGAAAAACTGAAAAAAGAAAAACCGGACCTCTGCGTAAAGATCACTGTAGTGACACAGTATGAGAAGATCGCAGAAGAAGCGGAGAAAAGAGGGGCAGCCGTCCTTTTTAATCCTCACCCGGATGAGGGCATTTCCTCCTCTATCCGCATTGGTGTTATGGGAAACCGGGATGCAGACGCCTGTCTGTTTACTGTTTCTGACCAGCCCTGGATTGAAGAGGAAACGATCCTTGCGCTGATCCGGCTTTTTTTATCCGGGGGAAAAGGAATGGCCTGTGTATCCTTTCAGGGAAAGCTGGGAAATCCCTGTATTTTTTCTTCCAGATATTTTGGCGAGCTTTCTTCCCTTACAGGAGAGAGCGGGGGCAAGGCGGTTCTCCGTCTGCATCGGAAGGATGCGGAGGTGCTCAAAGTAAGAGATGGGAGAGAGCTCGTGGATGTAGACCAGCCGGATCGGATGGTCTGGCAATAAAAACAATAACAGGCGATTTGGTATAGAAAGTCAATCTATGAAACCAAATCGCCTGTATATTTTTGTGTACGCCTTTTTCTAATAAAGGTTAGTATTTCAACCTTTTTTGCCTCTTTTTAAACGAGTCGGTGGGGCTTGTGTTTTTAAGTAATAAACTATTTTGAAGCTTCATTAAATTTATGCTTCGCAGCATCCTCCTCTACCAGGCGGCAGGTCTCGGGGGAAGGGTTGGAGATCACTGCCGCAGCAACGATGTCGCAGGGGGGATTTTCTTTTACACTGTCTACAGCGGCTGTGACAGCTGCTACATCACCGCTTAAAAATACAGTGGCATGTCCTCCGCACTTAGTATGCCAGGTGCGAAAGGTCACTTCAGAAGCCTTCAGCATCTGATCTACTACCAGGATAGCATTGCTGCTCCCTAAAACCTCCACTAATCCAAATGCTCCATATGTCATAATGCATTCCTCGCTTTTTTGTTCTTTAATCTGTTTTTTAAGACAAACAGTAGGGTTATTTATTGATCGTCATTTTTAGGGCGATCTCTGTATCCGGGCTGGGAGAAGCGATCACGGTATGAGCTACGATCTTTCCCAGAGGTTTCGCGGTTTCAAGAGCTGCTTCCATGGCTGCGTTTACATCGGAAACGCTTCCCCGCATTTTTACGCAGGCACCGCTTTTCAAACGGTTTCGTTCTACACTTTGGATTTTTACATTGGCTGCCTTAGAGGCTGCGTCAAGGGCAACAAAGCAGGCAACCAGATTATCCAGTTCAAAGACCCCAACAGCCATTCCATCATATTTTTCTGCCATAATACCTCCCAAATTCTATCTCTTCAGAAATTTTGGTACTGGTCACACATTGACCAGTAACGGGCAATTTGGCATTTAAAATTTACTTCGCTTTAGCCAAATTGCCTGTTGAATCATGCTGGCCCGCAACAACGCAGCAGGTGCGTGGTTCGGGTGTGATATGTATCGAAATTTTAATTTAAGTATACCTTTTTTTAGGAGAAAAAACAAGTCATGCTGCAGGGTTTTTCAGAAAAACCTCAAAATAGGAAAATAATCATTGTACGCAATTTTAAAACGTACTATAACCTGACTTTTGCAGATAAAATGAATTAAAAATGGCCGCAACCTCAGTATTTATGACGGATTGCGGCCTTGTTGTTTTGTCATTTTTTCATGGTGTTTTTTCTATTTTTTTGTCTTTGCCAAAATTTTTTTTATTTCTCCCAGAGTACGGATACGTTTTCCAAAATCGATATCCATAATCAATCCGATATCTTTTAGTACTTCATCATAATAATCAAATAGATAGTAGTTTTGCTGGACCAGACTGCATTCTGCTTTTGACAGGGAGTCCAGGATCCTTCCGACACTGTATTTTTGCTCCAGTTTATTTTCCAGTATCCTTGCTATGGTCAAGGCTACAAAACAGGTCAGGAAATGTGCTTCGATATGTTCTTTTGTCCAGACGTATACTGGTCTGGCTTCCAGTTCGCTTTTGGTCACCTTAAAAGACTCTTCGATCCGCCATAGCCCCCGGTACATGTCGATGATCTCATCATCCGATGTCTCCATTTCACTGGTCAGGAGCATATAGTAACCGTCCAGCGCTTCCTCTTCCCGGATCTTTTCTTCGTCAATGTCCAGTATGGATGAGGCGGTAAGGATCTCACCGGTCTCCTTGTCGTAGTCTATTTTTTTGACATATTTTGCTGCCCCATAGGAAGTGGCTCTTGTGTAATTCCCTGGATTTTGTGCCAGATCTCTGGCCTTTGCCAGTGCGGTATCCCGTTCGGCTTTTGCCCGCTTGGCGTATTTTTCACTCCAGAAGACGACCTGTTTCTCATCCACCTGCTTTTTCATCTTTTTGCCGGTGACAGAAGTAACCAGGATCGTTCTTGGGGATTTTCGGGATTTTCGTTTATATTCTGTGCCAAGCCATTCATAGCCCTCCTCTTTGAGAACATAGTCTTTGATAGCTTTTTCAGCTCCTCTGATGGACATGCTGAAAACATATCCATCATGAGTGGGGGTATTGATCGTGTACCAGATGTTGTCGCCTGTCGTCATCCCTTTGTCAGCAACGGAGATTACCCTGCCAAGGTCAAACTGTTTTTTGATGCGCCCGAAGTTTGGCCTGTAGGTCAGGCAGTCATTGGTATTGCCGGGAAAGAGTTCATAAGTAATGGGGATTCCCCGGTTATCCATGAAAAGCCCCATCTGTATGATCGGGTTTGGCCGGTGCTCTTTGGAAATGCCTTTGTGAAGGAAGTCGTTTTGTTCATCTGTTTCGAAATAGTAGTTTGTAACATCATAATAGATCAGGCTGGTATCCCTGCCATAATTCTTTTT
>DWYZ01000208.1 GCA_019118425.1 Candidatus Blautia faecavium | reverse complement strand
GTAATATATCCGCCAACTGTACCGCCAAGCAGAGTGATGATGGCTGGGAACAGTTTCGTTACTCCAGCAGAAGGAGCAAACGTATTTACAAGCGCATCTCCCAGAGGCGGTTTCACGATCACGATCACTACAAAAATAACCACGATCATAATAGCACCGAGGATCTTCGTGATCGTATCCATAGCCGCATTTGCGTTCTTTACCAGAAATACTACAATGGCAACCGCTCCTGCAAGGACATAGCCTGCCTTGGTAGGAATTCCCAGAAGAGTATTAAATCCCAAAGCTCCTCCGCCTACATTTCCAATATTGAATACAAGACCGCCAAGAACGATCATAAACGCAACCACATACCCCAGGCCGGGAAGAACCTTATTCGCCACATCCTGTCCTCTCAGACCACTGGTACAAAGCACTCTCCAGATATTTAACTGGGCGATAGCTGACAAAATAATAGAAAACAGGATAACAAAGCCGAAGCTTGCCTGGTAATCACCTGTGAATTTTGCCGTCTGTGTTAAAAAACCCGGTCCGATCGCTGAGGTTGCCATCAGGAATGCCGCTCCCAAAAGGGCTCCTCTGCCTTTTTTCTTTTCACTCATGTTTTTTACCTCCTTGTAATTCTTTCCTTTTATTATACTTAAAATTTTTCTTTACAACAAGCCATTTGGCAAAATGTTGCAAATATTTAAGCATCCCGTAATATAATACCACAAATATGCTGATTAACCAAGTAAAATTTTAATGCGTTAAACTATAAACTGCCTAAAAAACCAGCTTAAAAGTAAGCGATATGCCTGTTTGCGGAACAAACAAAAGAGCGTCCTTTTTTTTCGGACGCCCTTGTCTGTTTTTTACATTTACTTCATAATTTATTAACCAATCAGAGGATATTTATCTGTGAGGGATTTTACCAGGGCCTTTGCCTGTTCTTTATTTTCCCTGCTCTTAAGCATAAGAGAGATTGCTTCTGCAATCGTATCCATATCTTCCGGCATCATGCCTCTGGAGGTTACTGCAGGTGTTCCAAGACGTACGCCGCTTGTAACGAAAGGAGACTGCGGGTCATTTGGAATGGCATTTTTATTGCAGGTGATATTAACTTCATCCAGAAGGTTTTCCATCTCTTTACCTGTTACATTAAGATTTCTTAAATCCACCAGCATCAGATGGTTATCCGTGCCGCCGGAAACGATATCCACGCCGCGCTTTTTCAGTCCTTCACATAAAGCCTTGGCATTTTCTACTACCAGGCGTGCGTATTCTTTAAATTCCGGCTGCAGCGCTTCTTTTAGGCAAACTGCTTTTGCTGCGATCACATGCATGAGAGGTCCGCCCTGAATACCTGGGAAAACTGCTTTGTTAAAGTTGAATTTCTTTGCGTTTTCCGCACTGCTTAAGATCAGTCCGCCGCGGGGCCCGCGCAGGGTCTTATGAGTAGTAGTGGTTACTACATCTGCATAAGGAATGGGACTTGGGTGCTGTCCGCCGGCCACAAGGCCTGCAATGTGCGCCATATCCACCATCAGATAAGCGCCTACCTCGTCTGCGATTTCCCTGAATCTTTTAAAATCTATGGTTCTGGCATAAGCGCTGGCTCCGGCAATGATCATTTTCGGTTTACATTCCTTAGCGATCTCAAGAACTTTATCATAGTCGATAAAGCCTTCATCGTTTACTCCATATGCAACTGCGTTAAAATATGTTCCGGACATATTTGCAGGGCTTCCATGGGTGAGATGTCCTCCGTGATTTAAGTTCATGCCAAGAACCGTATCTCCCGGCTTAAGCATGGCAAAAAATACCGCCATATTTGCCTGTGCACCGGAGTGAGGCTGAACATTTGCATACTCGCAGCCAAAAAGTTTTTTCGCACGTTCAATAGCTAAGGACTCTACTTCGTCCACGCACGCGCAGCCTCCATAAAATCTTTTTCCCGGATACCCTTCCGCGTATTTATTTGTAAGAGGGCTTCCCATAGAAGCCATCACCGCTTTACTAACCCAGTTTTCAGAAGCTATCAATTCAATATGTGAGTTCTGCCGTCTCACTTCCGCCTCGATCAGATCTGCAATCTCTTTATCAACCTGCTCGATTTCCTCTAATGAATACATAATTCATCCTCCTAGAATCTATTATCAGTGCCGGACAAGGGGAAAGGTAGTTTCCCCTTTCTTTTGACCTTCCTCGATTATACATGATTCCCCCGCACGTGTCAATTCACAAAAGACATTTGTCCGTCTCTCAAAAATTTTTTTTATTCTTTTCTGCAATTTTACCCGTTTTTTTTCTGTAGCAGCAAAAATTATATTTTCTTTTTGACTAATGGTCCCATATCTGTTTTAATTAAGAAGAAAAGAATTTTGCATATGTACGTGAAGGAGCATTTACTATGAGAAATTTTGAATATTACACACCCACCAGGGTAATCTTTGGAAAAGATACCCACCTGCAGGCCGGTTCTCTTTTAAAAGAACAGAACTGCAAAAAAGTATTGATCCATTACGGCGGCGGGAGCGCCGTACGTTCCGGACTTCTGGATGAAATAAAAAACAGTCTGGACGAGGCCGGCATTTCATACATAACGCTTGGAGGCGTTGTCCCAAATCCCCGTCTTTCAAAGGTACGGGAAGGGATTGAACTATGTAAAAAAGAAGGGGTGGACTTTCTCCTTGCCGTAGGCGGCGGGAGTGTCATTGATTCCTGCAAAGCCATCGGCTACGGCGTTGCTAACCCCCAGACAGACGTATGGAACTTTTTCCTGAAAACAGAAACACCGAAAGCCTGTCTTCCTGTAGGGGTGGTTCTTACCATCGCCGCTTCCGGAAGCGAAATGAGCAATTCCTGTGTGCTTACCAACGAAGATGGCTGGCAGAAACGGGGAAGCATAAAGTCTGACCTGTGCCGTCCTAAGTTCGCGATTTTAAATCCCCGCCTTACCTACTCTCTGTCCCAGTACCAGACAGAAAGCGGCTGTGTGGACATTCTTATGCACACTATGGAACGGTATTTCGTAAATATCGAGACCATGGAAATGACGGACAGCATCAGCGAAGCCCTTATGCAGACGGTAATTTATAACGCCCGTATCCTTATGAAAGAGCCAGGGAACTATAATGCCCGGGCGGAAATCATGTGGGCGGGAAGCCTTTCCCACAACGGCCTTACCGGATGCGGCACTGCCGGAGGAGACTGGGCCTGCCACCAGCTCGCCCATGAACTGGGCGGCAAGTATGATGCAGCCCACGGGGCTGCCCTTGCCGCTGTCTGGGGCAGCTGGGCACGGTATGTTTACCAGGAAAACCCGGAACGCTTTGCCCAGTTCGCTACCAATGTATTTGACATCCCTTACAGCACGGACTTTGAACAGACTGCCCTTTTAGGGATCGAGGCCATGGAAGCCTTTTTCCGCTCTGTGGATATGCCTACAAACCTTCACGAGCTTGGTCTTGACCTTACCGATGAGCAGCTTCACGAACTTGCTTTTGGATGCAGCTACGAAGACACCCGCACCATCGGGGTGTTCAAGCAGTTAAACCGAAAAGATATGGAAAAAATTTATCAGATGGCAAGATAAAACCACTGTTATTTTTCCATCATACGATATTCTTTAGGGGTCACTCCGGTGGCCTCTTTGAATATACGGCTGAAATAATGCTGGTCTGTAAATCCTAAGGTCTCGCTGATCTCCCGCACAGACAATTCCTTGTTTTTCAGCATTTCCCTGGCATCCGCCATCCGA
>DWYZ01000207.1 GCA_019118425.1 Candidatus Blautia faecavium | reverse complement strand
TTCCGTAAACACTTCACACGGTTTTGGCACTTACCAATCTTGAATTCCCGGTAACCGCCATTTTCGCCAGATAGCAGACCGCCATCAGAAGACGCCAGACCAGGCGAAATTTGAGATCATGCAAAAAGTAGGAATGACAGACCGGGAGATCAGAAAAAGTATTAATTCCCAGATACTGACCGTATTTTTCCTCCCTCTTATCTTAGCCGGGATTCATTTATGCTTTGCTTTTCCTTTTATTTATAAGCTGCTGCTGTTGTTCAGTGTAACGGATTTTAGGCTTTTGCTGTTCATCATAGTATGCTGCTATCTGGTTTTTGCCGTTTTTTATATGTTTGTTTACAGAGCTACTTCGAAAGCTTATTATTCTATTGTGGTCGGCAGGAACAAAGAGGCATTTTGAAAAGGCGCTTGCCCGCACTGGGAACTTTAGGTATAATGTGAATATATATATAAGCTTAACAGGACAGCAGGGAAAGGAGCAGAATAAATGTTAGAAGACTTATGCAATGATACGTTTTTTTCACAGAATACCATTTTAATCGTAGACGATGATGAAATAAACAGAGGGATTTTAGAAAATCTTTTTTCCGCTTTTTATGAAGTAGAAGAAGCGGAAAACGGAGAAGTCGGCCTTAAAATGCTCCGGGAGAATGAGGAAAAATACTGCGCGGTTCTTTTGGATGTGGTCATGCCTGCTATGGATGGGCTGGAGGTTCTTAGAAATTTAAAATTACAGGGAGCTTTGGAACGGATCCCGGTATTTCTGATCACTGCGGAGGCCAGCGACAGCACCATGAAAGAGGCCTACCGTCTGGGAGTGATGGATGTCATCAGTAAGCCTGTGATTCCTTATGTAGTGCTTAGGCGGATTAATTCCGTGATCGAATTGTTCCGGGCTAGAAAACGCCTTGGAAATGTGGTAGAACAACAGCAGTCCAGGCTGTTGGAGCAGGCTAAGAAGATCATCTCTTTAAACCAGGGGATGATAGAATCTTTGTCCACTGCTATTGAATTCCGAAGCGGAGAGTCAGGCGAACATGTACGCCGGATCCGGGAGATTACTAAGTATATCCTGAGACATACAGAATTCGGAAAAGGACTGACGGAAGATGAAATCGAACAGATCGGTCTTGGAGCGGTCATGCATGATGTGGGAAAGATCGCGATTCCTGACGCTATTTTAAACAAGCCCGGCAAACTTACAACTGAAGAATTTGAAATCATGAAGACACACACGGTTCAGGGAGCGGCTCTTCTGGAAAAGATCCCCCAGCTTCGGGAATTAGGGGCTTATTCCTATGCCTATGATATTGCCTGCCATCATCACGAAAGATGGGACGGAAAAGGCTATCCGGACGGACTTAAAGGGAATGAGATCTCAACTTGGGCTCAAGTGGTGTCCATTGCAGACGTGTACGATGCTCTGAGTTGTAAAAGGGTTTATAAAGATGCTTTTCCCAGGGAAAAGGTAGTGCGGATGATCTTAAACGGAGAATGCGGAGCTTTTAACCCCAGACTGCTGGATTGTTTCCTTTTAGTAGAAGAGGAGCTTTACCGATTATACAAAGAAAGATAAGAGGAATGGAGGAAAGGGATGGACCATACGAGAAAAAAACAGTTGGAGGAAATTGGGATTGATGCGGACAGTTTATTGGATCGTTTTATGGGAAACGAAGGGATCCTGCTGCGTTTTTTAAAGAAGTTCTTAAACGACGGTAATTATGAAAGATTAAGGACTGCAGCTGAAAGCGGAGATATGGAAGAGGCGCTTGCCGCTTCCCATACGCTAAAAGGAGTTGCCGGAAATCTGTCCATGACAAGGCTGTATGATCTTCTTACCTGCCAGGTTCAGCTTTTCCGGGATGAAAAGCCGGAAGAAGCCGTCTGTATGATGGATGAGATTACCTCAGTTTATGAGAGCCTTATTAAAGGAATTACGAATATAATCCAAGATATATAAAATTAGTACAAAAGCAAAAATACCCGTCTCATCGGTAAATCCCATTTTTAAATGGTTTTTCCTGAAAGACGGGTTTTTTATTTACGATTTATTCTTCAGATTGGACAGAAGCAGCATCTTCTTCTGAGGTTTCCTCAGATTCTGATGAAGCCGGCTGTATATAGGAGCTTCGTTCTTGGATTTTTGAAAGAATCCGGTCAGCCTCATCTCCCTGGGCAGGAGTGGGCTGATAATTGTTATAGCCGTATTCGGAAGAGATGGAACAGGGGATGATGTTCGTCTCATTATCCGCCTGTACTCCATCGCTGTCTATGGTGAAGGTCTGCTGAAAGATCATGGTATCCATATCGCTTGGAGAAGAGTTCCCCCCAAAGCAAAAATTGCCAAGGCTGTATACAATGTTTTTTCCTTTATAGGTTTCAATCCCCTGAAGCACATGAGGATGATGTCCGCAGACCAGATCCGCTCCTTCATCGATAGCCAGTCTTCCCAAAGTAGTTTGATTAGAGTCGGGAGCCTCTTCTTTTTCATTGCCCCAATGAAAAATGACGATGACAAGCTGTGCGCCTTCTTCTTTTACTTTGGCGATGTTGTCTATGAGCTGCTGCTCCCGCCCCAGGTGGTCGTTCAGCTCATAGATGCCCACCAGCCCTACTTTTATTCCTTTTATTTCCATTACCGCCGTTTCATCGTAGCCGAAATGTACGATTCCTTCTCCGTCCAAGGCGGAAAGGGTATCGCTGTAGCTTTGTTCTCCGTAATCGTGGCTGTGGTTGTTCGCCATATTTACAGCTTCCACAGAACCGCTGGAAAGGATCTGGGCGTATTCCGGAGGCGCCTTAAAAGCAAACTGCTTGTCTTCTCTGGTATCCAATGTGGTGAGGGTGCCTTCCATATTGGCTATGGTCAGGTCGTCTGCCTCAAAGATACTTTTTACATTCTGGAAAAAATAATCTTTTCCGTAGGAGTCGTAGTATGCGTTCAGGCTGGTATCGTAGCTGAATGTTTCATCTGTGCCAAGGGTACAGTCCCCCACTACGCTTATGGTGAGGGAAACCGGTTCGCTTACGGTATCGTTTGTTGCCGCGTCCTCCATGGAAATGAGATCTTCGTTGTCGGAGGAAGTGCTGGCAGTAAGAGTTTCCTGGCTGTCTCCAAAGTTTTTTACACAACTTCTTATGGTAAAGATCAGAACAAAGAGCAAAAGAACACATACAGCGCCGCCGATGAGACGGATCTGCTTCTGCCTTTTTCTGTAATAGCGGGATTTTTTATACAGACGTCTCCTCCTGGCAATGTCAGCTCCTCTCAGACTGTGATTAGGGGGATGGCTGTGAGACGCACGGCTCTGCTGTGGCTTTTGTCTGTGCCTGGGATTGCGGCTCTTAAGAGGAGCGGGGCTATTTCGGCGGTCCTGTGTGCTGCGTGGCCTTTGACCAGGCCGGTTTCTAGTAGATGAGGTCATGACGGACTCCTTTTTTCTTATTGGGATCTGTAAAAATTTGGAAGTAAGCTTCGTGTCAGAAAGAGAAAAGTTTGGAGGTAAACTTCCAAATCTACCATTATTGACGCAGCCAGTGCGTCAGAAAGAGAAAAAAATGTAGATCCCTGTCACTTTAGAGTATAGAGAGATTTCACAATTTCGTCAACAAGTATCTCTTTTCATCTGCTGGTTTTTTTGATATACTGATACCGATTCGGCCAGATGAGCTTGCGCTCCTGGTCCGTAATCGGAAAATACAAAAGAAAGGGAAAAATATGTTATATATAGGAAATCATACTTCTTCTTCCAAAGGGTATGAGGCAATGGGAAAGCAGATGGTAAAAAACGGAGGAAATACCTTTGCCTTTTTTACCAGAAATCCCAGAGGGGGGAAGGCCAAGGAGATTGATCCCTCCGATGTGGGAAAATTCCTGACCCTTGCCGGAGAAATGAAATTCGGAAAAATAGTGGCCCATGCCCCTTATACGTTAAATGCCTGCGCGGCCAAGGAAAATCTGAGAGATTTTGCCAGGGAGACCATGGCGGACGATTTAAGACGCCTGGAACTGACCCCAGGCAATTATTATAATTTTCATCCTGGCAGCCATGTAGGACAGGGAATCGGGACAGGAATAGAAAAAATCGCGGAGATCCTGAATCAGGTGCTGACTCCTGGGCAGTCTACAGTGGTCCTTTTGGAGACCATGGCGGGAAAGGGCTCTGAAGTGGGCGGCCGCTTCCAGGAGCTGAGGGAAATTCTGGATCTGGTAAGTGAAAAAGAAAAAACAGGCGTCTGTCTGGATACCTGCCATGTGTGGGATGGAGGGTATGATATCGTCCATGACCTGGACGGAGTTCTTACTGAATTTGACAAGGTTATCGGTCTTGACCGTTTAAAGGCGGTTCATTTAAATGACAGCCAGAATGATCTGGGCAGCCATAAGGACCGTCACGCAAAGATCGGAGAGGGAAAGATCGGGCTGGAGGCTCTTGTGCGGGTGGTGTGCCATCCGGCTTTAGAGGGACTGCCCTTTATTTTGGAAACCCCTAATGATGACGCAGGATGGGCCAGGGAAATCGCCCTGCTCAGAGAAAGATATGCATCGCAACATTCTAAGGCCTAAGGACTCTTTACGGAAGGAGAAACAGAATGAAAACTTTGGTGTTTAACGGCTCTCCCAGGATGAAGGGAGAGACTATGGAATTAGTAAACGCCTTCTGCGAAGAGATGAAGGGAGAAGAGATCAAGGTGGTTCATGCCTATCAGGCGGACATACGCCCTTGTGTGGACTGCCGGTGGTGCTTTAAAAACCGCGGCTGTGCCATAAAGGACGGTATGCAGGAAATCTACCGGTATCTGGAAGAATGTGATCATATCCTTATTGCTTCTCCCGTCTATTTTGAGGAGCTGACGGGCGTCCTTCTGGCTCTTTTAAGCCGCCTGCAGACTTATTTCAGCGCGAAATACATCCGGAGGGAGGAGCCTCTTTCTCAAAAAAAGACGGGAGGGATATTACTCTGTGCCGGAAGCATCGGCCCCAGGGAAAAGGCGGAAAGTACGGCGGCCATGATCCTTAAGCTTCTTAACTGCGAAAATCTTGGAACTGTCTATGCAGGAAAAACAGACAGGATTCCGGTAAAAGAGCAGCCGGATATCCTGACCCAGGTAAAAGATCTGGCGAAAAAAATGAAAAACAGTTACTGGTCACATGGTGACCAGTAACTGGATGGAAACGGGGAGATAGGAGCTGTCACGAAATCCTTAAGAGGATACCTTATTTGCCTGAAATAGGGCAGAACACAGGAAAGGAGACGGATACTATGAAAAATATGAAAATATTCGCGTTAGCAGGTTTCATGGCCATGAGTCTTGCTCTGGGCGGCTGCAGCAGCAGTACAGAAGAGGAAGAGGCTTCTGTTGATACAGAAGATGCCTTTGATGATGAACTTACGCCTTTGACAGAAGAAGAGGTGGAAGAATTAGAGGGCGGAAGCTATGCTGTGGACGATGAAATGACCGTCATGACAGAAAGCGAGATGGATGCGCTGGGAGAAATCCAGGAAGAAGATGAGGAAGACGATTCCGGACAGGGCATTACAGTAGATGAAGATGGAACGTATACCAGTATGGAGGAAGTAGCGGTATACATCCACACCTACGGGCACCTTCCTTCGAATTACATCACCACGGAAGAAGCGCAAGAGCTTGGTTATGATGAAAGCCAGGTAAATCTCGCTGAAGTAGCTCCGGGAAAGAGCATCGGCGGCGATGTATATGAAAATGAGGACAATATGATTCCAGTGAAAGACGGGCTTATCTATTATCAGTGTGATATTGGCTCAGAAAACGGCGAGAGGACCGACCAGCGACTGGTATACTCCAATGAGGGAGACATTTATTATACACCAGATCTGTTCGAGACTTTCCAGCTGCTGTATTAGTATATCATAGAAAATAAGAGCGCCGGTACAGGCAGCTTATTCTGCAGGGATGCGCGCTGCGCGCAGGAAAATGCGTTTTCTGGCACAGCTGCGCTTCAATGCAAGTGTGTACCAGGGCACACACTTTTTTAGAGGGAGGAAGAAATGGAAAAAAAATACTACAGAACTTTATATGCCAGCTATCTGGGTTATGTAACCCAGGCCATTGTAAATAATTTTGCGCCCCTTTTATTTGTAACATTCCAAAGGGAGTTTTCTATCTCTGTGGCGCAGATCGGATTCCTGGTGACTTATAATTTTGCCGTACAGATGATCGTAGATCTTCTGGCTGCGAAATATGTGGAAAAGATTGGTTATAAGATATCCATTGTGGCTGCCCATCTGTTCAGCGTGACCGGCTTGGTAGGCCTTGGCCTTTTCCCGGGCCTTTTGGGGAATCCCTATGGAGGACTCATGCTCGCGATCACAGTATATGCCATTGGAGGCGGCCTTATTGAAGTACTGGTAAGCCCTATTGTTCAAGCTCTGCCTATGGATGAAAAATCTTCTGCCATGAGCCTTTTGCACTCGTTTTACTGCTGGGGGCATGTGCTGGTAGTGATCTTGTCCACAGTGTTTTTTAATGTGGTGGGAATTAACAACTGGAGGATGCTGACGGTGATCTGGGCGGCAGTGCCCTTTGTGAATATGTTCCTTTATGCAGGGGCTCCCATTAAGGTACTGGTAGAAAAAGGAGAGGCTCTTCCTGTTAAAAAACTCTTTACTATGAAGATTTTCTGGCTGTTTTTCCTTTTGATGATTTGTTCCGGCGCTGCCGAACAGGCTATGAGCCAGTGGGCTTCCTATTTCGCGGAAAGCGGGCTTAAGGTTTCTAAGACCTTAGGCGATCTCATGGGACCTTGTATGTTTGCGGTTCTTATGGGAGCTTCCAGGACGTTCTATGGAGTAAAAGGGGAAAAGATTCCGCTGAAAAAATTTATTTCCATAAGCAGCGTCCTTTGCGCGCTGAGTTATCTTTTGGCTGTGTTTGCTCCGGTTCCGGTCCTTTCCCTGGTGGGCTGTGCTTTATGCGGTCTGTCCGTGGGGATTATGTGGCCGGGAGTATTCAGTCTCGGGGCAGAGTACTGCCCTCAGGGGGGAACGGCCATGTTTGCCTTTTTTGCCCTGGCTGGAGATATCGGATGCTCCGGCGGGCCTTCTGTAGTAGGAGTGATTTCCAATGCATTCGGAGGAAATTTAAAGACAGGGCTTTTTGCGGCCATTGTTTTTCCAGTAATACTTTTAATAGGGGTAAACAGGCTGCGCAGGAGTGTAAAATAAGTGTAGAGCAAATGAAAAGCTGCCGGGAGGAATGTCCTTCCGGCAGTTTTATTTACGCGGGCAGCGAGCCAAGCGGACATACATGTATGTCCATTCGGCGACTCCTGCGAGCAGCTTTATGAGAGAACTTCGTTTTTTAATTCTTCCTTGTTCATATAGGCCTTCGCATTATCCAAAGTGGTTTCCGCGATGTTTGAAAGAGCCTCTTCTGTAAAGAATCCCTGATGGGAAGTCATGGTCACGTTAGGGAAGGACAGGAGCCTCTGGATGGTGGAAGTGGGAAGGATACGCTCGGACATGTCTTCATACACAAAATCCGTCTCTTCTTCATATACATCCAGCCCTATCGCGAAAAATTTATGGTCGCGGATGCCGGCGATGAGGTCTTCCGTCTTGATCAGGCCGCCTCTGGAGGTATTTACCAGGATCACGCCGTCCTTCATCTTGGCAATGGAATCTTCGTTGATGATATGTTTCGTCTCGTCAGTGAGAGGACAATGAAGGCTGATCAGGTCGCTTTGGGCGAGGAGTTCATCCAGAGAGACATATTCCAAAAAATCCAAATCTTTATTTGGAAAGAGATCAAAGGCGATCACCTTCATGCCAAAGCCCCGGCAGATTTTCGCCATGGCCTGTCCGATCTTTCCGGTACCGATGATCCCGGCGGTTTTCTGGTAAAAATTGACACCCATCAGACCATTTAAGGCGAAATTGTTTTCCCGGCATTTAATATATGCCTTATGAGTATGACGGTTCGCGGTAAGAGCAAGAGCCATGGCATGCTCTGCCACTGCTTCTGGCGAATAGCCGGGCACACGCAGGATCTTCATGCCGTATTTATGGGCAGTGGTCAAATCTACATTGTTATATCCGGCGCAGCGCATAAGGATCAGCCGTACTCCCTGCTGATTCAAGACTTCAATAACTGAGGTGCCAAGGTCAGCGTTTACGAAGGCGCAGATGGCATCATAGCCCTTCGCAAGGGCTGCGGTCTCTTCGTGGATATTGGCTTCGATAAATTTGATCTGGATTCCCGGATACTTGGGCAGCAGTTTTTCAAAGAACTGTTCATCGTAATTCTTCGTACCGTAAAATAAAATCTTCATAGAATTCTCCTTTCTTAAACATTTTTCTTATCTGCATTATAGTATAGAGATAACATACCCCGCAAGAGCAAATATATACCTTTCGATTCTGTGATAATCTTTAGGAAGAAAACTGTATAAAATATAAAATAAAACGGAGCAGTCCTTAAGATGCTCCGTTTTATAAAATTTTAAAGTTCAGCCAGTCCGTACAGATCCTGATAAAAATCTGGATAAGAGATGTTTACACAGTCTCCGTGGAGAATGGTAAGGGGACCATCGCAGAGGATTCCCGCCACAGCAAAGGACATTGCCACTCTGTGGTCCAGATGAGAATCGATAACAGCCCCGTGGAGCGAAGGTCCGCCATGGATGACCATGCCGTCCGCGGTTCCTTCGATATCCGCGCCCATAAGCCGCAGATTATCCACCATGACCTGGATCCGGTCAGATTCCTTTACCCGTAATTCCTGGGCATCCCGGATGACTGTGGTTCCGCTGGCAAAGGCGGCCATCACCGCGATCATAGGAAGCTCATCGATCAGGGTGGGAATGATATCTCCTTCAATGACCGTGCCGTGAAGACTGCTTGAGCGTATGAGAAGGTCCGCGGTAGGTTCTCCCTCCCTGTTTTCGTTTAAAAGGGTGATGTTTCCCCCCATGGCCCGGCATACTTTAAGCATCCCGTCTCTGGTAGGATTGATGCCCACGTTTTTTAAAAGGATCTCGCTCCCCGGAGCGAGGAGGCCGGCAGCCATAAAATAAGCGGCGGAAGAGATATCTCCCGGTACTAGGATATCTCTTGCCGTAAGGGATGGCTCTGGACAAACAGAGCAGGTGGTTCCCGCTGCTGTTACCTCGGCGCCAAGATATTTCAGCATGATTTCAGTGTGGTTCCTGGAAAGAACAGGCTCTGTAACGCTTGTGGGTCCTTCGGCATATAGGCCTGCAAGGAGGACACAGGATTTCACCTGGGCAGAAGCCACAGGAGAAATATAATGGATTCCTTTTAATGGCTTCCCGGTAATGAAAAGAGGAGCGCACCCATCTCCTTTCAGGCTTTTGATATCTGCCCCCATCATGGTAAGGGGCGTGATGATCCGGTTCATCGGTCTGGACTTAAGAGAATCATCTCCGCTTAATTGTGAGGAAAAATTCTGTCCGGCCAGTATGCCGGAGATCAGTCTGGTGGTAGTGCCGCTGTTTCCTGCATCTAAAACAGAGGCAGGAGCGGACAGACCGTGCAGGCCCTTGCCCTCCACCAATACCTCTCCTTTTTTTCGCTGAATGGAGATGCCCATTTTTTCAAAACAGGAGATGGTGGAGAGACAGTCAGCGCTCTCTAAAAAATGTGTGATTCTTGTAGTGCCCCTGGCAAGAGATCCGAACATGACCGCTCTGTGGGAAATAGATTTATCTCCCGGTACACTAAGCTCTCCTTTAAGTGAATGCAGCTTTTTGATTTCCATAGTTTCCTCCTGGGTTTGTGATGATATTGTCTGGCCATGCGTTTGCCTAGGCCTTTTATTTCGTGCGTTCGTATACGATATAATTTCTCTTTTTTAAGAGGCCGTAAGCCCGGTTCATTGCCTCTTCCTCATAAAATTCGATCTGGAGGACTCCTTCCTCGAATTCCCGGTTATGGATGATGCCAATGTTTTTAATGCTGATATTATCCATGGCAAGGGTGGTGGCGATAGTAGCGATCCCGCCTGCCTCATCCGCGATATCCAGATACAGCACGAAACTTTTGCTGATAGGCCCGCTGGCGGTTATATCGATGGAATCCCGGTATTCCTTGGAGCTGGCGAACATTTCGTAAAGATTTTCCGCCTCCTTATTATCAATGGAACAGCGGATCTGGATCAGCATACGGATAAATTCATCCAGAACAGTGGAGATGTTTTTCTGGTTTTCAATACAGATCTGCTCCCACATGACAGGGGAGGAGGAGGCGATCCTCGTAATGTCCCGGAATCCTCCCGCTGCGATCGTCTTCATATATTCTGCGTCATTATCCAGCATATTTATAAGATTTACAAGGGCGGAGGCAATGATATGGGGAAGATGACTCACACCCGCTGTGATAAAATCATGCTCCTGCGAGGTGAGGACCATGGGAATGGCCCCCAGGGAAGCGATCAGCTGGGTAAATTCCGTAAGCTTGTCTATATGTACCTCGCCGCCCGGGGTGAGGATATAGTAGGCATTTTCTATCAGACGGTCACTGGAATGGGAAAACCCTGATTTCTCCGAACCAGCCATGGGATGTCCCCCGATAAAACAATCCTCCATGCCAAGCGCTTCCGCCCGTTCGTGAATGATGCTTTTTACGCTTCCGACATCTGTGATGATGCAGTCAGAGGAACGAACGGATTTTAAATATTCCAGATACTGGAGATTAATCTCTACAGGGGCGCACAAAAAGACATAGTCGCAGGTGCCGAAACGGCTGTCCCTGGCCTCGCATACAGCATCGATGATGTTATCTGAAAGGGCGGCCGCAAGATTTTCTTTATTGCTGTCGTATGCAAGGAGATGATAGTCGGAGTGATATTTCCGAATTGCTTTGGCGATAGAACCGCCGATCAGTCCAAGCCCGATAAAACCAATGGTTTTCATATAGATGTACATCCTTTCCGGTTACGATTCATTTCTTGCTTCTTATTGTAAGAGATTAACGAAAAAAAGTCAATTCTCGGATATTTTGTTACTGGTCACGCGGTGGCCAGTAACGGGTAATTGGGCATTTAAAGTTCGCTTTAGCCAAATTGCCTGTTGAATCATGCTGGCCCGTAACCACGCAGCAAGTGCGTGGTTCGGGTATGACATTTAACGATATTTTTCCGTATCCTGCAGGCATACGGACAATAAAATCGGGAAAGTGACAGAATAGTTACAAAAAAAGAAGAAAAAAAGTTGTTAAAATTATATAAAATGCTTGAAATTCAGCTGGAATTTTAGTAGAATATCAACATATAAGACAAACAGGGAGGTATTACATATGGACGTTTTTAGAACTGACCGAATCAGAAATGTAGTCCTATTAGGTCATGGCGGAGCTGGCAAAACTACTTTGGCAGAGGCAATGGCTTATTTGGCAGGTATGACGAGCCGCCTCGGCAGAGTTGAGGATGGAAATACAGTCAGCGATTATGATAAAGAAGAGATTAAGAGACACTTTTCCATCTCTACGACATTGATCCCGGTACCATGGGAGAAGGTAAAGATCAATGTTCTGGACACTCCCGGATATTTCGATTTCGTAGGTGAGGTTGAAGAGGCTGTAAGCGCAGCAGACGCAGCGATCATCGTTGTTTCCGGTAAGGCAGGCGTTCAGGTAGGAACCCAGAAAGCATGGAATTTGTGTGAAAAATATAAACTGCCGCGTATGTTTTTCGTAACAGATATGGATGTGGATGACGTAAGCTACAGAAGCGTTGTGGAGGATCTGACAGAGCTATACGGAAAGAGAATCGCCCCTCTGCATTTCCCCATCCGTGAAGACGGAAAATTTGTGGGCTATGTAAACGTAGTAAAACAGGCCGGAAGAAAATACATTGATAAAGGTAAAAAAGAAGAATGCCCGATTCCGGAACATTTAAATGAATATCTGGAGAAATATCATGATATCCTTATGGAATCCGTGGCGGAGACAAGCGAGGAATTCATGGACCGTTATTTCGAAGGAGATGAATTCTCTATCACAGAGGTATCAGCGGCTCTTGCCATGAATGTGCAGGACGGAAGCATTGTGCCGGTGTGCATGGGCTCTCCTGTTAACCTTCGGGGCGTATCAAACCTTCTGGACGATATCTGCGGCTATTTCCCAAGCCCTGACAAGCGCCCGTGCAACGGCATTGCACAGAAGACCAATGAGATTTTCGAAGCGAACTACGATTTCACTAAGACGAAATCCGCCTATGTATGGAAGACTATTGTGGATCCTTTCTTAGGGAAGTATTCCCTGATCAAGGTCTGCTCCGGCGTTATTAAATCCGATGACACTCTCTTAAATGTAGAAAAAGGCGAAGAAGAGCGCCTGAACAAGCTGTATGTCTTGGAAGGCTCCAAGCCCATAGAAGTTCCTGAGCTTCACGCAGGAGATATCGGAGCGATCGCCAAGCTGAACAGTGTGCAGACCGGCGACAGTCTGGCTACGAAGGCTATGCCTATCCTTTATCCTAAGGCTGTGATCTCCACTCCTTATACTTATAAGAGATATAAAGCAGTGAAGAAGGGCGATGAGGATAAGATATCCCAGGCTCTTAATAGGATGATGAGTGAGGATAAGACTCTGCGGGTAGTGAATGATTCTGCGAACCGTCAGACCCTTCTCTATGGCATGGGCGACCAGCACCTGGATATTGTGGTGAATAAATTAAAAGAACGTTACAAAGTAGACATTGAGCTCTCTAAACCCAAGGTTCCCTTCCGCGAGACGATCCGCAAGAGCTCCGATGTGGAAGGAAAGCATAAGAAGCAGTCCGGCGGACATGGACAGTATGGCCATGTAAAGATGCGTTTTGAGCCTCTTGGAAATCTGGAAAAACCATATGAGTTTGAGCAGGTGGTAGTAGGCGGCGCTGTTCCTAAGAACTACTTCCCGGCAGTGGAAAAAGGCCTTCAGGAATGCGTACAGAAGGGACCGCTGGCTTCCTATCCGGTAGTGGGAGTAAAGGCCACTCTGTATGACGGCTCTTATCATCCGGTAGACTCTTCAGAAATGGCATTTAAGATGGCTACTATACTTGCCTTTAAGAAGGGATTTATGGATGCGTCACCTGTTCTCCTTGAGCCTATCGTATCTATGAAGGTTACAGTTCCGGATAAATACACAGGAGATGTAATGGGCGACCTGAATAAGCGCCGCGGCCGTGTGCTGGGCATGAATCCGGATCACGAAGGAAACACAGTGATCGAGGCAGATGTTCCTATGCTGGAAATCTACGGATATTCCACAGACCTGCGTTCCATGACCGGCGGAAGCGGAGATTTCGCCTATGAGTTCGCGCGTTATGAGCAGGCTCCGTCAGATATCCAGAATAAAGAAATCGAAGCGAGAGCGAATAAAGAAGAAGGTGCAGAGGATTAATCCTTTTTGCATACAGGGCGGGATAACCTGAAGACACAGGTTATCCCGCCCTTTTCCTGTTAATGGATAAAATTTGAGAAAATGTATCAAAATAGTATAGAATTTAAAGGGAGAAGGGCTTTGTATCTCATTTAGTACATGAAAAACCGCTGTGTTTGTAAATAAATACAATATCTTCCTTGACGTTTTTTTAACAATACTATATATTGTACCTAATAAGTACGAAATGCGTACGGACAAAGAACTATAAAAGGAGGAATCATATGAGACAGGAATGGGTTTCATTTAAAGAAGGTATCTGGGAAAAGGAAATCAATGTACGTGATTTTATTCAGAAAAACTATACACCTTATGACGGGGACGAGTCTTTCCTTGCTGGTCCTACAGAAACTACAAAAGAATTATGGGCGCAGGTAATGGAACTTTCCGAGGAAGAAAGAAAAAAAGGCGGCGTCCTTGATATGGATACAAAGATCATTTCAACTATCACCTCGCACGGTCCGGGATATTTAGATAAAGAAAAGGAAAAGATCGTGGGATTCCAGACAGACAAGCCTTTTAAACGCGCGCTGCAGCCTTATGGAGGCATTCGCATGGCAGTAAAGGCATGCGAGGATAATGGGTATAAGGTAGACCCGCAGATTGTAGAGTTCTTTACAAAGCACAGAAAAACCCACAACGATGGTGTGTTTGATGCCTATACACCGGAAATGAGAGCCTGCCGTTCCAGCCACATTATCACAGGGCTTCCGGATGCGTACGGAAGAGGCCGTATCATCGGAGACTACAGAAGAGTGGCTCTTTACGGAGTAGACCGCCTGATTCAGGATAAACAAAAACAAAAGGATACAACAAGAACCATCATGTATTCCGATGTTACCAGAGAAAGGGAAGAGCTTTCCGAACAGATCAAGGCCTTAAAAGAACTGAAGGAACTGGGACAGATATACGGCTTTGATATTTCCAGGCCTGCAGCCAACGTCCAGGAGGCGATCCAGTGGCTGTATTTCGGTTATCTGGCTGCGATCAAGGAGCAGAATGGAGCGGCCATGTCTCTGGGACGTACCTCCACCTTCCTGGATATCTATGCGGAAAGAGACCTTAAAAACGGAACCTTCACAGAAGAAGAAATCCAGGAATTCGTGGACCATTTTATCATGAAGCTGCGCCTTGTTAAGTTCGCAAGGACACCGGAATATAACGCGCTGTTCTCAGGAGATCCTACCTGGGTGACGGAGTCTATCGGAGGTATGGGAATTGACGGACGTTCCATGGTAACCAAAATGTCCTACCGCTATCTCCACACCCTCTCTAATCTGGGAACAGCTCCGGAGCCGAACCTGACTGTACTTTGGTCTACAAGGCTGCCGGTGAACTTTAAGCGCTTCTGTGCGAAAACTTCCATCATGTCGTCCTCTATCCAGTATGAGAATGACGACCTGATGCGCGTTACTCACGGAGATGACTATGCCATCGCCTGCTGCGTATCTTCCATGCGCGTAGGAAAAGAAATGCAGTTCTTTGGGGCAAGGGCAAATCTGGCAAAATGTCTGCTTTACGCGATCAACGGCGGTGTGGATGAGGTTTCTAAAAAACAGGTGGGACCGAAATACCGTCCGATCACATCAGAGTATCTGGATTACGATGAAGTAATGGAAAAATTCCATGATATGATGAAATGGCTTGCCTGCGTATATGTAAACGCCCTGAATATCATCCATTACATGCATGACAAATATTGCTATGAGCGTCTGCAGATGGCTCTTCACGATAAAAAGGTTACCCGCTGGTTCGCCACAGGTATCGCGGGACTTTCCGTAGTGGCGGATTCCCTGTCTGCTATTAAATACGCAAAGGTAAAGACCATTCGTGATGAAAACGGCATTGTTGTTGACTATGAGGTGGAGGGAGATTTCCCGAAATATGGAAATGACGATGACCGTGTGGATGATATTGCCTATGACATCGTACACGAATTTATGCATTATGTAAAAGGAAACCATACCTATAGAGGCGGTATTCCCACTACATCCATCCTTACCATTACTTCAAATGTAGTTTACGGAAAGGCAACCGGTTCTACGCCGGACGGAAGAAAAGCAGGAGAGCCTTTTGCTCCGGGAGCAAACCCCATGCACCATAGAGACAGCCATGGAGCGGTTGCGTCCTTAAGTTCTGTTTCTAAGCTTCCTTTTAAAGATGCTCAGGATGGTATTTCCAATACTTTCTCTATTATCCCGGGAGCTCTTGGAAAAGATGACGCAATTCTGTTTGACGATATTGCTTTTGAACTGGAGCCGGACTGCGCCTGCTGCGAGCCGAACCTGACAGTGGAAAGAGAAGAAGACAACGAATAAAAGATTATAGCTGTTATTTTAGCAGCTGATAAAAAGAATTAATAGGAGGAAAACAATATGAATATCAGTGACGCACAGATCGACAACTTAGTAAATTTATTAGACGGATATGCGGAAAAAGGCGGACATCATTTAAATGTCAATGTCTTTACAAAAGAGACTCTTTTAGACGCGCAGGCACATCCGGAAAAATATCCTCAGCTTACAGTCCGCGTATCCGGATACGCGGTAAACTTTAACAAGCTGACGAAAGAACAGCAGGATGAGGTTATTTCCAGAACCTTCCATGAAGGAATGTAAGGATATGGACAGGGAATGCAGTTCGGTAAAAGGCCGGATCCATTCCACAGAGAGCTTCGGGACCGTTGACGGTCCCGGAGTTCGTTTTGTGGTATTTTTTCAAGGATGTCCCATGCGCTGTCTTTATTGCCATAATCCGGATACCTGGTCTTTCGATGGGGGGAATTTGATGACTGTACAAGAGATACTGACAGAGTATGAAAGGAATAAGACCTTTTACCGGAGCGGCGGGATCACGGCTACAGGCGGAGAGCCATTGGTGCAGCTTCCTTTTCTTACAGAGCTGTTTAAACAAGCAAAACAAAGAGGAATCCATACCTGTCTGGATACTTCAGGGATCGTGTACCGCCGGGAGAGACAGAAAGAATTTCTTCCTCTGTTTGAAAATCTGGATCTTGTGCTTTTAGACTTAAAACACAGCGACAGAGAAGAGCATGTAAAATTAACAGGGCAGAAAATGGATCCGGTTCTAGCCTTTGGAAAGGCCCTGGAAGAGGCGGGGATACCTTTGATTATACGCCATGTAGTAGTGCCGGGGATCACGGACGGAGAAAAGGAGCTTCGGGAACTGGGACATCTCATCGGAGGATTTTATAATCTGAAAGGACTTGAGGTACTTCCGTACCACACTATGGGAAAGACAAAATATGAACGTCTCGGCATACCTTACCCGCTCGAAGGGGTGGAAAGTATGGATGCCTCCAAAGCAAAGGAAGCCAGAAGGATCATTCTGGAAGGAATTAAAGAGAAAAGGCAGAAAAAATAGAGGTTTTCCTTGACAAAAGGAATGCCACTGGTTAGAATAAAAAACGAATTATGTCAGAGGTACCGCGGAATATTGCCTTCCGTCTCTAGCTGAGACGGGAGGTTTTTCCTATTCTGGAGGGATCGGGCAAGGCGGCTGCCATGTAAACAGTGTATCCCACAGAACAGATCCCATTATATGAACAGGAGGAATGAATCATGAGCGCACCTTATAATCATAAGGCGATCGAAGCGAAATGGCGCGCGAACTGGGAAAAAAATCCCGTAAACGTAAACGATGGAAAAAAACCGAAATATTACTGTCTGGATATGTTTCCATATCCATCCGGAAACGGACTTCATGTAGGACATTGGAGAGGCTATGTGATCTCCGATGTATGGAGCCGTTATAAAATGCTGCAGGGATATTATCTGATCCATCCCATGGGTTGGGATGCCTTCGGCCTTCCGGCAGAAAATTATGCCATTAAGATGGGAGTCCATCCGGCTGTCTCCACTGCGGAAAATATTAAGAACATTAAAAAACAGATCAATGATATCGCGGCCATCTATGACTGGGATATGGAAGTAAACACCACAGATCCTAACTTTTACAAGTGGACTCAGTGGATCTTTGTTAAGATGTTTAAAGAAGGACTTGCCTATGAAAAGGAATTTCCTATTAACTGGTGCCCTTCCTGTAAGACTGGCCTGGCAAATGAAGAAGTAGTAAACGGCTGCTGCGAGCGCTGCGGAGCTCCGGTTACGAAAAAGAATCTTCGTCAGTGGATGCTTAGGATCACCAAGTATGCAGACCGGCTTTTAAATGATCTGGATAAGCTTGACTGGCCGGAAAAGGTGAAAAAGATGCAGACAGACTGGATTGGAAAATCTTACGGCGCAGAGGTGGAATTTCCTATCAACGGAAGAGAAGAAAAGATCACTGTCTACACCACAAGACCGGACACCCTTCATGGAGCTACCTTTATGGTGCTGGCACCGGAACATGCTCTGGCAGCAAGTCTGGCCACTCCGGAAACGAAAGAGGCGGTAGAAAAATATATTTATGATTCTTCCATGAAATCCAACGTAGACCGTCTTCAGGACAAAGAAAAAACAGGCGTATTTACTGGCAGCTATGCCATCAACCCGTTGAATCAGAAAAAGATCCCAATCTGGCTTTCTGACTATGTGCTTGCGGATTATGGAACAGGCGCGATCATGTGCGTACCTGCCCATGACGACCGTGACTTTGAATTTGCGAAGAAGTTTGATATTCCCATCGTCCAGGTAATCGCCAAAGATGGAAAAGAGATTGAGAATATGACAGAGGCTTACACAGAGGCTTCCGGAACCATGATCAATTCCGGGGAGTGGAATGGAATGGAGTCCGCGGTCCTGAAAAAAGAAGCTCCTCTTATGATCGAAAAAATGGGGATTGGCCGTAAGACTGTCAACTATAAACTGCGCGACTGGGTATTCTCCCGTCAGCGTTACTGGGGCGAGCCGATTCCTATTGTACACTGTCCTAAGTGCGGGGCGGTTCCAGTTCCGGAAGACCAGCTTCCGCTGACTCTTCCAGAGGTAGAAAGCTATCAGCCTACCGGAACAGGGGAGTCTCCTCTAGCTGCCATTGACGAGTGGGTAAATACCACCTGCCCATGCTGTGGAGGTCCTGCAAAGAGAGAAACGAATACCATGCCTCAGTGGGCAGGTTCTTCCTGGTACTTCCTTCGCTATGTGGACAATAAAAACGATAAAGAACTGGTATCAAAAGAAAAGGCAGACAAATACCTTCCGGTGGATATGTACATCGGTGGTGTGGAGCATGCGGTGCTGCACCTTCTGTACTCCAGATTTTATACCAAGTTCCTGTATGATATCGGCGCGATCGATTTCGACGAGCCTTTTACGAAGCTCTTTAACCAGGGTATGATTACTGGAAAGAACGGAATTAAGATGAGTAAATCCAAGGGCAACGTAGTTTCACCGGATGACCTTGTAAGAGATTATGGCTGTGATTCCCTTAGAATGTACGAGCTTTTTGTAGGGCCGCCGGAACTGGACGCAGAGTGGGATGACCGTGGGATTGATGGTGTTTCCCGTTTCCTGAAGAGATTCTGGGGACTTGCCCTTGACAGTATCGAAAGAGACGTGCCTGCTACAAAGGAAATGATAAAGATCCGTCACAAGATGGTTTATGATATTTCACAGAGATTGGATTCCTTCAGCCTGAATACGGTTATCTCCGGTTTCATGGAATATAACAATAAGATGATCGATATTGCCAAGAAAGAAGGCGGAATGGATAAAGAAACCATCGAGACGGCAGTGATTCTTTTGGCCCCATTTGCACCTCACATTGCGGAGGAACTGTGGGAGAGACTTGGCCATGAGGATTCTGTATTCCATGCCCAGTGGCCGGCTCATGACGAGGATGCAATGAAGGATGATGAAATTGAAATCCCAGTCCAGATCAACGGCAAGACCAGAGCAGTCATCAGCATTCCTGCGGAGATCAGCAAGGAAGAAGCCATTGAAAAAGGCAAGGAAGCTATTGCGGATAAACTGACAGGAAATGTGATCAAGGAAATTTACGTTCCCAAGAAGATTATTAACATTGTTATGAAATAAGTTTTGAAAAGGTGCAGATTCTTAAGAAAAGACATCTGCGCCTTTTTTAGTTTAAACCTTCCGGTATACAGCCCTTAACTAAAGGAGACTTCTTTCCTCTGTTTCCCTGCTTTATAATCGAAAAAACCGGAGGTGATAAAATGATGAAAAAAAGAAAAGGAGCAGGGATATTAACTTTTATGCTGGCAGGAATGCTGGTATTTACCCAGGGATTAACGGTTCATGCCGGCGAGGATACCCTGGAAACAGCAGAAGAGGAGGACAGTATGCCGGAAAATGAAGGAATTACAAGAGCGTCTCTTCCTGATCGGCTGGAGCTGATACCGGAAGAATATTTTTCCGAATCGGATCAGCCGGGAACGCTGACAGAGCTTTCCTACGACACATATGAATCCATGACCTATGATGAGGAGAGCCAGGTCCTTCATAAAAGGGCCATTGTCTATCTGCCTTATGGATATTCAGAGGATGTTTCCTATAATGTGTTTTATCTCATGCACGGAGGGTGGAGTGATGAGACCACTTATCTGGGGACGCCAGAGCAGCCCAATGTTTTTAAAAATGTTCTGGACCATGGGATCGCAGACGGGCGGATCCAGCCAATGATCGTAGTCTGTCCTACTTATAACAATGAGAGTGAGACGGACAGTTCGGATTATTCATTGGCCCTTACGCTTACAGAAAATTATCATAATGAGCTGATCCATGATCTGATACCTGCTGTGGAGGGAACCTACAGTACTTATGCAGAGGACACAACGCCGGAGGGAATACAGGCGTCCAGGGATCACCGGGCTTTCTGCGGATTTTCAATGGGCTCTGTGGCTACCTGGAGGACGTTCCAGTATTGTCTGGATTATTTCCGTTATTTTATGCCTTCCAGCGGCAGTCTGACTACGGATGGAGAATATATGGCGTCTATGGTGAGGGATTCCGGCCATAAGTGGAATGATTTCTTTATTTTTGCCGCATCGGGAACAGATGATTTTGCCTATTCCGCTTTTAAAAGCCAGATCCAGGCAATGGCGGATGTAGAGGACGGTACGTTCCGTTATGGAAATAATGAGCAGGATGGAAACCTATATTTCCTGGAACAGGAAGGCGGCACTCACAGTGGGGAATATGCAATGGAATATTTTTATAACGGCTTGTGCTGGATTTGGCAGTAGTATCGGACAGAAACAAGGGCTGGTCCGGTAACTATAACAAAAAGTTATTGCTTTACATAGACAATAGGTATTTGCCATAATGAAAAAAGAGCGTTATACTTGTCGTAGAACAAGAGACAGGAAATCTGTTTGACACAGGGAGGATGAGTTTATGACGATCATACAAAATCAGACTTTTGACGAAGAACGTGCCCTTTATGGCAGTAAAGATATTTTTGTAAAGAATTGCTATTTTGATGGGCCGGCGGACGGAGAGAGCGCTTTTAAGGAATGTACGGATGTACAGGTAGCAGGCTGCTTTTTTAATCTGCGTTATCCATTCTGGCATGACCATGGCCTTAAGATCAGCGCTTCCCGGATGACGGAGCTATGCAGGGCGGCCCTTTGGTATTCGGATCACATTGAGATTAAGAACACTAAGCTTCATGGGATCAAGGCGCTCAGAGAATGCAGCGCAGTAAAGATGAAAGACTGCGATATCGTTTCTCCTGAGTTTGGCTGGTCCGTACAGGATGTGGAGATGGAAGACTGTACAGCCGAGAGCGAATATTTTATGATGCGTTCCAGGAATCTTCATTTTTCCAATGTACAGATGAAGGGCAAATATTCCTTCCAGTATATCGAAGATTCCGTATTTGAAAACTGTGTATTCGACACCAAAGACGCATTCTGGCACGCTAAGAATGTGGTGGTCAAGGACAGCGTGGTAAAAGGAGAGTATCTGGCATGGTACTGTGAAAACGTTACCTTTGAAAACTGCAGGATCATAGGAACCCAGCCTCTGTGCTACTGCAAAGGGCTTAAGCTGATTAACTGCGAAATGCTGGATATAGACCTGGCTTTTGAGCGGTCGCAGGTGGAGGCTGTTCTTACTGCCCCGATCTTCAGCATTAAAAATCCTTTGTCCGGCTGCATTGTGGTTCCCGCCGTAGGGGAAGTGATCCGGGATATTCCGGAAGCAAAGGGACAGATAAAAATCCAGGACCAAAAAAATAAGAAAGCAGACTGCGCATAAGTAAAGAGAGGCAGGAACACTGGAGATTCTAGTATTCCTGCCTTATTTTTTGGAAAAAAAAGTGGATAGCAGAGAAAAACTGTGGTAAAATGGTAAAGTATTCCAAAAAATCATGGGTTCAGGTACGGGACGATGAGAGCAAAAGAAAAAAGAACAGGTATGACAGAAGAGCAGGAGAAGCTTTTCCATGCGCATACGAAGAAAAAATTAGAAAAGTATTTCTGGGCAGCGGTTATTTTTGTCCTTTTGTTTCAGGTGTATAATATTTTATATGCATTGTATTATACAGATTTCCGCCTGGATACACAGGCCAGCCGGGTTTACATGTGCTTGTACATAGCGATCTCAGCGGCCTGTATAGCAGCCATTGGTTTTGGCTGCATGCTGTCTGTGGGAAAAAAAGTGTCTTATAATAAAATGTGTTTGAATCTGTACACAGCTTTCGGCTGTGTACTCATTCTGTGGTCGGTATGTATGACGATTTACGATCAGAGGGTTTCGGATAATTTAAGTATCTATATGACCTCCGCTATCTATGTGGCTGGCCTGATTTATATGAAGCCCCAGGCATCCGTTCCGTTGTTTATATTCTGCCAGGCTTTTCTTCTGAAAGGGTTTTCCTGGACTGCCCAGCAGGGGATGGCTGATAATTACGGAAAGACAGTAAATACGATCGGGATCACCCTGGTCGCCATGTTTATCAGTCTGTACCGCTACAGCAATATGCGGCAGGAATTCCTCTATTATCTGGATATGGAGCTGAAAAACAAAGAGATCCTTGCCCAGAGCGAAAAACTAAGTTATATGGCCAGGCACGATGCCCTTACGGGTCTGTGGAACAGAAATTATCTCATGGAGTGGACGGAGCAATTGTTCCGATCCAATAAAAAACAAAGGGCAGCCGCCTTTATGATCGATATAGACTTTTTTAAACAGTATAATGATGTTTACGGACATACGGCAGGTGACGAATGCCTCCAAAAAGTAGCCTTGGCGATGAAAAATTTAAGGGGGGGAGGTATTTTGTTTCGCTTCGGAGGGGAAGAATTCCTCTATATGTTTCTTGATCCTAAGGAAGAAGGCGGGCTGTTTGCTGAAGAGCTGCGCAGGTGCGTAGAAGGGTTAAGATTAAAAGCGGCGAATCCAAAAAGCTATGTTACAGTCAGTGTGGGATTTGCGGAAGGCAGCATGGACACCGAGGAGGAATACCGTACTCTTCTCAGAAAGGCGGACGAGGCGCTTTATTGTGCCAAGAGCAGCGGGCGGAATCGTTCCATAGGATATGAAAGAACTGGATTTTTAAGAGAAAAGGCCAGAATGGAAAGAAACAGAGAATCCGCTGCAGACATAGAAAAGGAGAAATAAGATGACACATAAGAAAAAAATAGCAGACATCCTGATAGAAGGGATATCGGATATCATTCTGCCGATCATCCCTCTTCTTACCGCATCCGGAATTATGAAGGGAATCCTTTTGATTCTGGCCACATGCGGGGGGCTTTCCCAGGATGGGGAAACATACCTGGTGCTGGATGCTATTGCAGACAGCGCCTTTTATTTTCTGCCGGTGCTTTTGGCTGTCACAGCATCGAAAAAGTTCGGCGCAAGCACATTTACGGCAGTGGCCATCGCTGGCGTACTTCTATATCCTGCTTTGACGGCTGTCTTGGAAGCGGGAGAAGACCTGCACTTTTTAGGACTTCCCATGAAGGGAGTCATCTATCATTCCAGCGTGATCCCGATCCTTTTGACCGTGGCGCTGCTGCACTATGTGGAAGGCTTTTTTCATAAACATCTGCCGGAGCTGATCGAAAGTTCCCTGACGCCGCTCTTTTCTGTGCTGGTCTGTTCCTTGGCGGCTCTTTTAGTATTTGGGCCGGCAGGAGGTTTGATCGGAGACGGCCTTGCAGGGATTTACAGCGTGGTGTACACCTTCAGTCCCGTGCTGGCGGGTGTCCTTTTGGGAGCGGCGGTACAGCCGATGGTCATCTTTGGTTTCCATTGGAGCCTGATCATTATCGGAATGAACAATCTGGCAGTAAACGGGTATGATACGGTCCTTCCCTTGATGGGAACCAGCGTCTTTGCCCAGGCAGGGGCTGCCCTGGCAGTATGTGTCCGCTCTAATAGAAAAGAATTTAAAAGCACCTGCATTTCCGCCGCACTGTCCGCTCTTTTCGGGGTAACGGAACCGGCCATGTTTGGCGTGAATCTTCCTCTGAAAAAACCGATGGCAGCGGTATTGATAAGCGGCGCCGCGGGAGGTGTCCTGGCAGGAATGTCAGGGGCAAGAGCTGCGGCGTTCGGTCTTCCAAGCCTTGTGACGCTTCCTATTTTTCTTGGAGACGGCTTTGGGATGCTTGTCTGCGGCTGCGGGCTGAGCATGGCGCTGGCCTTTGTGCTCACCTATTTTATGAAATTTGACCCGGATAAAAAGAAAGAGAATCAAACAGAAAATATAAAGGAGGCAGCATAATGAATGCAAATGTAACAAGAGAACAGGCAATGGAACTTTTAAGAAAATATAATCAGGAGCCCTTCCATCTGGAACATGCCCTGACTGTAGAGGGAGTCATGAGATGGTTCGCGTCCCAGGAAGGAGAAGAGGAAGAATTCTGGGGGATCGCAGGCCTTCTTCATGACGTGGATTTCGAAAAATATCCCCAGGAGCACTGCAAAAAAGCGCCGGAGCTGCTTAAGGAGATCAATGCGTCACCGGAGTTGGTTCATGCCGTATGCAGCCACGGATATGGACTCTGCAGTGATGTGGAGCCTGCCTGTCTGATGGAAAAGATATTGTTTGCCGCGGACGAGCTTACCGGACTTATCTGGGCAGCGGCTAAGATGCGCCCCTCTAAGAGCGTGATGGATATGGAAGTGAAAAGCTTGAAAAAGAAATTTAAAGACAAACGTTTCGCTGCTGGCTGCTCCCGTGACGTGATCGAAAAAGGCGCACAGATGCTGGGCTGGGATTTGAACGAACTATTTGAAAAAACGATTCTTGCCATGCGTTCCTGTGAGGAAGAGGTACGAAGGGAAATGGAAAACCTGTAAATGTGAGCGCAGAATGAGATGACCCAACAGGCGGTCTGGTTTTATGAAGAAAATTTCAAATGCCAGACCGCCTGTCTGATTGTCAGACTTCGCGAAGTCCGCTGATATCCGGACTGGCCATAAGGGAAAAGTTGGTGTAATATACCACGAATCCCGGCTTAGCACCAGCGGGCTTTTTTACATGCTTTTTCTGGATATAGTCGATCTCTACTTTAGGGGCGGTACGGCCTTTGGAATAGTAGGCTGCCAGGCGTCCAGCCTCCTCAAAGGTGCGGTCGGGAAGTTCTCCGTCCTGTGTTTTTACTACCACATGAGAACCTGCCATCTTTTTGGCATGAAACCACCAGTCATTGCCGGCGGCGAATTTAAAGGTCAGCTCATCGTTCTGGAAATTGTTCCTTCCCACATAGATATCATAGCCATCGCTGGAAATATAATGGAAAGGCTTGGATTTTGCCTGCATTTTCTGTCCCTTTTTTCCGGAATAATGTTTTTTGATGTAACCGTATTCGGTGAGCTCCTCCTTGATCTGAGAGAGATCACTTTCAGAAAGGGCGATATCCAAGGAAGTGGCAATGGAATCCAGATGCTGGATCTCACCCTGGGTTTCCGCTATCTGTCCGGTGAGGGCTTCTTCCGTCCGCTTTAATTTTCCATAGCGCTCAAAGTATTTTTTTGCGTTTTCTCCGGGAGAAAGAGTGGGATCTAAGGGGATAGTGATCTCCTGGCCTGTGTAGTAGTTAAGGGCCTTAAATGAGGAACAGCCTTCCTCAAGGCCGTAGCCGTATGTATTGATCAGCTCGCCGTAGACCTTATATTTGTCCTTCTTTTCTGTATCCTTCATTTGTTTTTGCTGGAGAAGGAGCTTTTTGCGGCTGCGCTCCAGGGAGGTCTGGACAATGCGGCGCAGATCCGCGGACTTCTGGTGCATGCGGGTAAGGACGTTTTTTACTGCATAGTAGGTTTCCAGCATGGAGGAAACGGTTTCAAAGGTCTGGGTCTCGTATCCGTTTTTATACTGTGTAAGGGGAAGAACCGCATATTCCACAGGCTCTTTATCCCGGTAGATGATATTGGGAGTAAAATCCCCTTCTTTTACCTGGTCCATCAGGCGCTGGAAAGTATGATACAAGTGAATGCGCGCGTTTTCGTCCAGAGACTGCGCCGCATCGCTTCCGTCAATGGAAGCCCGGTAGCAGATCTCCTCTGCGATCACGGGGCTGATCCCTGTAAGAGAGGTATAAACCGCCTTAGAAATATTGCAGGGCTTCGTGCAGACCAGATTGATAAAAGTTTCTTCTGTGACGGTAAGGGGATCTGCTTTATCCTGGGTTTGGGGGATAAAGTAGGGGCGGCCAGGGAGTACTTCCCTGACGGAACTCATGTGGGAGGACACATGCTTGATACTGTCTAAGATCGTGCCTTCTTCATCACAGAAGATGATGTTGCTGTGTTTGCCCATAAGTTCAAAGATGAGGCGCTTTTTACAGGGATCCCCCATCTCGTTTAAATGCTCCAGTTCAAATTCCACCACTCTTTCCAGGCCCGGCTGCTGAATTCGGGAAATCCTGGCGCTGCCTATGTGCTTTCGGAGAAGCATGCAGAAATTAGGCGCAGTCAGGGGACTGGTCTTATTTTTTTCTGTAAAATAAATAAGAGGAAGGGAAGCACTGGCAGAAAGCAAAAGCCTCCGCTGCCCGCCGGGACCCTTGGCAGTGATCAAAAGCTCGTCTGCCTCCGGCTGGGCAATCTTATTAAACCGTCCGCCCTCCAGATTGTTATTTAGTTCCTGAACCATTGCTGCAATGGTAATACCGTCAAATGCCATAAGGACACTCCTTTTTTGTTAATTTGTTCATCAATAATAAAGTATAACATATAAAAAAAGGGTTTGACTAGGGTTTTAGAATGAACTATAATAAATCTACGGCTATCTGGCAGGTTTTACGTACCGGACAGCGGTTCTATCACATGAAAAGAAAATAGAAAGAGAAATGCTATGATAAAAAGTATGACAGGCTTTGGCCGAGCGGAATCGGTTACCAGTGAACGGAAGATTACCGTAGAGTTAAAATCCGTGAATCACAGGTATCTGGACTTAAATATTAAGATGCCTAAGAAGCTTGGGCTTTTTGAAGGTGCGATCAGGAACCTTATGAAGGAATACATGCAGAGAGGAAAGGTGGATGTATTCATTACTTATGAGGACTATGCGACGAACCGTGTGGCTCTGAAATATAACAGGGAGCTTGCGGGAGAATACCTTTCCTATTTAAAAGAAATGAGTCGGGAATTCGGTTTGGAGGACGATGTACGCGTGTCCACTTTGTCCCGGTATCCGGAAGTTTTTACCATGGAAGAACAGTCACTGGATGAAGAGCAGATCTGGAACGCGCTGGAGGAACCACTGCGGGAAGCATGCATGAAATTTGTAAGAACCAGGGAAGCAGAGGGAGAAAACCTGAAGAGGGATCTTCTTAAAAAACTGGAAGGTCTGGAAGAAAAGGTAACTCTGGTTCAGGAGAGGTCCCCTGAGATCATCCAGGCATACAGGGAAAAACTGGAAGAAAAGGTACATGAGCTTTTAGAAGATTCCCAGATTGATGATGGACGGATTGCTGCGGAGGTGATTCTTTTCGCAGATAAGATCTGCAACGATGAAGAGACGGTCCGGCTGAAAAGCCATATCCGCGGAATGGAAGATATTCTGAAAGAAAGCGAAGGTATCGGCCGCAAGCTGGATTTCATGGCTCAGGAGATGAACCGGGAGGCAAACACCATTCTTTCGAAATCCAACGATCTGGTGGTTTCTAATATCGCCATTGACCTGAAGACAGAAATCGAAAAAATACGCGAGCAGATTCAAAATATTGAGTAAAAGGATGGTTTTTGGTGGCTAAGTTAATTAATATCGGTTTTGGAAACGCAGTAAATTCGCAGAAGATCGTTGCCGTGGTCAGTCCGGACGCTGCGCCTGTGAAACGTATGGTCCAGAGTGTAAAAGGGACGAAATCTCTGATCGATGCGACCCAGGGACGAAAGACCAAGGCTGTGATCGTGACATCCGATGATTATTTGGTGCTGTCCGCGCTTCAGCCGGAAACGATTACCCGCAGGTTTGCGGAAGCTTATGAATATGAAGAAAAAGGAGAAATCCATGAATAAAGGGATTTTAGTAGTTGTATCCGGTTTTTCCGGAGCCGGGAAGGGAACGGTCATGAAAGCTCTTTTAGAGAAATACGATAATTATGCATTGTCTGTATCCGTGACCACAAGAAACCCAAGACCTGGAGAAACCGAGGGAAAAGAGTATTTCTTCCGCACCAGGGAAGAGTTCGGGAAGCTGATAGAGGAGGACGCGCTTATTGAGTACGCCCAGTATGTAGAGAATTTTTACGGCACTCCCCGGGCTTATGTGGAGCAGCAGCTTGCGGCGGGGAAGGACGTTATTTTAGAGATCGAGATTCAGGGAGCCATGAAGGTAAAAGAAAAACTTCCCGAGGCTCTGCTGGTATTCATCACTCCTCCCTCTATGGAGGAGCTTAAGAAAAGACTGATCGGGCGGGGAACAGAGACCATGGATGTGATCCAGTCCAGGATTGCACGGGCTCACGAGGAAGCCCAGGGAATGGAAGACTATGATTATCTCGTCCTAAACGACCAGTTGGAGGAATGTGTGGAGAGAATGCACCAGATCATTCAGAGCGAACATTACCGCATGTCCAGAAATCAGGAATTTATCCAAAAGATCAAGGGTGAGATCCTATAGATTTCCGATGTGTTTGGTTATCTGAGGTTTTTATAAAGAAAGGAGAATTTATCTATGATACATCCGTCTTATTCGGAATTGATCCAGGCAATTAATACAAACAGTGAGGATGACGACAATACTATGATGCTGAACAGCCGTTATTCCCTCGTGCTGGCTACCAGCAAGCGGGCACGCCAGCTGATTGCGGGAGCAGAGCCGCTGGTGGAGGGAGCTGCAGGAAAGAAGCCTCTTTCTGTGGCAATAGACGAACTGTATAAAGGCAAGGTAAAGATATTGGCGGAAAGCCAGAAAGAAGAAGAGGAAAATCTTTCGGCAGAGGAAACTGCGCTGGAGAGCCAGACAGAAGACTCTGCTAAAGATCAGTTAAAAGACGAAGAGTAAGGAGAAGGCTGCATCTTTATGCAGCCTTTGCGCACGTTAGGAGTTTGTATGAAAATATTGTTTATTTCACTTGGCTGTGACAAGAATCTGGTGGATTCCGAGGAAATGCTGGGGCTGCTTACAAAAAGCGGAAATAAGATCGTGGACACGGAAGAGGAAGCAGAAGGGATCATTATAAATACCTGCTGTTTCATCCATGACGCAAAGGAAGAAAGCGTGGAGACGATCCTGGAAATGGCAGAATATAAAAAAGCAGGTACCTGTAAGGCTCTTATTGTCACCGGCTGTATGGCACAGCGCTATAAAGAAGAAATCATAAAAGAGATCCCGGAGGTAGACGCAGTCCTTGGAACGGCTTCCTACGGCGAAATCGTAAAGGCCCTTAATGAGGCCAGTCAGGGGAGACATTTTCAGGAATACAAGGATATCAATTATCTTCCTCTTCCTGATGGGGGAAGGATCCTTACCACAGGCGGACATTTTGGATACCTTAAGATTGCGGAGGGCTGCGATAAGCATTGTACTTACTGCATTATTCCTAAGCTGAGGGGACGTTTTCGAAGCGTTCCTATGGAGAGGCTTCTTTCCCAGGCAGGAGAAATGGCAGAACAAGGAGTAAAAGAGCTGATCCTTGTGGCCCAGGAAACTACAGTATACGGAACGGATCTCTATGGAAAAAAATCGCTCCACCTTCTGATAAAGGAACTGTGCAAAATCCCCGGCATCCGCTGGATACGAATTCTTTATTGTTATCCGGAAGAGATTTATGAGGATCTGATCACAGTCATGAAAGAAGAAAAAAAGGTCTGTCATTACCTGGACCTTCCCATTCAGCATGCCAGCGACAGGATCTTAAAAAGAATGGGCCGCAGGACAACCAAGAAGGAGCTTAAGGACATCATAGCAAGGCTTCGGAAGGAAATACCGGATATCGTGCTTCGTACCACATTGATCAGCGGCTTTCCGGGAGAGACCCAGGAAGATCATGAGGAATTGATGGATTTCGTGGACGAGATGGAATTTGACCGCCTGGGCGTTTTCACCTATTCAGCGGAAGAAGATACCCCGGCTGCCGCTATGGAAGGACAGATTCCACAGGAGTGCAAGGAAGAAAGACGGGATGAACTGATGGAGCTTCAGCAGGAGATTTCCCTGGAAAAGGGAGAAGCCCGTATCGGACAGGAGCTTCTTGTCATGATCGAAGGAAAGGTGTCCGGAGAAAATGCTTATATCGGGCGGACCTACGGGGATGCGCCCAAGGTGGACGGATACATTTTCGTGCAGACCGGGGAAGTTTTGATGACAGGAGATTTTGCGAGGGTGCGCGTTACAGGCGCCCTGGAATATGATTTGATAGGAGAGTTGGCTGATGAATACACCGAATAAGCTTACAGTGGCAAGAATGATCATGGTGCCGTTTCTGGTAGTGTTTTTGCTTACAGGATGGGGCGGGGAGGCGAATCGTTATATTTCCCTGGTCATCTTTGCAGGGGCAAGCATTACGGACTGGTTCGATGGTTATCTTGCAAGAAAGAATAATTTGATCACGAATTTTGGGAAATTTATGGATCCTCTGGCAGATAAGCTGCTGGTATGTTCCGCGCTGATCTGTATGGTGGAACTTGACCGCCTTGCGGCCTGGATCGTCATCATCATTATTGGCAGAGAATTTATCATCAGCGGCTTTAGGCTGATCGCGGCGGAAAGCGGCGTGGTGATCGCGGCAAATTACTGGGGCAAATTTAAGACCGTTTCCCAGATGTTCATGATCATTCTTTTGATCCTGGATTTCGGAGGCGTTTTCCAGGTGATTACAGAGATCTTTATCTGGCTGTCCGTTGCCCTGACAGTTATCTCTTTGCTTACCTATATCATTCAGAATAAAAAAGTACTGACTATGCAGAACTAGGAGGAACTATGATTACAGAACTGATCGCAGTAGGAACAGAAATACTTTTAGGAAATATCGTAAACACCAACAGCGCGTATTTGGCGGAAAAATGCGCCGAGCTGGGCCTGACCGTGTATTACCAGACGGTTGTGGGAGACAACGAGGAGAGGATGAAACAGACAATAAAGGCGGCCTTTGACCGTTCAGATGTAGTCATCCTCACAGGCGGCCTTGGACCTACCAAGGACGATCTGACGAAAGAGATGACAGCAGAGGTGATGGGCCTCCCCCTTGTGGAGGATATCCACAGCAGGGAGAGGATCGAAAAGTATATGAAGGAATACGAAAAAAACAATCCCCAAAGAAGAATCACTGCCAATAATTACAAACAGGCGCTTGTTCCGGAAGGGGCGATCGTTCTGGACAATCATAACGGCACTGCCCCCGGGCTCATCGTGGAAAAAAACGGGAAGACCGCTGTTTTGCTTCCCGGACCGCCCAATGAGTTAAAGCCAATGTTTGAGGAAGAGGTCTTTCCATATTTTCGTAAAAAACAGCCGGAGATTATTTATTCTCAGATGGTTAAGATCTGCGGGATCGGAGAGAGTCAGGTGGCAGAAGACATCCAGGATCTCATTGAGAAGCAGGAAAATCCCACCATCGCGCCCTATGCAAAGACAGGAGAAGTACATCTTCGGGTGACAGCCAAAGCTGAAAACGAAAAAGAATGCAAAAAATTGATTAAGCCTGTAGTGAGAGAATTGAAATCCCGCTTTGGAAAGAATATTTTCGCCACAGATGAAAAGAAGACCCTGGAAGAAGCGGTAGTGGACATGCTGAAGGCTCAGGGCCTGACCCTCGCTTTAGCGGAGTCCTGCACAGGAGGAGCCATTGCCGCCAGGATTGTGAATGTGCCGGGGGTATCCGAAGTGTTCGGTCATGGCTTTGTCACCTACAGCAACAGAGCGAAAAGAAAACTCCTGGGTGTAAAAAAATCCACCCTTAAGCTTGAGGGGGCAGTATCTGCCAAATGTGCCAAGGAAATGGCCAAGGGAGGCTGTGCTGCCGCAAAGGCGGATATCTGCCTGTCTGTGACCGGCCTTGCTGGCCCGGACGGAGGGACCAAGGAAACTCCTGTGGGAACTGTGTTCATGGGATGCTGCTACAATGATAAGACAATCGTAAGAGAATACCATTTTACGGGAAACCGTACCAAGATACGGCAGCAGACCTGTGCCCATGGGCTGGCGCTTCTTCGTGACTGCATCATGGAAGGGATACAGAAAAAAGACTGAGCATAGATACAACGGGCGGTTTAGCTTGAAGAAGCGGATTTTGCAGACTAAACTGCCCGTTAAGTCTCAACATATGACCGGCATCAATTGTATGTTTTTTATTGTATCATACGCATCATATTTACGATCCGGTCAAGTTTAGCTGTTTCTTCCGGAGATTTTCCCATTTTCAGGACTTCCAGTATTAAAGAAACTTCCTCTGACGAAAAGCGCAGGCCGTTGTTTTTTCCCTGGTTTGCCGCGCTTAAAAGAAAAGGGAGCATATCAGAGGCACTTTTTTGACTGCCTTGATCGGCAAGATTCTGGAGCATGCGGAGTTTATTTTGGTCTAATCCCGCAAGTTTAGGGTTGTTCTTCCAATCCTGATCCATATGAAATATCCTCTCCTTTCGGTTCTTCCTGCATAATGAATACTATTTGTGCCATTGTCATGAGATTGGCGATCTTATCCAGCTTTTGGCGGCTTTCTCCATAGCAGCAGCTTCGGATGTTCTGGAGCATTTCCAGGGGTTCTTCCTGGACTGCGGCACACATCTGCATACTTTTAGGCGAGGAAAAAACTGCCATTGTATTTATGAATTCCATTGCTTTGGCATAGATGGAGAAAAGCTGCTGGCCTTTAGGGGGAAGATAAGGAATGACAGCCTTTAAAAGCTGTGACTGTTCCCCGCTTACCATCTGGTCCAGGGCGGTGAGAGATACCTTGTTTTCTTCCATGAGTTTCCCTTTAACCATATGTTTTTTAATATTAAAATATGACGGGAAAGCTTATCCTGACATATGATGATAAAGAAAAGAGAAATATTTTAGAGAGGGCATAGGTTATGGAGGGAAGAAAGGAAAGACTGATAAGAGATGGCAATGCGTTTTATGAGATAGATCTGGAGTGTCTGGAAAAAAAGAAAAGAGAAAAACAGGAGAGCGAAAAAAAGAAACAAGAAAAAAGGCAGAGGGAATAACCTCTGCCTTTCTTAATGTCAGCATCCGCAGCCGTTTCCGCATCCGCCGCATAACAGAAGGAGCACTATAAGGATCCAGCAGCTGTCGTTGCCGCATCCGCTTCTTCCAAATCCGTTATTGCCGCACAGAGACATTAAAATGATCACCCACAAAATGCAGCTGCAGGTATCGCCTCCGAATCCGCTAAGAGCTGTGCCGTTGCCGCAGCCACAGCCACATCCGCTTCTGTCATCACCACATCCACAATTTGTAGCAGCTAAATCACTCATTGAAAAATCCTCCAGATTTTGATTACACTCCATCATATGTAGGGGACAGACCGTTGGTTACAGGGGAAAGATAAAAAGATTGACACCATATAGGAAATACCTTATAATATTCTTAAAAATGTAATAGTTTTGTAACCTATGCAATGCTTTCGATACATTTCGTCAAAAAATCTAAAAAGAAATGAGAAGAGGATTGAGTATGAAAAAAATATCGTGGAAAAGCTGCCTTCGGTCTATGCTTTTGGTGTGTCTTTTTGCGGCTGCCTTTATCTTCCTTGTTCCGGCTGCTGCGCAAGAGGTGCAGGCTGCCAAGACGGGATTTACCACCATCAACGGTAAAAGCTACTACATAGACGCAGACGGCTCCCGCCATAAAGGCTGGCTCACCTTAAATGGAAAAAAATATTACTTTAATAAAAAAACAGGAGTACAGCTAAAAGGCTGGGGAAAAGACGGCCAGGGAAGAAAGATGCGCTATTTTACTAAGGGCCAAGGCTATATGGTTACCGGCTACCTTACAGACAGCGCAGGTCACACCCGGTACTTTAATCCAAAGACAGGTATTCTGGTGAGAGGCTGGATGACGGATTCCGAAGGGTACAAGTATTATTTTACCAGCGGAGAAGGGGTAATGGCCAAGGGCTGGCTGGAAAACAGCAAGGGCCAGCTTCGCTATTTCAGTAAATCCAGCGGAAGGATGCTCACTGGTTTCCAGAAGGATACCAGCGGAAACACCCGCTATTTTAATCCGAGTACAGGGATCATGGCTACAGGGCTGAAAAAAATAGGAGATTACTATTTCTATTTTGCTAAATCTAATGGTGTGAGATATCAGAAGGGCTTCGGCACTGTAGGCAGCAATACATATTATTTCAGCCCGAAAAACGGACGTGCACAGACAGGCTGGCTTACGCTGGACGGCAAACGGTATTACTTCAGCTCGAAAGGAGTTATGTATGTCAGCCGGACGGCTGCTATTGATGGGAAGAACTACACGTTTGATGAAAACGGTGTAGCGACAGAAAGCCAGTATGTAGTGAATGGGAATACCATACAGATATACGATGAAGGCAATGGAAGGACTTATACCCTGAGAAAGGAATTCATCGAGCATGAGGGAATCGCAAACGGAGAAGTCTCCGATCTGGAGCTTCTGGCAGCTTTTTGTGAGGCGGAGGCCGGAGACCAGGGAAAGACCGGAATGGCGGCGGTGGCTCTGTGTGCTTTAAACCGCACCATTAAAGCTGATAAGGAATTCCCTTCAGAGCTTCGTTATGTAATTTATGAGGGAAACAACAGCTTTGCTCAGTATTCTGTAGTAACCAATGGCTCCCTGGAAAATAAATTAAACGGTCAGTATTATAACCGTTCCCTTGCCTATGCGGCAGCGCAGCAGGCATTGGACATTTTCCAAGACTATGTAACAGACGGAACGGCCAGAACCTTAAGCGGCTTTGACCGGAAAGATTTTAACTTTATGTACTTTATGACAGAGGCAGCGTTTAAGGCACAGCCTTTAGACTTCGATAAAGTAGATTATTTCAAATTCAGGGATCACGTATTTTTTGTAGACTGGGTATAATGCACGGCAGCCGCCGAATGGACATGCAGGCATGTCCCCTTGGCTCGTTGACCGCGGGAATAAAATATAAGCGGCAGGCAGGGCGATAGATAAAAAGTATAAGCCCTGCCTGCCGCTTATTATAGGATTCTGTCAAGTCATGCAGGCTTCCTTGCCTCTATATAAAGGTCGATGTCTTTCACAATATAATTGGCCCCCGTGGTGTGCAGGGCTTCGAAGCAGGAATACACATAGTCCCACACATGGTAACGGGTAAAGAGTTCCGCCACCTGCTTGCCAGTCAAGTTCTTGGCGTTTTTATAGATTTCCACGCAATAAATGAGAAAATCTCCTTGCTTGCTCATATTCATGCCTCCTCTGGTATCTCAAAGTGTCCTGTCTTTTTTTCCTCGTCATACATATTAAATAAAGTAAGTGGGCTGAAATGCCACAGTTTGGTGTCCTCCTGCTCCAACAAGGAATATACCTTGGATTCGTAAAACTCTTTGGAGGCCATCATCTCATCTACAGGATAGTTCTCATAAATCAACTGAACGACCTGGGGAACCAATAAAGTTAAAATCGCTTCAAATTTTTCATCCGTCATCTAAATTCCTCCTCTGGTATTGTGCCGACAAAATACAGATAGGACAAAGCTTTTTCTGTTGTCAACACCAATTGATTATATAGCTTCTTGATTTTGAGCTGCTCCAGGGTCTGGTCCTTGGTTAATATGTCTGCGGTATAGAGGGTGAACGTGCGGTACACATCATCATTGGCCACTGGCCCAAAGATAAAATCATAGGCTTCACCCTCATAATTGCCGGATCGGTTATCCGATACAAAATCCAGCCATGCTTCTCCTGGTTCATCAAAACGCAGGATAGAACACTCTGAAAAAGCGATATTCTCGTCAATCTTATAAATGCTGACTGCTCTTTGACCGTTTTGACGGCGTTTCGTCGCCTTATCAGCAAAGCTGATTGCCTGAGCCTTATTGGTCGTGGTATAAAAACCAAATCCAAAATCTAAAAAGCGATTTTGCTGAATCAGTTTTGGTTCTGATACGACCAAATTGCTGCCATGATATAAAATCATAATTGTCCCTCCAATGCTTTCTCGGCAATCGTACGTTTGCCTGCAAGATAGTACTCAAAATTAAATTCAATCTCATCACCCATCTCTATTATACACAACAAAATCCAGAAAAACAATGTTGGGTTGTGTATTGGATCTCAATCTCAATAGCCGCTTGTATCAAGTGTTGGATAGTCGTATAATACAAACATATGAATCTGACAATAAACAAGAATCAAAAATAAGCAGAAAGTAATCTGCAGAGATAAAGGCGGTGACAGCATGAAAAGTTATCTTTCTCTCCGAGAAGCAGCGGAAAAATGGGGCGTGTCGGAGCGGAGAATAAATCAATACTGTGCACAGGGACGTATACCCGGTGCGGAGCGGGTAGGGAAAGCCTGGGCCATCCCCGCCGATGCACAGAAGCCCGTTGACCCCCGCCGGACATGGCAGCAAGGGAGAAACGCCCCGGCAAAACCTGTTTCCAGCGGACTGCTCGATCAAACCAATCTTATGCCTCTGATGAATACAGCCTTTGCGTCGGGAAAGTGCCGGGAAACGGTGGAGGCCATATCTCCCGGCCCCAGGAGGGATATAGCTGCGGCGGAGTACTATTATTTCAGCGGCCATCCGGAGGAAGCGGCAAGGGAGGCGGAAGCCTACCTCACCAGCCCTGATATGGGAGCGCGGCTGTCCGCCTGCCTGATCTACGCCTATGCCAATTTGTCCTTGAAGCATATTCAGCGGGCCGAATTTGTTTTAGGGGAGTTGAACGCCTCCCTCGCAAGCGCGGGGGAGCAGGTACCCCAATTTCAGGCGGCTGCGGCGTTTGTGACTTTTGCGGGAACAGTGCTTTTGCATCTGCCGCTGCCGGAGAAAATGCCGGATGCCGAGAGCTTCCTGCCTTTATTGCCGCCGGGACTGCGGGCCTTTGCACTGTATGTGCAGGCTCACTATCTCTATGTGAAAAAGGAGTATGCCCACAGCGCCGGTATTGTGGAGGCCACCCTTGCCATGGGCGCGGCGGCCTATCCCATCTCCGCCATCTATTTGCACTTGGTAGCGGTCATGGACTATATGAGTATGAAGCAGACAGACCGAGCCAAGGCCCATCTTCTGACCGCCTGGGAGATTGCCCGGCCCGATGATCTGACCACAACAGAGTTCGTGATCGCTATGCTCGCGGCCCGGGACTGGACGACCCAGGAGATCGCGGAGCACCTGAAAATATCAGCAAATACGGTCAAAACCCATATTTTTGTGGCCATGCGGAAACTGAATGTAAAGAACCGCAAAGACCTGAAACAGTATATGCTTTTATAGGCAAAAAGGCCTTCGGAAGGGGCCGGAAAAGCCCCAGGAGGTCACCCGGAGGTGACCGCCGTTACGCCGGAAAAACACCCCGGATCCAGAGCGTACGGGTGGACCAGAGGGCAAGGACCATCACCCTGACTTATACCAGATGCGAAGATGCCGCGGGCTACGACATCATCCTTGGAAGCCGCGTAGAGAAGGTAAACGGAGAAAACCGCCCGGTAAACTACGGAAAACGGGTAAAGAAAGTCACAAATGGAAACACCGTCACCGTGACCCTGCGAAACGCTAAAAAGGGCGCCTACTACATGGCCCTCCATGCCTGGAACCGCACCAGCGAGAACCGTACGAAAGTGTTCAGTTCCTGGTCGAACATCAAACGGATCGTGATAAAATAGTAAAAAAGGGGCTGTCGGTTAATACCGATTTTTAGCTCCTGACATGCAGGAAAGAGACAATCCCAGAGAATTCGTACTTTTTTAGGAGCCGGATTCTCTGTCGGATTGTCTCTTTCTTTTTATCCCTTGTATTTTAGGGCGCAAAAATCCCCTCTTCTGGATTGTAAGGGGCACTCCATCAGTTAAGCGGCTTTCTGCTCCTTTTTCCCTTCGTATTTCTCGATTTCATGATGCAAAAACCGGTGGTATTTTAGGATGTTCCGGCCGATTGCATACAGCATGAACTCTTTATACACTTTTTCCGCTGAACGGTAATTAAAACG
>DWYZ01000206.1 GCA_019118425.1 Candidatus Blautia faecavium | reverse complement strand
TTCATATCCGCCGTGATCTGCGCATCTGGTTTAAAGGAATTGGCAAGCATCCAGATAACCGGAAACAGGAAGAAAATGGACAAAACCAGCAGTACGGCTACCAAGATCCAGTTAATGCTTTTTTGCTTTTTTGTTAACATGTTTTCCCTCCTCCTTATCCTTGGTCAGGACATTTTGAATAATAGTCAGAATAACCACAAATACAGTAAATACAATAGCCATCGTAGAGGCAAGTCCCATCTCCCAGTTTACCGTACCTGTTTCGTAAATATCGTAGACAATCGTGTAAGTGGAGTGATCCGGACCGCCGCCAGTCATAACCATAGGCTGTACCAACATACGGAACGCACCGATGGTAACAGTAATAAATACAAATACACACAAAGGTTTCAGTTCCGGCAGGGTAATATCCTTAAATTTCTGCCAGCTTGTAGCATGATCCATCTCAGCCGCTTCATAAAGAGCCGGATTGATATTCTGCAGGCCGCCCAAAAATATGATCATCTGGTATCCTACGCCCTGCCATACGCTCATAATGGCGATAGAAGGAAGGGACTGCTCCGCACTGTGGATAAAAGGCTGCGGATCTATTCCAAACTGTCCAAGCAGCGTATTTAAAATTCCCTCCGGACTATATATCTGCATCCACAAAGTAGATACAACCGCCAGAGACATCACAACAGGCACGAAAAATGCTACCTTAAAATACTTTTTGCAATGCGCTGCATGGTTGATGGCAATAGCCAGCAGCAGCGCCCCACCGCACTGCAGGGGTACGATGATGATCACAAATTTAATTGTATTCAAAAATGATTTTACAAATAGTTCATCCTTAAAAATATCTATATAGTTTTCCAGCCCTACGAAGTGAGTCAGCTCCGGATTCAGAGCAAAATAATCGGTAAAACTAAATCCCAGCGTTAAAAGCATCGGCAGAAACAAAAACAGTGTAAGCAGCACCAGCGCCGGTCCAAAAAACGCCATTCCCATAATTGAATTCTTTTTTTTCATTATTCCCTTGTATAACGTTCCAGCTTCGCGTTAATCCTTTCTACAGATTTATCCAATTCTGACTGGGTATCCTTTCCTCCCAGCGCTACGCTTTCCAGCACTTCCTGGAAACATGTGCTTACCTGCGGATAAACAGGGGTTTTCGGCCTTGGATGGCCATATGTACTTAACTGCTCGTATAGTGCTCTGTAATTTTCATCTGTCTGGAATACATCAATGCTTTCAAAAGCTTCATATGTGGAAGGGAAGCTCTTTGCCCTCTCCCAGATGCGGATTCCGCTTTCTATGCCGCTCATCCATTTTACTAGTTCTGTGGCACCCTGGATATTTTCTGTATCTGAGGAAGCAGCAAATGCCCAGGAGCCTGTAGGCGTATACCGTTCTCCATCCCAGTTATCACTTACAATGTACGGCGCTACTCCCAGATTAATATCAGGATAGCTTCCATAAATCGTATTTACTTCCCATGCCCCGTCAAATTTAAAGGCCGCTCGTCCGCTTTCAAACAGCTTATCAATGGGCGCTTCTGACATATATTCGTTTTCCACGATAGTACGGAAATACTCCATGGCATCTGCACATTCTTTGGAATTAAAATATCCGTCTACAGTCAGACCGTCCTCACTGACAAGCTCTCCTCCATTCGCCCACACGAAAGGCGCATAGTAATAAATACTGGTCTCTCCTACAGGGAAGGTCATATCCAAAGGATATCCGTCCTTCTCTTCCATTAAAGGCTTAAGTTCCTCCAAAATCTCAAGAAATTCCGACCAGGTCCATGGATCGTCTGCTTCCGGTACCTGGATTCCTGCCTCTTCTAAAATATCCTTATTATAGTACAGGCCTACACTGGACTCCATAACCCCCAAGGCGTATAGCTGGTCGTTATACGTTCCCTGGTCGATAATGGACGGCAGATAGATACTTTTCTCTTCTTCCGTCAGTTCCGCCAAAGGCTGAATAATACCGTTCGATGCATAAGCCGCTACATTCGGTCCGTCTACGGTAAGTACATCCGGCAGTCCTCCTGCCATAACGGAAGCATTGATCTTATCGGAATATCCGCCTCCGCTGTCATTTCTGGGGATAAACTCAATATCGGCGAAATATTTTCCATCATACGCTTCATTAAAGCTTCCTACAGATTCCTTATAAGCCTGCCCTTCCTCTGTATCTTCTATGGAATGTACCCATATGGAAAGATACTCCTCGCCCTGGTCAAAGCCGGCTATGTCCCCCGGACTTACCTCTTTTTTCTGGCATCCGGACATACAGCCTGCCGCCAGAAGGATTCCTGCCAGGCACAGAAACTTTTTCTTCAATTCCCTCTCCTCCTTTTTCTTTTATGAGACCGATTTTGAAATCGGTTTTGAAACCGGTTTTATGTTGTACTCATCTTATTCCTTTTGCCGCGTTTTGTCAATAGGATTTCTGAAATTCAGCACAACCCACATTTTTCATAAAGTAATTTTATCTATTTTCCATAAAACCGGTTTCAAAACCGATTTTAATTCATATTGAATTCCTATTTTTCTTTTGTTATACTTAATTCAAAGGGAGGTTTATCCATGAAAAAAAAGAATGTGACCTATGCAGACATTGCTGCTTATACGAATCTTTCAAAATCCACTATTTCCCGGTATTTTAATAATCCCGATTCTCTTCCCCTGGAAAATCAGGATAAAATAGCCGCCGCACTGGGAACACTTGGATATAAAGAAAATAAGATCGCCCGAATCCTGGCTAATGGCAAGACAGAATTCATCGGTGTAATCATACCCAACCTTTACATGCACTACTATTCAGAAATGTTAAACCAGCTCCTGTCCACCTATGAAACCTACGGATATAAATTTTTAGTTTTTGCTGGCAATTCTAAAAAAGATGTCGAAAAGAAATATATTGAAGAACTTTTAGCGTATAACATCGAGGGACTGATTGTGTTAAGCCCCACCCTTCCCTCTAAGGAACTCGCCTCTTATCATATCCCTGTCGTTGCCATTGAACGGGAAGATACCTATATATGCAGTGTGAACACGGATAACTACATGGGCGGCATACAGGCCACAAGCCTTCTTCACCACAGCGGATGTGACATCCTGATCCATATAAACAGTGATGTTCCGGATACCACCCCTGCCTATGGCAGGATCAAAGGCTTCCTTGACATCTGCCGGGAACGGGATATTCCCCATGAACTACTCCTTACGGATCTTGGAGACACTTATAAAGAGAATTATGAAAGAATCCTTAAGATCGTAGATATGCTGGATACCAAATATCCAGATAAAAAGAAAGGCATTTTTATGCCCAACGATACACATGCAAACGTACTGTTAAACATTTTAATCCGAAAATACGGCGCACTCCCGGACACTTACCGGATCGTAGGTTTTGATAACTCCCCCATCTCTGAGGAAGCGGTCATCCCCATAAGCACAGTGGGACAGCAGATCCCCACGCTTGCGGCTCAGGCCATGGAGCTTCTGTCCATGCAGATGGAGGAACGAAAAAAGAGAAAACCAGTACCTTTAAAAGAGCCAATCCACAAGATTATCACTCCCATTCTTATCCGGCGGGAAACCACCGATTAGTTATCCACATAATATGTATAAAACGGATGCCCCTATATTGGCATCCGTTTTTTCCACTGTACCCATAAATTCTTTCTGTCTGTACCGGCATTTCTATTTTCCGCAATTTCATCTTTTGTTACATTTTCGTTAAAACGCTTTTTCCCATTCTTTACACTTTCTTTATCTTCTCCTGGGAACTTTCTAAAATGTCTGTAAAATCATTTCGTCTTAGACAAATTGAATCATTTCCAGAAAATATTCTATCATTTTTTGAATATAAAAATGTCAAGTGATTTTATGATTTTTTTGTCCTTCTGTGTCGATTTATGATTTTTAACCAAAACGTTTGTTTAAAAAAATCTTATGTAAATCCCACTTTCCACATGCATTTAATGTGGATAATGTGGATAACTTTGTGTATAACTCTATTTCAAAGGCTTTTCACAGCTGGAAGATTGTGGACAACTCCCGCGTTTGTCTTTGTGCAATTCGTCTTTTTTCGACATTGTTTGTGCATATTGCCAAAAATATGATTTCTTACGACATCATGCCGCGTCCATGCCGCAAGACAAGCGGCAGCAAATTCAAAACATTTAGAAATATTACTCTAAATAAGTACCCACTGCAGCCGGCTGACGGTAATCATAGTCGGAAATCTTTATTCCCGTAGCAGATGTGCTGGCATGGATAATCTTTCCATCACCAATATACAGCGCCACATGATCAATTCCATAATCACCATAGAAGACCAGATCTCCGGTCTCTATTTCCTCCACAGCCTTTAATTCTGAGGCTTCCATCTGTGCGGAAGCTACTCTTGGAAGTTCATAGCCGAACTCTTTAAACACGGACATCACAAATCCGGAACAATCCGCCCCGTTTGTCAGGCTGGTTCCTCCATACACATAAGGATTCCCCTCAAACTGCAAAGCAAAATCTACAATTTCCTGACGTTTGGCCAGACGCTCCTCCTCTGCTTTTTTGGCTTCCTCTTCTGCCTTCTTCCTAGCTTCTTCCTCTGCTTTTTTTCTGGCTTCCTCCGCTTTTTTTCTCGCCTCTTCCGCCTTCTTTCTGGCTTCTTCCGCTTTTCTCTGTTCTTCCTTTTCTATGGCAGCTTCCTTGGCAGCCTGGACCTCCTCCATGTACTCCTCAGCTTTTGCCGTTGTGATCTCTACAATATTCTCCACAAGCTCGTTCATAGTTCCTTCTGAAGTACCGTCACTAAAGATATCTTCCGCCTTTTTCTCCGCAGCCTGCCCGTCTGAGGTAAATTCTGCCGCAGACACCGGAATAGCTCCTCCCACACAAAAAATACAGGTTCCTAACAGCATTGCCCTAAATTTCTTACTCATGATCTATACTCTCCTTATTATTAACTTGCTTTTAATTATTACAAATGTTTTACATCTTATTACACATTTGCGTATATTAGCACAAGTTTATGAGAATGTCAAATGGGCAATCTATTACAAACCTGTATAAATTCGTCATATTCTCTATATGATTCCAAAAGGTGCATATGCTACCTTAGTAAATATTTCTGCACAGAAGCCACCGCATTCGCCCCGTCTGAGACTGCGGTAACCACCTGGCGCAGGGCTTTGGCGCGGATATCCCCCGCCGCAAAAATTCCAGGCGTGCTGGTGATCCCTTCCTCTCCTGCCAGGATATAGCCGCTTTCGTCCAGCTTCACAAGGCCTTTTAAAAGCTGGGAATTGGGTACGATTCCCACCGCGATGAAGACTCCGTCCGTTTCTATCGTTCTGACTTCCTTTGTCTTTACATTTTCCACTTTAATTCCTGTTACCTTATCCTGTCCGCAGATTTCCAGGGGAATGCTGTCCCATACCATCTCTGCATTTTCACAAGCGAACAGCCTGTCCTGCAGGATCTTTTCTCCCCGCAGCTCGTTTCTTCGATGGACTACATAAACCTTTTTGCACAGACGCGCCAGGAAAATGGCATCCTCACAGGCCACATTTCCCCCTCCCACTACTACGGCAGTCAGATCCTTAAAAAAGGCACCGTCACAGGTAGCACAATAAGAAACTCCCATTCCTCCAAGTTCTTCTTCTCCTGGGATCCCGAGCTTCCTGTGAGCAGCTCCAAGGGCAATAATCAGTGTCTTAGCCCTGTATTCGTGCTTCTTCGTCCGGACGATCTTAACCCCTTCTTCTTCCTCTATGGAAATCACATTTTCCCTGACAGGGGACGCTCCCAGTTTTTTCACATGGGCAGCCATTGCCTCTCCCAGCTCCATGCCGCTGATCCCAGGCATTCCCGGATAGTTATCCACCTCGTAAGTATCCGTAATCTGCCCTCCCTGGACAAATTTCTTTTCTATCCACAGCATGTTCAGCTTCGCCCTGGAAGCGTAGATCGCTGCCCCGATTCCGGCCGGGCCGGCTCCTAAAATAATCAAATCATATATTTCTGACATAACGGCTCTCCTGTTCTTTTGACTTTCATAAAATATTTTCTCCAAACATCATAGCATACAATCTTTTTCTTTCCAATAAAATAGTAAAAACAAACCGGACAAAAAGGAGCTTTATGTTTTCTAAAATTCTCTCTAAGATTCCAAAGCCTAAAAAACCTTTGTGGATCGCCCTTATCCTGGCCTTTACCCTAATCCTGGGCATCAGTATCGGCTATCTTACCAATCACGTCTTTTCGGAAAACGCAAAATTTGAAGCCTATGCAGATAAAATATTTCAAAAAGAAGTTTCCGGCAATACCCTCACCCTACACTATTCTCTGGCCCATCCGGAAAAGGAAGGGATCCTGCGCCCCTCTCCTACCCTTGGCACAGCAGACACGGATATGGACGAAGTCTATTCCCTGTGTGAAGAATATGAAGAAAAACTGAAAAGCTTTTCCTATTCGAAACTATCAAAGGAAAATCAGCTCACCCTGGATACGATGCTTCTTTATTTTCACACCCAGCGCTCTCTTGGGGATAATTATCTCCTTGAGGAATTTCTAAGCCCCAGTCTGGGTATCCAGGCGCAGCTTCCTGTACTTTTAGCGGAATACGCTTTCTATGAAGAACAGGACATTAAAGATTATTTAAGCCTTCTCACTGCCATAAAGCCCTATTTCGAAAGCATACTGGAATTCGAAGAAGAAAAATCAGGCGCCGGATATTTTATGAGCGACCAGACCCTGGACCGGATCCTAAAGCAGTGCGGTTCTTTTATCCAAGATCCTCAATCCAATTACATGCTGGAAATTTTTTCAGAAAAAATATCAAATTACGGCGGTTTTTCAAAGAAAGAACAGGAAGCTTTAAACCAAAAGCATGAAGAACTTGTCTTAAACCAGGTGATCCCTGCCTATGAAACCTTAATGGAAGGGCTTGAAAAACTTCGGGGAACAGGAAAAGACAGCCAGGGCCTTGCCCACTTCAACGGCGGCCGGCAATATTATCTTTATCTTCTCCAAAGCCAGGTAGGTTCCTATGTCCCTGTAGAAAAAATGGAACAACGGATTTCCCAACAGTTAATGGATGACAGCAGGCAGATCAGCCTGATGCTCACTGAGCAGCCCTCCCTTCTTTCTAAAGTAATGGGAAGCGTGGACCTTCCTTCCATGGAGCCTGACCAGATCCTTGGCGCCCTCCAGGAGAAAATGGCAGAGGATTTTCCTTCGCTGTCCCAGCCGGAATACGAAGTCCGCTATGTCCATGAATCCATGGAAGAATTTTTAAGCCCTGCCTTTTACCTGACCCCGCCTATAGATACAGGAAGCCCTAATGTGATCTACATCAATCAGTATGGAAATCGGTCTAATCTGGAACTTTTTACCACACTGGCCCACGAGGGCTTTCCAGGCCATTTATACCAGACTGTATTTTTCGGAAACCAGAAACCGGAAGAGATCCGTTCCCTGCTGAATACCAACGGCTATGTAGAGGGCTGGGCCACTTATATCGAATCCTATGCCTACCGGTATGCGGCCTCCTTCCTAGACGATCCTGCCGCAATCGACGTGACTGCCCTTGCCTGGCTGAACAGAAGTGTTAATCTTTCCATCTATTCCCTGCTTGACATAGGGATCCATTATCATGGATGGAATGCAACAAAGACCGCCTCTTTTCTGGCTGCATTCGGGATACAGGACAGCTCTGTGGTAAATGAAATTTTCCAGTACATTGTAGAAACGCCGGCCAACTATCTGAATTATTATTGGGGATATCTAAACTTCCTGGATCTAAAATCTGTCTGCCAGCAGAGACAAGGGGAATCCTTTGATCTGAAAGAATTTCATGAAAAAATTCTCAAACTAGGGCCTGTTCCTTTCCCTGTTCTGGAAAAATACATAAAAGGAGATGCTATAGAGAGTGAAAAACAGGAGGCGCTGCAGCAGGCAGCCCTCCTGTTTCTATTTAGAATCTTTTTATCCGGAATAACTTCTGAAAAATTTCTGCAGCTTTATAAGAGCCGTGGTCAGCGCCTCTGTCTCGCTTGCGTTCAGATCCTTTAATATCGCCATTACCATCTTATCGTGAAAAGCCTGGTGATGCTTATAGGCCCTGACGCCCTTATCGGAAAGCGCCAAAAGTACGACTCTGCGGTCCTCCTGGCTTCGGATGCGCTTCACATAGCCTTTTTTTACCAAGTTATTGATGGCGATCGTCAGTGTCCCTACCGTCACAGACAAAGTCCGCGCAACTGCCGACATATTCCGCGGTTCCTGGATCCCGACAGCATCCAGAATGTGCATATCATTGACTGATATGTTCTTAAACTCAGATGAAGTCAGCGCTTTTTCTTCAATATCCATTATTTCGTTAAACAGTTTCACTAACACATCATTAATTGCTTGGTAATGATTCATCCGGGCTTCTCCTTTTCTTCTTTTTCTCATTATACACCAAAATACTTTGATATACAAAGTATTTTTTTCAAGAAAATCTTTCTATTGACATCAGAATTTGGTATAATGATTCAAGACTATAAAAATATTGCAGCATACCTACAGACAATCATTATATACAAAGGACACACCAATGAAAAAAAACAATATCCCTTTAAACTACAGAGAAAGAAGCAATTCCCGGATCAGCTTCATCTGCTCCATAGCCGTGCTGCTGATCCTGTTTCTCATTTTTTATCAGCTGGATAATATTCTTATCCGAAGACCTGCCCAGGAGGCAGAACGAATCGCCCAGCAGGAAGAGCAGGATGCCCAGGCAGCCGCTGAGACTCCTCAGGTTTCCACTGCCAGCATAGTCGCTGTAGGCGATAATTACTATCAGGATCAACTTTTGCAGTCCGGTCAGTCGGAATCCGGCACTTGGAACTATGACAGCGTGTATACCCATGTGCAGTCTCAGATACAGGCAGCGGATCTGGCCATGGTCAGCCAGGATTCTGTTTTTACCAGCAGCCATGACTCGGTGAGCACCTATCCCTTTGCCGTTCCTACAGAAATCGGAGACGCGCTGGTAAACGCCGGTTTTGATGTAGTTGCCTCCGCTTCTGATACTATAAATGATTTCGGTTCCGAGATGATCGATCAGACTTTAAATTACTGGAGTTCCAGCCATCCGGATATCTCTCTTTTAGGTATCCATGGCTCCCAGGAGGATGCAGACACAGTTAAGGTAGTGGAAGTAAACGGAATCCGCATTGCCCTTTTAAATTATACCTTTGGTTTAGATACTGCGCTGGAAAGCGGCCAGGAATATAGGGTAGATGTTTTTGACAGAGACAAGATTTCTGCAGCCATCCAGAATGCCCAGGAAGAAAGCGACTGCATCATATTTTTCGCCCACTGGGGAGACGAAAATGAAACCACCCCTTCCGAATACCAGAATCAGTGGGCCGCATTTCTCATGCAGCAGGGAGTGGATGTGGTGATCGGTTCGCATCCTCATGTTTTACAGCCTTACGGACGTATGTCTGATGAGCAGGGAAACGAGATGGTAATTTTCTATTCCCTTGGAAACTTTGTCACAGGGCAGGAGACCTTTGATACCTTACTGGAGGGCATGGCTCAGTTTACCATCCAGAAAACAGTGCAGAACGGAGAGACAAGCATAGAGATCCTCTCTCCTTCCATCACTCCTCTTGTCATGCATTACAGTTATGACTCCGGAGAATACGGCCCTTATCTTCTCTCAGAATATAACGACGAGATTGGTGCTTACCACAGCGGAAGAAGCTCCTTCCCGGAAATCTTTTCTGTGGAAAATCTCCAGACAAGGTTTGATGAGATCATGTCCGCAAATGTTACACCATCCACCGGAACCAATCTTTTAAGCGCCGTCTACGACACCCAGGGAAACATGCTCAGCAGCGACAGCGAAGCCGCCGAGGAGGATACCTCTTCTGACACAGGAGAGGCCGCTTCTTCGGAAGATGGTTCTTCAGAAGAATAACAACGGATATAGCTGCGAGGAAAGGATAAAGTAAATTTTAACTGTATTTAAAGCGAGGGGGGAGGCAGTGACTCATAAGCCTTACCGCCTCCCCCTTTTGAATTATCTATTTTCCGACAACCCGTTTTTCTTTATACAACTTCGTTCTGTACATCAGAAATATTTAAAAGTCTGACCGCATTTTTCCATGTGGTTTCTTCCACCTCTTCTGGTGATATTCCTTTTATCTGGGCAATGGCCTGAACCACATAAGGAAGGTTTAAAGAGCTGTTTCGCTTTCCACGGTTTGGAACAGGCGCCAGATAAGGCGCGTCCGTCTCCAGGACGATCTGGGTAAGCGGCGCATACTCTACCACCTCTTTTAACTTCTTACCGTTGGAAAAGGTGACTACACCGCCGATTCCAAGGCACAGGCCCATATCCAGGTATTCTCTGGCAATCTCTTTACTGTAGGAAAAACAGTGGATAATCCCTCCGTACATACCGCCTTTTACACAATCTCTTACAATATCCAGGGTATCCTTTGCAGCTTCCCGGCTGTGAACCATAAAAGGCAGCTTTTCTTCTCTGGCGATCTCCATCTGCTCCCGAAACATCTGCTGCTGGATCTTATGCTCTGCTTCCTCTTTATGCCAGTAATAATCCAGGCCAATCTCCCCTATGGCTACCGCTTTTTCATGGCGGGAAAGACGGCGGATCTCCTCCAGAACGGAATCGTCTATTTTCTCTGCATCGTCAGGATGTACGCCGATGGCGCCGTAGACAAACGGGTATTTCTCCATAAGGGCTGCGGTATCCTTCAAGCCCTCTGCAGATGCACATACATTTACAATCCGTCCAATACCCTTTGCCTCCATGGAGGATAAAAGTTCATCCCTGTCTGAGGCAAAAGCTTCGTCGTCGTAATGTGCATGAGTATCGAAAATCATGATCAAGTTCTCCTTTTATCGGTGTGAAGGCGCATTATCACTCTGCTAATGTCAGCTCATCACCTTGGTGTATAACGCCTCCGTGAAGGACTCTGGCAAAAACTCCCTCCCGGGGCATGATGCAGTCGCCCATTTTCTGGAAAATAGCGCATCCATGGTGGCATTCTTTGCCGATCTGGGTCATTTCCAGAAGGACATCATTGCAGCGAAACTTTGTTCCTACTGGAAGCGCCGCAAAATCAAAGCCTTCTACCACAAGATTTTCGCCAAAAGCTCCGTCCTCCACCTCTGCCCCTTTCGCACGGAAGGCTTCTATTTTATCGTAGGAGAGAAGGCTGACCTGACGGTGCCATTTTCCAGCGTGTGCATCATCTTTTATCCCCCAGTCCTGAATAAATTCTGCCTGGTGTACGTTTTTCTTTTGTGTTCCCTTTTTTTCACTGATACAGACAGCTCTTATTTTTCCCATACAAATCCCTTCTCTCTATTTCCTTCCACATTCCGCGGCTTCCCCTGTAAGGATCTCTATTCCGTGTCCCAAAGCATCTACGATGTATTCCAGGCTTTCTCTTACCGCCTTAGGGCTTCCGGGAAGATTTATGATCAAAGTGCCGCCCCGGATTCCTGCAGTTGCCCTGCTTAACATAGCCCTCTTCGTAATAGTCAAACTGTAAGCCCGCATAGCTTCCGGGATTCCGGGCACTCTGCGCTGGATCACATCCTCCGTTGCCTCAGGCATAACGTCCCGTTTGGAAAATCCGGTCCCTCCGGTGGTCAGGATCAGCTCTGCCAGATTTTCATCTGCAATCTGCGCCATGCGTTTTGAGAGCATTTCCCGTTCATCCGGCAGGATTTCCAGAGATACCACCTGATATCCGTTTTTTTCCATAATTTCTTTTACGGTTGGTCCGCTTAAGTCTTCTCTCTCTCCGCGATATCCCTTGTCGCTGGATGTAATTACTGCTACCCGCTTCATCCTCATCCTCCTATCTGGGACATACACAGATTTTCTGTATCGTCCTTTTTCTCTTTCTCTAAAAACTCATGTCCCACAGGTTTTTCTTTCAGCGCCGCCAATATTTCCTTCTTTAAATCCTCATCGCTTCCGCCCTCCCGGAGAATCCGGCGCAGGTCGCGTCCAGCCGTATACTGAAGGCAGGTCTTTAAATACCCCTGAGAGGTCAGCCGGATACGGTTACATTCTCTGCAGAATTTGTGGCTTATGGCACTGATAAACCCTATTTTTCCAGTAAAACCATCTATATTATAATAATGACAGGGCCCATTTCCCAAGCTTTCTCCGGTATAAGGCGTCATTTTCCCGAATCTTTTCTCCAAAAGGCTGACCACTTCCTCTTCCGACATTCCCCGAAACTCCCTGCCGAATCCAATAGGCATCATTTCGATGAACCGCACGTGAATGGGCGCATCCTTCCCTATCGCCGCAATCTCACACAAATCCTGTTCTTCTAAGCCCAAAGGCACACAGTTTATCTTCACCGAGATCTTTGGAAAAGAAAGGGCCGCCTTTATCCCTTCTTTTACCCTGGAAAGCTCATCACGTCTGGTGATTTTCTGAAAACACGCCGCGTCTAAAGTATCCAGGCTGATGTTCAGCCCATCAAGCCCCGCCCTGGCAAGCAGTTCCATCTGAGGCGCCAAAAGACTTCCATTGGTGGTCAGCGTGACCTTTTCTATACCCGGGAGCGCCTTAAGGTTTTCCACCAGAGACGGCACGCCCTGGCGGACAAGGGGTTCCCCTCCTGTGAGCTTGATCTTCTTGATCCCAAGCTGCGCCATCACTTTGCATATACGGATGATCTCTTCCCTGGACAAAATTTCACAGCGGTCTACAAGCCGCAATCCTTCCTTTGGCATACAGTAGATACACCGCAGATTGCATCTGTCGGTAACAGAAACCCTGAGATAATCTATATTTCTTCCACACTGATCGATCATTTTTCCTGAAAACGGAAAGCTCCGCTTTTCCCTCCTGTTTTTTCCACTAAATGTATTTCTGACATGACCATATGCTTGTCTATCGCCTTACACATGTCGTAAATAGTCAGAAGGGTAATCTGCACTCCTGTCAGCGCTTCCATTTCCACGCCGGTTTTTCCCTCAGTTTTTACTGTACAGAATACATAAATAATATTATGCTCCTGATCCAATTCATAGTCAATGGAACATTTCTGTATGGGCAGGGGGTGGCACATGGGAATCAGGTCGGACGTTCGCTTCACGCCCATGATGCCCGCCACTCTTGCCACTCCAAGTACGTCTCCTTTTTGCACTGTGCCAGAAGAAACCGCCTCCATAACATCTTTTCCAACGTGGATGCAGCCTTTTGCCACGGCTGTCCTTGCCGTCACTGCCTTCCCGGAAACGTCCACCATCACCGCATTTCCTTTTTCGTCAAAATGATTGAATCCCTGTCCCATGGGTGTACTCCTTTTATCAGCAGATCTCTGCTCCTGCCGGCATCTCCTTTTCCGGAACCATAAGGGAAAGGTTTCCGTCTGCGTCTTCCGCACAGAGGATCATGCCTTCGCTCATAACTCCAGCCAGCTTCGCAGGCTTTAAGTTCGTAACTACCATAACTTTTTTGCCTACCATTTCTTCTGGTGTATAGTGTGCCTTAATTCCAGATACGATCTGGCGTACCTGGCTTCCTATTTTCACCTGGGAGCAAAGAAGCTTTTTGGACTTTTTCACTGCCTCGCAGGCAATGATCTCGCCCACCTGGAACTGCAGCTTTTCAAAGTCTTCAAAGTTGATTTCCGGCTTAGGCTCTATATCTATGCCCTTTTCCTCTTCCTTTGGCTCTTCTTTTACCGGCGGGTGCAGCTCTTCCACCTTTGCCATCACTTCCTTAATGTCCAAACGTGCAAAAAGAATTTCCGGCTTTTCTGTTACTTTGTTTCCAGATTCATAAAGGCCAAAGGCAGCAAGTTCATCCAGAGATCTTTCCTTTGCATTTAACTGCTCCAGGATTCTCTTTGTAGTATCCGGCATGAAGGACTGAAGAAGGGTCGCGCCAATGCAGATGCCCTCTACCAGATTATACAGAACTGTTGCCAGACGGTCTTTCTTATCTTCTTCTTTTGCAAGAGCCCATGGCATGGTCTCATCAATATATTTATTGCAGCGCTTAAACAAGGAGAATACCTCTGTCATAGCGTCCGCCACACGAAGCTTATCCATCTTCTCGGATACTTTTCCAGGAACAGCCAGGATAAAGGATTTCAGATCTTCATCCACCGGTTCTGTCACATTTTTATTTTCCACTACGCCGCCGAAATACTTATTTGACATGGAAATGGTACGGTTTACCAGGTTTCCAAGGGTATTAGCAAGTTCAGAATTTAAGCGTTCCACCATCAGTTCCCAGGTGATCACACCATCATTGTCAAAGGGCATTTCATGAAGTACGAAATAACGCACTGCATCCACGCCAAAGAAATCCACCAGCTCATCTGCGTAAAGAACATTTCCCTTAGATTTACTCATCTTACCGTCTCCCTGCAGCAGCCACGGATGACCGAACACCTGCTTAGGAAGCGGCAGATCCAGAGACATCAGGAAGATCGGCCAGTAGATAGTATGGAAACGGATGATATCTTTTCCGATCAGATGCAGGTCTGCCGGCCAGTTTTTATAAAACTGTTCTGAACTTTCTCCGTCACAGTCATAGCCAATTCCTGTGATATAGTTTGTGAGGGCGTCCAGCCACACATATACCACATGGCCTGGGTCAAAGTCTACCGGGATTCCCCATTTAAAGGAAGTTCTGGATACACAAAGATCCTGAAGTCCCGGAAGAAGGAAATTGTTCATCATCTCATTCTTTCTGGATTCCGGCTGGATAAACTCCGGATGGGTCTTAATGTGCTCGATCAGCCGGTCTGCGTATTTACTCATCTTAAAGAAATAAGCTTCTTCCTTAGCAGGAACGCAAGCGCGGCCGCAGTCCGGGCACTTGCCGTCTACAAGCTGGGACTCTGTAAAGAAGGATTCACATGGGGTACAGTACATTCCCTCGTAATATCCTTTATAGATATCCCCTTTTGCATACATCTTTTTAAAGATCTTCTGTACCTGTTTTTCGTGATCTTCGTCTGTAGTGCGGATAAATTTGTCATAGGATGTATTCATCAGGTCCCAGATTCTTTTGATCTCTCCCGCAACATTATCTACAAATTCCTTGGGCGTGATCCCAGCTTCCGCAGCTTTCAGCTCAATCTTCTGGCCATGTTCATCTGTTCCGGTCTGGAAGAATACATCATATCCTTCCTGCCTTTTATAGCGGGCAATGGCGTCTGCCAGCACGACCTCATAGGTATTTCCGATATGGGGCTTTCCGGATGTGTAGGCAATGGCCGTTGTGATATAATATTTCTGTTTTTCCACTTTTCATTTCCTCCTGAAAATTAAATATTTTTTACCTCCACAGGCTTTCCTGCCATAAGCTTTTCCAAACACGCCTCTATGACAAAAAAACTCGTCCCCTCTGTTCGAGAAGACGAGTCTAAAACCCGTGTTACCACTTCTGTTCATCTCTGCCTCACAGCAGAGACCTCGTCAGGTACAAAATCTGCACTTAACCCGTAAAAACGAACCTGCCGGAACAGCCGGCCGTCTTAAATAGGTCCTGCAAAGCTATACCTCCCCGCTGTAACAGGCGGTCCTGTCGCAGCCTACTTTTCTTTCAGCCGCGCCTCTCAGAAGCCATCTTCCATTTGCTCCGTGCATATCCCTCTCACCATAGGAACCTGCTCCACGGGATTTCTCTGTAATGCGGTCTGCAAATGTACTCTCTTCGTCCATGAGTTTTTCACTATCAAAAATAGTAGCATATTTTATTGTTTTTGTAAACCGCCTTTTCCGCTGGTTTTACAAAATCCTGCCCGCTAAAATGCAGTGTACAGGCTGCGCAGGCGAAGGTAGTCCTAAATTCACTTCCTTCTGCTCAGACAGGAAAGCTGCTCTCCCATACCTCCCCCGCCTCCAGGAAGTTCTCTGTTTCAAACTCCCGGTATCTGACCGTAACCTTTTGTGCATGCTCTGCGGTGATCTTCCATCGGAGCCCTTCCCCCTTCTTAATATAGGCGTCACAGAAAAGCCCCTTCTCTCCCCGCAGGGAAGAAAATCCCGTTCCCTTCTTTACCCATTCCGCGGGAATCGCCGGAAATAGGCGTATCATTCCGTCACGCATCTGAAACAACATTTCCTGCAGGGCATCTGCCGCAAACATATTTCCCTCCAGGGTAAAAGGACGATAGGTGAAGTCTGAATACCCTTTTGCCTTAAAATCTCCATTTAAATGGAAGCCGTTTGGTCCGCAGAAATATTCCCAGAAAATATGAAGCATTTCTGCCGCCTTTTCCCCATTCCCCTGGATTCCATACAAATGCGCCATCCAGGTAAAGGTGTAGCCTACCCACTGGCTGGTACCCAATCTTTCATAATCACGGATCACCGCGTCGATGATCTCCCTGCCTTCTCCCTCATAGGGGATCAGTTCCAAAGGAGACACTGCCATGGCATTGGAAAAATGGCGGTGGGATTCTTCCAAACTTTCCTTTGGAGAAATCATCAGCACTTTCTTCTCATTTACGGCAAGCTTTGGAAGTTTATCAAAAACCTTCCTCCATTCTTTTGCCTCTTCATCGCCCACCTTGTTTCCAAGGATTTCCAATGTTTTAAAAAGATATCGCATAAGGGCAAGGTCGTAATTGCTCACAGGCTTTAACCATGCTTTCGCCGTATCGTCATGAATCTCCGGAGAACTGGATACAGGAAGCAAAAGAGTTCCATCTTCCTGCTCCTTTAAAAGAGCCTTTATAAATATCCCCGTCTCTTTCAGATAGGGATACGCCCGATTTCTTAAAAATTCTTCGTTCCCTGTATAACGGTAATACTCTTCAAAGCAGCGGGCAATCCAGATCTGGTTTGCAGGAGAAAGAGAATACATAGGCCAGCCGCCTAAGACTTCCCCGTCAATGGTCATCACACCCGGCAGACAGCACCCAGGCGCATCATAAAATTCCCGGGCAAATTTCTTTCCGGCGTTTTTAAGCTCCCATAAAAAATCCAGGAAACACTCTCCCTCTTCTAAATGATTTGCCTTTAAATAATGGCTGTAAGAAAGCTCCGTATTTAAGTCGTGATGGTAGTCCCCTTTCCAGGGAGGCAGCGCGCCGTCATCTGCTGTCCATACGCCCTGAAGCGGCATAGGTGCACAGCCCTTTCTGGAAGCAGCCGCAAAAAGATAATTGGAAGTATACCACTGCTTCTCCATCTCCTGATCAGGGAGAGAAACACTGCTCTCGCCAAAATATTCCTCCCACCACTTTTTATGTTCCCCAAACAAAGACTCTTCCTCTTCATCGAGAGCCCTGGAAAGCTCTTCCTGACCCTTTAAAAGCCATTCCCCGCCGTCTTTAGAAGAAACGATCTTCCAGGCAAGTCTTGTACGCTCTTCCCTATCCTCCCGTGCAGTCACGATCCCATAGGAAAAGTCCTCTGTTATCTCCTGGGTAAACCACTGAAATACATAGTCTCCCTTTTTCTCTTCTCCCCATTTGGCCGGTGCATATTTTAGCTCCGTAAGGCTTCCCTGAGAAATCTGTCTGTTTTCCTCACTGTAAACAAATGCTTTCTCCGTGCCTTTCACCCCAAATCCGGGAGTTTTTAATTCTACTGAAAAGCTGTCTTTGGGAGCATAAATCTCCACCATTCCCACATGACGCAGGGCATGGATCCAGGTACGGATCCGGTAAAGTTCTTCCTTCTCCCTGACAGAGAGCCATGCACATGCCTCTTTTATGGAAAGGGTGGAAACCATACGGTCTCCACCTTTAAAATGCACTAGCAGTTTTCCAGCAGGAAGTTTCGTAGGAGAAGGATAATAATAGGGGGCGTCGAAAATTTCCCGGATGGCCTTTTCCTCTCCTGCATCCGCAAGCTCAACAAGCTTCTGATAAGTGAAATCCTCCGGTTTTTCCCATAAAACTGTAGAATCCCAGATGTCGGTGCGATCCAGGCTAAAGCGCAGTTCCCGGGGCGTTCCCCAGCACAGGCAGCCACACTGGCCGCTTCCTAAAGGAACCGCTTCGTCCCATGTAAGGATATTATCCTGCCAGACATATTTGTAATCCATATCCCTCTCCTGCCTTATTCTGCTGCCGGCTGTATCTTTTCTCCGGACAGCGTATACCAAATGATCTCATTTTCTTTAAGCTTTTGTACAAAGCTTTCTCCGTCGCCTTTATAGACTACGGTTTCCTGTGGTTCATATGTATTGTTTACCACACAGAATTTATCGTTTAACGGGTAAGCATGCACTTCCACATTTTCGTTGGTACTGAACCAGCGATGAAGAAGTTCCTCTCCGTGACAGCTCCATAAGATTCCTCTGTAAAGAAGACGGCTGTTCTTAAAGCTATAAGGAAGTCCGCTGATATACACGCTTCTTCCCTTGCCGAATTCTTTTACTGCAAGCTGCACTTCTTTTTCTCTCTGTACCAGGATCGTTGTGCCTTCCAGGGCATACATGTTCTTTTTGCCTTCCCCGAAATCAATCTCTCCTTCATAATCTTCGGTGATAAAGTGATCCGGATGCTCTTCCCAGTTATATTTGTCATAGCCAAGAGTAAATCCTGTTTCTTTCTCCACACCCAGTACACTGGAGAGCTGGATGTATCTGCCCTGTGCCTGATGTCCGGCAGGCTCTCCCACACCAATAAAGCCGCCGCCTTCGTAAACGAACTCTTTTATTTTTGCGGAGATCACAGGATTTTCCCACCAGCTTCCGCCTGTATGGGCGGTATCCCCGTCGCCTACATTCAGGATCACATCAATATCCTTTAAAATATCCGGATTATCCAGAATATCCTGGAAACTGATAAACACAACGTCGAAAGGCGCTCCGGAAAGAGCCTCAATGATACCTGCATAGGAATAATTCTGTTTCTGGTAAAGAGCATGGTGTACCATATGCGCTCCCCAGGCTCTCATTTTTCCCCAGCAGTTTAAGACAGCTACCTTCTTCACACAGTAAGGCGTCGTCCCTTTTATATTTTCGTAAAGTACCCGAAACTCGTCACAGACACTCTCCACATAATCTAAAAATTCCGGGAACTTAAGAGCCAGCTTCAGATAACCGCCGTAACCGATCCGGTCAATAGGGCTTCTAAGGATCGCCCTTCTGGCTGTCACCCAGTTTACCTTTGCCTCTTTTACAGGATCTCCTCCCTCATAGAACACATCCGGGAAGAAATAAGGAAGGAAGCGCCCTTCAATGTATTTCGCGCCCTTAATATCGCTTAACAGACGCAGTGTGGAACCATTTCCCACACTTCCAACCACAGCGTCCAGACCGATGTCCTTAAATTCCTCCATAAAAGGCTCCGTACCAATCCAGTGGTCCCCTAAAAACATCATGGCTTCCTTTCCCTCTTCATGGGTAATGTCCACCATCTCCTTTGCAAGAGCCGCTACATGTTTTCTCTGGAATCTCTGGAAATCGGAATATTCCTTAGAGGGCACCCGGTACTGGTTGTTATAGTAGCCCTGGTCTATGATAAATTCCGGACGAAATTTATATCCCGCTTCTTTTTCAAACTGCTCCAGAATATAGGGGCTGACTGAAGCAGAATATCCATACCAGTCCACATATTTTTCTCTGGCAAGCTCGTCGAATACCAGAGTAAACTGATGGAAAAATGTGGTAAAACGAAGGACGTCCACATAGGGATGCTCCTTGATAAATTTCCGCAGGCGCTCCATAGTATACGCTCTCGTCTTCGGCTGTCTTACGTCAAAAGTAATCTGGTGTTCTACGTCCTTCCAGTCGTTTGTCACTGCATTGTACATATGAACCGGGTCCCACATGATGTATGCCAAAAAGCTTACTGTATAATCGTGGAAAGGCACTGCCTTTATGCACACGGTTCCTTTTTCTTCATCGTAGCTCCATTGGGATACAGGAACCACCTCTCCTGTGGTACGGTCTATAACCTCCCACCAGCGTTTAATATCATCTCTGGAATTAGGGGTCAGCATATCCGGGTACAGGCCCTTCATCAGAGTAATCTCCAGCGTCTCCCCTTCCGCTGTATAAAAAGGGGTCATCACATACATCTGCTGGATCTCTTCCGGATGGCTTAACGCCCACTGATTGTCTTTCCTTGTTGTATAATATGTAGAGTAAATTTTTGCGTCAACATCCTTAAGCTCTGCCGGAAAATCCGTTCCGTCGCAGTCTCTTATGGCATCCGCGCCCCAGCGCTTCATAATTTCCAAAGTCTCCGGGATCACATCAACGTCTGTAGGTATGGTTACTCTTCCTTTGCCTATACTCATTTTTTCCTCCTCCTGACACATTTTCTGTATCATCCAGGCAGATAGATTCATCTCTCCTGTTATTTAAATTTTCTGTTATATCTATACAATAATAAGATCAGCCCTGCAAGCCCTAAAAGCATCACAAGGGTCCCCTGGGGACCTATATTTCTCTGTCCGATCACCACAAGGGCAATACACACAGCAAAGAAAATAATCGACAAAATCGTCGTTACGATATTTTTCATTCTTTCATCCATAATTTTCACCTCCGGTTTCATTAAGGATCAGCCCTTAAGACCGCCCAGCGTCATACCCTGCGTCAGCTTCTTCTGTACACAGATGTACAGGATCAAAGTAGGCAGCATAACGATTACAAGTCCTGCATACATCTGTCCGTACTGAACTGCTGATTTCTGGGCTGCCATCAAGTTCATAAGGCCAACCGGAAGGGTTTTCAGCTCCGGCTTTGTAAGAAGG